>NZ_JBXWMG010000002.1:0-439921 GCF_059609705.1 Ruegeria sp. YTSC192
TCCGGCGTAGCTCAGCGGTAGAGCAGTTGACTGTTAATCAATTGGTCGTAGGTTCGATCCCTACCGCCGGAGCCAATCTTCCTAGCATAATCTAGTGAAATTGGTCATGGTCTAGACGGGCCAGATCAGTGCGTCGCTGATCGGCAGAAAAAACTTTTCATCCGCCACTGGACGCCGTGAAAACAGCTTGATATACGGCGCGAACCGTTCCGGCGTAGCTCAGCGGTAGAGCAGTTGACTGTTAATCAATTGGTCGTAGGTTCGATCCCTACCGCCGGAGCCAATTTCCCCAAGATCACCCGGTCAAAGCGTTGGCAAACTGCGTGCGCAACGTCCGTTTCAGCACCTTTCCCGTGGCGTTCAACGGCAGAGCGTCGATGAACACAACCTTGTCCGGCACTTGCCATTTGGCGATCTTGCCATCGAAGAAGGACAGCAGTTCTTCCTCTGACGGCTCCTCTCCCTCGGCTTTCACCGCGACCAGAATCGGGCGCTCATCCCATTTCGGGTGCGGCACACCAACCACGGCGGCTGTGGCGAGTTTTGGATGGGCGACGGCGATGTTTTCCAACTCGACCGAGCTGATCCATTCGCCCCCTGATTTGATGATGTCCTTTGACCGGTCGCGGATCGTCATGTAGCCGTCGGCATCCAGTGTTGCGACATCCCCGGTGGCGAACCAGCCGTCCTGCAATAGCGCCTCATCTTGCATCTGGAAGTAGCTGTCCAGCACCCATGGGCCGCGCACCATCAGGTCGCCCTGGGTTTCGCCGTCATGGGGCAAGTCGTTGCCATCATCATCCACGATCTTCAGTTCGACCCCAAAGGGAGGCCGCCCCTGGCTTTCGCGTAGACGGTGCTGCTCTTCGATCGGCAGGTCGCGATGTTTGGCAATCGGGACATTGGTTGTGCCCAGCGGGCTCATCTCACTCATGCCCCAGGCATGGACGGTGTCGACGTCGTAGACCTCGCGGAAGGTTTCGATCATCGAGGGCGGACAAGCGGCGCCTCCGATTACGGTGCGCTCAAGGCTGGCAAGCTTGCTGCCGGATTGCGCGGCATGGGCCAGAAGGCCCTGCCAGATCGTGGGAACGCCCATCGCGACCGTCACGCCATAAGTGTCGATCAGATTGACCAGCGCCTCACCATGCAGCCCCGGCCCCGGCAAAACCATGCGCGAGCCGGACATGGCACAGCCATAGGGCGACCCCCATGCATTGACATGGAACATCGGCACCACGGGCATCACGACATCCATCGCGGAATAACCAATGACGTCTCGCCCATTCGAGGCAAAGCCATGCAGCACGGTCGAGCGATGCGAATAGAGCACCCCCTTGGGATGGCCCGTCGTGCCCGAGGTGTAACACAGGCTTGAGGCTGTGTTTTCGTCCAAATCCGGCCATGCAAAATCGACATCACCCGTCTCGATCAATTCATCATAGAACTGCAGCCCGTCGATCTGAGCCGCCGCTTCCTCATCACGCGGGCCCATCAGCACGAAGTGATGAACCTCGCCCAGACCTTCTTGCAAAGCAGCGACCAGAGGGATGAAGGTGGCATCGAAGAACAGAACGCGATCCTGGGCATGGTTGATGATGTAAGTCAGCTGTTCGGGGAAAAGGCGTGGATTGATCGTGTGACACACGAAACCGGCACCCGAGGTCGCATAGTAGATCTCAAGGTGGCGGCGGTTGTTCCAGGCGAGGGTAGCGATGCGGTCCTGTGGTTCCAGCCCAAGCTTGGTCAGGGCCGATCCCAACCGTCGCGCATTGCGCGCCACTTCGGACCAATTGGTCTGTGTCACTGTGCCGTCTGTTTCAACCGAAACGATTTCCGTCTGACCGTGGTAGCGCTCGGCGTGATCAATCAGTGACGAGATCAGCAAGGGCTGCGTCATCATCTGTCCTAGCATGGACATCCTCCCTTTTTTGTTCAGGCCACGCTGTCGGCGGCCATTCCGTACATTGAGAGATACGCGGGCCTGTGGCCGGGCGATCAATCATGACGGTTCATTGGGAAGAACCCTGCCAAGCAATTATATGTCTGACAATAAAAGATTGCAGCCCGAGATTGGCCCGGGCCGCATTTCACCACGTCAATTGCGGTGGCGCAGGGCATAGGCGACCAGAGCAGCGGTTGAGCCATCCTTGTCGTCTGCACCCTCTTCTCCGTCCACGATCGGCCCGAGTGAGGTGGCAAGTTCTTTGCCCAATTCGACGCCCCATTGATCGAAGGAATTGATGCCCAGAAGAACGCCTTCGACGAACACCCGATGTTCGTAAAGCGCAATGATCTGCCCCAACACAAAGGGCGTCAGTTTGGGATAGATCAACGTGGTCGAGGGCCGGTTGCCCGGAAACACCCGATGCCGCGCCCGACGGTCAAGTTCGTCGCCCTGCAGGCCTTTGGCCGCCATACGGGCGCTGGCTTCGTCAAGAGACCTGCCGCGCATCAAAGCCTCAGACTGGGCAAGGCAATTGGCCAGAAGCAGCCGGTGATGATGGGCCAGTTCAGGTTCATGCCCTTCGGCGGCGACCATGAATTCGCAGGGGATCACGTCGGTGCCCTGATGGATCAGCTGGTAGAAGGCATGCTGGCCATTGGTGCCCGGTTCACCCCAGACAACTGGCCCCGAGGGAACCGAAAGTGCGCTGCCATCCATAGCGACTGACTTTCCGTTCGATTCCATCTCAAGCTGTTGGAAATAGGCCGGCAGGCGCAGCAGCCGTTGATCATAGGGCAACACCGCTCGGCTGGCATGACCCAGCACCTGACGATGCCAGATCCCGACCAAGGCCAGCATAACCGGAACGTTCTCCGCCCACTCGGCCGAACGGAAATGCAGGTCCATGGCCTGCCCGCCCCGCAAGAACGCGTCGAACGCGTTCGAGCCGATCGCGATCATCACCGGCAAACCGACAGGACCCCAGACAGAGTACCGCCCTCCGACCCAATCCGCGAAGCCGAATACGCGGTCCTCTGGGATGCCGAAGGCCTGTGTTTTGTCCAACGCGCTGGAAACGGCCGCGAATTGCCTGGAGGGGTCACCGCCACCCTCGCTCATCCAGGCCCGCGCGGTGCGGGCGTTGGTCATGGTTTCAATCGTCGTGAAGGTTTTCGAAGCCACGATCACCAATGTCCGGGTCGGGTCCAGCTGGCGTAACATATCCGCGATATGCGCGCCATCGACGTTCGAGACATAGTGCAGACGCGGCCCATCATGGTAGGGCGACAACGCATGGGTCGCCATGACCGGCCCCAGATCCGAGCCTCCGATGCCGATATTCACCACATCGGTAAAGCTGCCCCCTGCCCCGGCAGCGGTGCCTCCGCGCACCTCCTCGGCGAAGACGCGCATCCGCTGCAAGGTGTCCAGAACATCCGGCATGACATCCTGACCATCGACCTGAACCGCGCCGCCGTCCAGATTGCGCAACGCCGTATGTAGCACCGCGCGATCTTCGGTCTCGTTGATCTTGTGGCCGGAGAACATTGCCTCGCGGCGCGCGGCCAGATCGGCTTGGTCACACAATTGGATCAGCGCATCCCGAATCTCGCCGTCGATCTGCGTTTTTGAGTAGTCGAACAGCATATCGCCGGTTGAGGCAGAGAACCCCTGCGCACGATCCGCGTCCGCCTCGAACAGGTCGAGAATGCGCGCGTGCTGCGATGCTGCCAGTGCTTTCAGTCCATCCAGTTGCATGGCTCACTCCGCCCAATGCACAGTCATACCGCCCAGAACAGCCGCGATAGGCGCCTCTTCGGGCGGCAGAGACATGGCCTTCTCCAGCGCTTCCCGCTTCTCAGCGCCGAAGATGATCAGGTGTTTCGACAAGGCCCCGTCCAAAACCGGAGCCGTCAGGGTGATGCGCGGTTCAGGTTGCATATCGGTCCGCGCCACGGCCAGCGTCGGCGCGTTGCTGTCCAGCGCCTCAGCCAGCCCCTGCATTCCAGGAAACAACGAGGCAGTGTGCATATCGCCACCCATCCCCAGCACCAGCACCGACAATGGCAGCACCGGCGCGATCAGCGACTCGATCTCGGGCAGAGCGTCCTCTGGCGCAGCTCCCGGAACATAGAGCGGTACATATTGCGCCACCGAGGCGCGGTTGGTCAGAAGACGCTCGCGGATCAGACGCTCGTTCGAGCGGTCACTGTCCGCAGGCACGCAGCGTTCATCGGTTGGCAGCACGCGTATGCGTGCCCAGTCCAGATCAGCGGCACACAGGACATCGAAAACCGGCCCCGGTGTCGTTCCGCCCGGCACCGCAAGGGCCACCGTGTCGTCATGCAACAGCGCGGCCTCCAACTCTCCGGCCAATGCGTTGGCCACGTCGATCGCCAGCATGTCGCGGTCGGCATATTCCTGAATATTCATGGCTTGATTCCTTGCCAGTGGCGACCATCTCGTTTCATCAGCAGCTCGGCGTCGCCCGGACCTGTGCTGCCACTGTCATAGGGTTTAGGCACATCGCCCCGCGCCTGCCATCCGGCAATGATCGGATCGGTCCAGGCCCAGGCGGCCTCGACTTCATCACCGCGCATGAACAGGGTCTGGTTGCCCCGGATCACGTCCATGATCAGCCGTTCATAAGCATCGGGCGGGTCCCGATTTTCCGGCCCGAGCGCCTCGGCAAAGCTCATGTCGAGCGGCACGTCGATCAGACGCATCCCACCCTGCCCCGGCTCTTTGATAGTCACCTTCAGGGTGATCCCCTCATTCGGTTGCAATCGGATGGACAAGGCATTGGCGTGCCGCCCCGCAGCCTCACCAAAGATCGAATGCGGCGCGTCCTTGAACTGCACGTTGATCACCGAGGACCGCGCGACCAGCTGCTTGCCAGTGCGCAGATAGAACGGCGTCCCGGCCCAACGCCAATTGCTGATATGCGCCTTCAGGGCCACATAGCTTTCCGTGGTCGAACGAGGATTGCCGACAACATCGCGATAGCCCGCCCCATCGGCCTCGGAGAACTGTCCGCGTACAATTTGGTGCGGCTCAACCGGATCAAGAGCGCGGATGACCTTGAGCTTTTCGTCCCGGACAGCGTCGGGATCGAATTTGGCGGGCGGCTCCATGGCGATCAGGCACAGCAATTGCATCAGGTGGTTCTGCACCATATCACGCATGGCTCCGGCGCGTTCGTAATAGTCCTCACGCCCTTTGACGCCCACCGTTTCAGCCACAGTGATCTGGATGTGGTCCACATACTGGCTGTTCCAAAGCGGCTCAAACAGCATGTTGCCGAACCGAACGGCCATCAGGTTCTGAACGGTTTCCTTGCCCAGATAGTGGTCGATCCGATAAATCTGTCCTTCGTCGAAATGCGCCGCCAGCGTGGCGTTCAAATCCCGTGCGCTGTCCAGATCGTGGCCGAAGGGTTTTTCTACCACGATCCGAGTATCCTCGGTCGCAAGCGCATGCGCGCGGATACGTTCGGCCAGAGGGCCGAACAGGCTGGGACCGACCGAGAAATAGAACGCCCGCACCCGGTTCGGGGTCAATTTACCAGCCAACTCATCCCACCCGCCGGTTGAGAGCGCATCCAGCCGGACGTAATCGACACGCTGCAGGAACCCTTGCAGGTTCTCAACATCATCTGAGCGTCGCGGCGCGTAGGTCCGCAGCGCCTCAGCCACAAGAGACCGGAACCTGTCGGCGTCAAGCTCACTGCGCGCAGCCGCAATAATGCGTGCGCTTTCGGGCCATTGCCCCGCGCAGAACCTGCGAAACAATGCGGGCAGGATCTTGCGCTGCGCAAGATCTCCGGTACCGCCGAAAATGACCAGATCGAACGGATCGACGGGAATGACGCGTGAAACCATGTGTTGTCCTTAACCTGCCCCTAAGATCATGTCCAATGTTAGCGCAATCATATCACTGCTTTTTTGCTTCTTTTTTTCGTCGCATGACCCAAAAACCGTCTCTTATTCGACTGGTTCAGCCAAAGTAATCCAAATCACTGAGGGGTGCGGCGGTTTTCCGCTATAGATGTAACAGGATCATTCCAGTTTGGGTTGTTGAGATGAAAAATTGCCTGTTTTTTCTGTTTGCATGTTTCGCCGCCCCGCTTTGGGCGCAGGACCGTTTGGCACTGGTGATCGGGAATGATCAATACACCTCAGTCGTTGATCTGAAGAAAGCCGTCGCCGATGCCGAAGCCGTTTCCGACAAGCTGGAAGATCTGGGCTTTGAAACCATCGAAGGTTTGAACCTCGACCGGCGCGGCATGAACCAGAAAATTTCGGACTTCACCGCCCGGCTTGAGGCTGGCGATACCGCTTTTGTGTTCTTCGCCGGTCACGGGGTCGAGATCGACGGCGAGAATTACCTGCTACCGACCGATATCGTCGCGCCCACTTCGGGTGAGACCGATTTCGTGAAATCCGAATCCATTGCCCTGTCGAACCTGCTAGACCGCGTCCGCGCCACAGGCGCGCGCACCTCGATCGCCATAGTCGATGCCTGCCGCGACAATCCGTTTGAAACCGTGTCCGGGCGCAGTGTCGGGCGTACACGCGGGCTTGGGCGCATCAACGCGCCTGAGGGGATGTTCGTGATCTTCTCGGCCGGGGCTGGCCAGATGGCGCTGGACCGCCTGAGCGATGATGAACCCGCGCAGAACTCGGTCTTCACCCGTGCATTGCTGCCGCGCCTGTCGGAACCGGGGCTGGAACTGCGCAGCATGGTCTCGGACCTGCGGCGCGAGGTGCGCGACCTGTCCCGCACCGTTCAGCACACGCAAGTGCCCGCCTATTATGATGAGCTGTTGGGCGAGTTCTATTTCACCCCAGCCGCCGCAACACTCCCACGGAACGCGCCGACGCCTCCGACGGATGACATGCGCGCGGATCTGGACCTGGCGCGCTCGGTCGGAACGGTGACGGCGTTGGATGCTTTTCTGGAAAAGTACGAGGGTCAGTCCGAAAACTACTCCTACGAGGTGGCACTGCAGTTGCGCGACAGCCTGGCCTCGGTCGAGTTGCCAATCGAGACAGAGCGCACCCCGGCCCCCGAAGCCCCCGACACCCCAGTTATTTCGGATTCGCGTGAGGTGATGCGCGCCACGCAATCGGCCCTGAACACGCTGGGCTGCAGCGCCGGAGGCGCGGATGGTGTCGCCGGTCCTCGCACAAGACAGGCCTTTGCGCGTTACCGCGAGGCGAGCGCGTCGCAACTCGGAGCGGATGATTTGGGAACCCAGCACGCTTTGGAAGAGTTGCAGAGTAAAAGCGGCTCGATCTGCAAGGTCGTCGCGGCACCAACACCCGCCCCTGCACCGTCTGTGTCTGTTAGTACTTCGATGGCTGGCACCTGGCAGTTCAAGGCCACCTGCGCGGTGGTCGTGAAGGTAACCGGAACGGTCCGCTACTCTCATGCAGGCGGCAACAAATACACCGGAAGCCTCACCGACTCGCTGGGTCAAAAAGCCAACACGGTGATCTATGTGAATGACCAACAGATCAGCGGCACGGACTATTTTCCCGGCATCACCGTTCAATGGCGCGGTCGTCTGGCCGACGATGGCAACAGCTTCACCAGCTCGGGCTCAACCGGATGTTCGGTTTACGCATGGCGGGCGGGATAAGGCGTCAGTTCACGCGGAACTCACCCACCATATTGCGCCACTCCCCCGGCGCGATCATCTTGCGATGCGTGAACTTGACCGAATGCAGTGGCCCGTCAATCTCACGCTGCCAAAAGTCGATGAATTCAAACAGTTTCGGATGGTCTGGCGCCAGGTCGTATTCCTGCCAGATAAACGTATTCAGGACATGGATATAGTCGGGCATGTGATAGAAGAATTCCGCCGTCGTCAGACCATATCCCTTCAGCATCAATTCGGTTTCGCTTTGCTGCATTCAGACCTCCGGGTTCATTCAGGGTCTCTCAATGATAGCAGCAAAACCACCTAACAATGGGATAACAAGATGTTACCCGAGTGTTACTTTGGATTTCTGCGCCCGGATTCGTTGCTTGCTTGCACCTTATGTGCTGTGTCTGATAGAGTGGGACCACAAAATATAGAGTCTGCACAAGAAACGAGCAGTTTACGTGAGCGATACGCCAGAAACACCTGAAAACATGGATGAAACCCCGCCCGAGCGCCCCGTCTATGACGGCCCGACGGTCTCCATCGAATCCGAGATGCGCACATCCTATCTGGACTATGCCATGTCGGTCATCGTTTCCCGCGCGATCCCCGATCTGCGCGATGGCCTGAAACCCGTGCATCGGCGGATTCTGTACGCCATGCACGAAACCGGTAACACCCATGAAAAGTCCTATCGCAAATCGGCCCGTCCGGTTGGCGATGTGATGGGTAAATACCACCCGCATGGCGACAGCGCGATCTATGATGCGCTGGTCCGGATGGCGCAGGATTTCTCGATGTCGCTGCCCTTGCTTGATGGTCAGGGCAACTTTGGCTCGATGGACGGCGATAACCCGGCAGCCATGCGCTATACCGAAGTGCGCATGGACAAGCCCGCCGCCTTTCTGCTGGCGGATATCGACAAGGATACCGTCGATTTTCAGGACAACTATGACGGCAAGGATAAAGAGCCGACCGTCCTGCCTGCCCGTTTCCCGAACATGCTGGTCAATGGCGCCGGTGGTATCGCCGTGGGTATGGCGACAAACATACCTCCGCACAATCTGGGTGAGGTGGTCGATGCCACGCTGGCGCTGATCGACGATCCGGACCTGACCTCGGAACAGCTGATCGAATATGTCCCCGGCCCCGATTTTCCAACCGGCGGCGTCATGCTGGGCCGATCCGGCGCGCGCAAGGCCTATCTGGAAGGCCGAGGCAGCGTCATCATACGCGCCAAGACGCGGGTCGAGGAAATCCGTCGCGATCGGTATGCCATTGTCGTAGATGAAATCCCGTATCAGGTGAACAAGGCCTCGATGATCGAAAAGATCGCCGAGGCCGTGCGCGAGAAACGCATCGAAGGCGTCAGCCACGTGCAGGACGAATCCGATCGTAACGGTGTGCGTGTCGTGGTCGAACTGAAGCGCGATGCCACGCCCGAGGTGGTTCTGAACCAGCTTTACCGTTTCTCGCCGATGCAAACCTCGTTCGGCTGCAACATGCTGGCGCTGAACGGCGGCCGTCCCGAGCAGCTGACCCTGCGCCGGTTCCTGACCTCCTTCATCGACTTCCGCGAAGATGTTGTTGCACGCCGCACCGCCTATGACTTGCGCAAGGCACGCGAACGCAGTCATATCCTGTGTGGTCTGGCTGTGGCCGTGTCGAACGTGGATGAAGTCGTCGCTACGATCCGCTCTTCCGCCGACGCTGCGCAAGCGCGTGAAAAGCTGATGACTCGCCGCTGGCCTGCGGCCGAGATCGAAGGCTATCTGCGCCTGATCGACGATCCGCTGTCCAAGATGAACGACGACGGCACCTATAACCTGACCGAGGTACAGGCCCGCGCCATCCTTGACCTGCGCCTGCAGCGCCTGACCCAGATTGGTGTCAAAGAAGTCACGGACGAGCTGGAAGAACTGGCCGGTAAGATCAAGGAATATCTGGATATTCTGTCCTCGCGCGAACGGATCATGTCGATCATCGGTGATGAGCTGCGCAGCGTCCGCGAACAGTTTGCCGTCGACCGCCGCACCGAGATTGTCGACTGGTCCGGCGACATGGAAGACGAAGACCTGATCGAGCGTGAGGACATGGTCGTGACCATCACCTCGGGCGGTTACATCAAGCGCACGCCGCTGGCCGATTTCCGGGCGCAGAAACGCGGCGGCAAGGGCCTGTCGGGGATGCAGACCAAGGAAGAGGATGTTGTGACCAACCTCTTCGTGGCCAACACGCATACTCAACTGCTGTTCTTCACCACCGACGGCATGGTCTACAAGTTGAAAACGTGGCGCCTGCCACAATCGGGACGTACGGGCAAAGGCAAGGCCATCGTCAATATCCTGCCGATCCCCACCGGCGTTTCCATCGCGGCAATCATGCCGGTGGATGTGCCTGATGACGAGTGGGAAAACCTGCAGATCGTCTTTGCCACCAGCGCAGGTGACGTGCGCCGGAACCGTCTGTCGGATTTCACCAATGTTCGCCGCAACGGCAAGATCGCGATGAAACTGCCCGAGGATGTGGAACTGGTAAACGCCCGCATCTGTTCCGAAGACGAAGACGTGATGCTGGTCACCAATTCAGGCCGCGCGATCCGATTCCGTACCACCGATGTGCGCGTGTTCAACTCGCGCGAATCCACCGGTGTGCGGGGCATCAAACTGACCAATGGTGACCGCGTCGTCTCGATGTCCGTGATCCGCCATTTCGAGGCTGAATCAGACGAACGCGCCGCGTATCTCAAGATGCGCCGCGCCGTGGCCGGTGTTGCCGATGACGCGGAAACGGAAGATGAGGAAGGCAACGCCGACAGCCTGCTGCCGCAAGAGCGTTACGCAGAAATGTCAGCCGCCGAAAACCTGATCCTGACCATCACCTCAGGCGGCGCGGGCAAGCTGAGTTCCAGCCACGACTACCCGGTGCGTGGTCGCGGCGGCATGGGTGTCGCGGCGATGGACAAAGCGATGCGCGGCGGCGAGTTGGTTGCCTCCTTCCCGGTTGATCTGGACGACCAGATCATGCTGGCCACCTCCAAAGGTCAGTCGATCCGGGTGCCGGTTGATGGCATCTCGTTCCGCTCCCGCAGCGCGGGCGGTGTGCGGGTGTTCAACACCGGCAAGGGCGAAGAAGTCGTCAGCGTCGCCTGGATCGCGGATCAGGGGGATGAGGACGAGGCCGAAGACTAAGAACAAAACGCCGAGGCTCACACCAGCCTCGGCGATCATTCCGGGCGTCTGTGTGGCGGACTTTGCGACCCTCCCCATTTTTTCTGGAGGGCTTCAGTGTAGCCCTTTTGAGACATTCATACCAAGTGTAGCGTAAGCAGCCCTCTCCCCACTAAGGGCTGCTCCTATGGCCAGCCATCGACCCAAATGTGCTGAGGCGAGATGGTCGCATTGGCAATCATGTCTGGCTGAATCACGATTTGACCGTCACAAATCATTACGGCTGGTCCCACGCAGCGATGCTGAAAACGTGGGGCAATTTCGTCACCCAAAGACATCAGCTTCTTGGATACTTTTTCGACAGACGTTCTTGGAGGGTGTAATTTCTGCGCTGAGGGCAGTAGCACAATGTGGTCGTAGACTGCAGCAATCGGAAAATAATCTTGATCAAACCTCATAAGGCCGATGCTCGGTTCTCTGATTTCACGAGTTGGGATTTCAATGAGAAAATTCCAATCCACAATGTTTTTTTCTGGGTTCAGAATCTGCCTTCTGACAGTTTCCAAACTTGACTGAAGGATAAAGGAATACCCGAAATTCTTGAACCAAAGACCGTAGGCAGCAGTAAGATAGCCCACTCGCAAAGAATTCTCGTTAGCAAAGACTGGCATCGAAAATTCAATATTGATTTCAGAGGGTTTTGGCTCTCTCCAGTGCGCATCGAAGTCTACTGGGTTCGAACGTTTCCGGTCCGTGTAAAACTCAAACGCTCCATCCTCACCGAGAAGCATTGAACCATTCAATTTGCGTCCGTTGGCACTAATCCTGGCCTTCTGCTTTTTCGGATCTATCGGAAATGGTGCACCTCCTTCTTTTAGTTCAATCCACTCAACGAGCCATTTTGTCTGCTTGTGCCCGAATGTGCTATTGCACCTTTTACACAAAAAGGTCGTTTGTTTCCCCCCGACCGAATCCGGTATTATGTGCTCTTCGTTGATAGCATTGTCAGCATGGGAGCCTCCAAAGTTGCCAATCGGCAGGTCTCGCAGACATACCGGACATCTAAACAAACCCAAGAGTTTGGCATCGAAGCGCGCAAGTTCCTGAGATACCTCGTATAAGAATGTGTTTTTTTGCATGAATGTAGCCAGTAGGGTTAGAAAACAACTGTAAGCTCATCGCCGCAAAGGCGGAAAGCCCACCATATTTTGTTGTTTGAAGCAAGAAATTTGCAAAGCCCGCTACCTGCGCATTGCCGTCATTGGGGCAACGCAAAGCGGGCGCTGACCAGAGTTTCGCCCCCTATCGCGACCTGAACATACAACTAGGTCCAGATTATCCGTCTGGCCTGTTTCGGCCCCTGTCACAATGCGTACAACGCCCCGAACTTTTTCTCCAGATAGTCAAGCAAAGGCTCCGGACCCGGCTCCATCCCGCTTGCGCGCTGGATGACCTCGCGCGGGGCGTAGAGCCCGCCATATTGCTGGACATTCTCCCGCAGCCAACCGGTCGCGCCAGAGGTATCGCCTTGCGCCAGTTGATCATCCAGCCCCGGCAAAACACTCCGCAACGCGTGATAGAGACACCCTGCATAGACATTGCCCAACGAATAGGTCGGGAAATAGCCGAACAGGCCAACCGACCAATGCACATCCTGCAAGCACCCGTTCGAGGGCTTGTCGACCGCAAAACCGAAATCTGCCTTGAAGCGGTCGTTCCACGCGGCCTCAAGGTCCGAGACCTGCAGGTCCCCGGCCATCAACGCGCGCTCCAGATCAAAGCGCAGCATGATGTGCAGGTTATATTGCACCTCATCTGCCTCGGTCCGGATATAGCCATTCTGGACATGGTTCACCGTGGCGTAGAAGGCGTCGGCATCCGTGATCCCGAACTCTCCGAACGCATCGCGCATCTGGGCAAACAGCCATCCGGTGAAGGCCCGCGAGCGGCCAAGCTGGTTTTCATAGATCCGGCTTTGGCTTTCATGCACGCCCATCGACACGCCGTTTCCAAGCGGGGTCAGTAGGAAATCACGGTTGATACCTTGTTCATAAGCCGCGTGGCCAACCTCGTGAATGGTCGAATAGAAGCAGTTGAACGGGTCGGTTTCACTGGTGCGAGTCGTGATGCGCACATCCAGACCGCTGCCCGAACTAAACGGGTGCACCGCCTTGTCAACGCGGCCGTTGTTCAGGTCATACCCGAACGCAACAGCCAGTTTCTGCGACAGCTGCATCTGCTTTGCTTCATCAAAATGACCGCTCAGCGCTGCGGGCTCAGGCCGGTCCAGCACGGCGGCGCGCAGTGCGACCAGCCGGGGGCGCATTTCGTCGAAAATAGCGGCAATCTGAGCGCCGGTGGTGTACGGCTCGTAATCCTCGACCATCGCATCATAGACATCGCCGCCCTGCGCCAGTGCTTCGCCTTCCTGTCGCTTGAGCGAAACAACCTCATCCAGCACTGGTAAGAAGGCTGCGACATCTTCCTCTGCCCGCGCCTGCGCCCATGTGCCCTGCGCCGCCGAAGTGACGCGGGCAATCGCCGTGGCCAGATCAGCGGGGACTTTGATGGTGCGCTCATAAGACCGGCGGATTTCGCGAAGCTGTGCCTGATCCGAGGGATCGGTCGCGTCGGCTTGGTCCAGCCATTCCGCCACACGCGGGTCGGACTTGCGGGCGTGCAGAACGGCCTCGATCGCGGCCATTTCCTCGGCCCGTTGCGGGGCGGCTCCACGCGGCATCATGGTTTCCTGATCCCAGCCGAGCCGGCCGGCAATCTGACCAAGGGCCGAGGTTTCACGTTGAAAGGCCATCAGGTCGTCAAAGGCGCTCATCGGGTCACGCTCCACGGATTGAGGTTGCAATGGGATAGCCGCTCAGGAAGCGCGCGCGCAGGATCAGGGTCCAGACTACGACGGCCATGAACTGGTGGAAAATGGCGATCTGCCACGGTGCCGCGTAAACGACCGTGACGATGCCGACAACCACCTGCAGCGACAGGGCTGCGAAGGCGGCGTTGAAGGCAAAACGGGTCTGCGGATGGGCGCTGCCCTGCCCCCGACGCCAGACGATGATGGCGAAGATGAACAGCAGATATCCCGCGCAACGGTGGATGAACTGCACCAGACCGGGGCTTTCGAAAAAGTTGCGCCACATCGGTTCCAGCATGGTCGCATCTGGCGGCAATACCTGCCCACCGATCAAAGGCCAGTCGGTGTAGGACCTCCCAGCGTCGATCCCGGCGACAAGCGCGCCAATGAGTATTTGTAAAAAGGTGAAATGAAGCAGGCCAGTCGAGAGCGAGAACAGTTTCGCCTCTTTCGCGCGCCGCGCTTGCATCAGGTCGCGCTCATCCCGGCCGAGCTCAAAGATATACCACGCAAGGAACCCAAGGATCACGAAGGCCAAGCCAAGATGTGTCGCCAGACGATAGCTGGCAACGGCCGTCATCCCCTCTCCCTGCGTCACGCCCGAGGCGACCATCCACCAGCCGACCGCACCCTGGACACCCCCCAAGGCGCCGGGGATCAGCAGTTTGCCGGTCCACCCCGTGGGGATTTTGCGCGCGATCAGGAAGCCAAAGAAGCCAAGCGCCCAGACCAAACCGATCACGCGGCCCAATTGGCGGTGGCCCCATTCCCACCAATAGATGAATTTGAAATCATTCAGCTGCATCCATTGGTTCTGGATGCGCCACTGGTCGATTTCCTTGTATTTGTCGAATTCGGATTGCCAGTCGGCCTCGGTCATCGGCGGGATTGCCCCGGTGATCGGACGCCATTCGGTGATCGACAGCCCGCTGTCAGTCAGCCGGGTCAGGCCACCCACGGCGATCATCACAACGACCAGAACAAACAGGATCATCAGCCACGCCCGGATCGCCTTACGTGCACCGCCACGTCCCTTGTCGATCATACCGGGTTGAACGGCTTGTTGTTTTTCGGTGTCTGAGACTTCTTCGAAGATGCTGCGCTTGGCGCTCATGCTGTCCTCATATGTCCTGGATTTCGTCGCAAGCTCTGGATTTCGTCGCAAGCTAGGGCCAGTGAGGGGCAAGGTCCAGCCTTACCCTTTGTCTTTCCAACGGACCATCTGACGCATGACACCGTGCAGCATCTGTACATCCGCCCGCGTCATCCGCATCCGCGACCACAGGTTGCGCAGATTGGTCTTCATGCTCTCGGCCTTTTCCGGCGGGTAGAAGAAACCGGCCTCCTCCAACCGATCCTCATAGTGTTCGACCAGCTTTTCAACCTCGATCCCGGTCGCCCAGTCGCCCTTGCCCAGATCGGTGGCCTCATGCACCACATCACCGGTCTGACGCATCCACTCATAAGCGGTCAGCAACACGCATTGCCCAAGGTTGAGTGAGGCGTATTCCGGGTTCACAGGCACCGAGATGATGGCATTGGCCTTGGCGATATCCTCATTCTCAAGCCCCGCGCGTTCCGGGCCAAAGAGAACGGCGACCTTTTCACCTGCGGCAACCTTTTCAGCCGCGATCTGCATGGCGCGTTCCGGGCTGTAGACCGGCTTGGTCAGACCGCGTTGCCGTGCCGTGGTTGCAAACACAAAAGTGGTGTCAGACAGCGCCCCGGCCAGATCGTCGAACAATTGCGCCTCGTCCAGAAGCCTACCAGCACCGCTGGACATCGCCACCGCCTTCGGGTTCGGCCACCCGTCCCGAGGGGCGACGATCCGCATCCGGTCCAGCCCGAAATTCCACATCGCCCGCGCGGCGGCCCCGATGTTTTCGCCCATTTGCGGGCGCACGAGTACAAAGGAAGGCTGAGATGTGTCATTAGGCATGGCTGTCTCCGAAAGTTCCGCCTGCTCTAATCACCCAGCCTCATCAGGGCAACCCGATCCTCTTCTTCTGTTTCCAAATACCCGCTCGGCAGGCTTAAAAGTTTGCTTCCCGCGCTCAATCCGCTAAACCGCGCCAAAGAATGAAAGCGAAGGACGCGCTAATGGAAACCCCCGAGCAGCCTCAGGTCTATCTGATCACACCGCCGACCATCACGCTCAGCACCTTCCCCGACCAATTGGCGCGGGTTCTTGACGGGACCGAGATTGCTTGCATCCGGCTGGCCTTGGCTGGGAATGACGAGGACACGATCGCACGCGCCGCAGATGCCTGCCGCGAGGTGGCGCATGCGCGCGACGTGGCCATCGTGATCACGAACCACGTTCTGCTGGCGCAACGGCTGGGGTTGGACGGCGTGCATCTGGACGACGCGGCGCGCTCGGTCCGGGCTGCGCGTAAGGAACTGGGCGCAGATGCAATTGTCGGCAGCTTTTGTGGAACCTCCAGCCACGACGGCATGACGGCAGGCGAAGCAGGCGTCGACTACGTCGCTTTTGGCCCTGTCGGGGCGTCGTCTCTGGGCGACGGGACCTTGGCCGAAAAGGACCTGTTCCAATGGTGGTCGGAAATGATCGAGGTCCCGGTTGTGGCCGAGGGCGGGCTGACCCCGGATCTGATCCGCACCTTGACCCCGCATACGGATTTCTTCGGCATCGGCGACGAAATCTGGTCGGCCGAGGACCCATCGGCCGCTCTGAACGAGCTGTTGTCCCACATGGCTAGCTGAATATCAGGGGCGCGGCCAACCAATAGACCGCAATTCCCGCAATCAGGATCGAGGCCAGGACGGAAACCCGGCCTCGCATCCGCTCGGACGCCCCGGCGATCAACGCCGAGACCGCAAAACTTGCGGCAGCTATGGCGCAAAGCGCAAGCAGCACTCCGCCCGCATAGCCGAATATCGCGGGTGGCAAATGATCCGGCGGCACCCCAATTGTCGCCAGAGAAGTGCTGAGCGTGATCCCACACAACAATCCAGCACCGAAAACAGCGAGCAGGCGGAATACGGTCAACCGTCGCAGAACCAGGTTCCACAGCGCCAACACAAGGGTTGCAACTGTTAGCGCCTGAGAGGGCAACACAACCGCGCCGTAGACCGAAAGCGCCAGACCGAAGACCAACCCGAGGGACACAATCAGCATCTGAGCCAACAGCGGACGCAGGCTGAGGGTCAAAAAAACCAACGACAGCACAAGGGCGATCTCGTGATAGCCATGCGGCAGAATGCGGGACAGCCCCTTTGGCAGAAACACCTGCAGCACCTGCTCGGGACCAAGCGCAGCACCACCTTGCAACGGGATCAGCGGGCTGGCTTCTCCGGCGACCAGATAGCCCGTGTAGGGTGCGTCGACACGTTGCTGTTTCACAACGGCAGGCCCGTGCCCCGCAGGCCATGTCAGACGCAGACTGGACGCGCCTTCCGGCAGCGACGCGGCCAGCAGCAGCTTTGACAGACGCGGAGTATCTGGATCGCCAACAATGGGAATGCGCACGCCCTCATAGGACAGGCTGACCGGGCCTGCGAGTTCGACTTTCAGCGAACTGGACCAGTCTTTGGCAAACGCCCGGACCTCAGGCTCTAGCTCTGAGGACACCCGGCGGCGCAATTCTCTGTACCGCGCGTCATCGGCAAAATCGGGCCGGGTTTCGGGGTCGATCCCGGCCACGAACATCTCGGCATTTAGCGTGACCTCAAGGAACAAAGTGTCTGCCTTCGTCCAGAACTCGACAATCGTCGGGGCGGTCTGTGCCCTCGCAGACCATGCCGAAAGGACCAGAAAAACAGGCAAAATCAGGAGGAAACGGAAAATACCGCTCATCTGCGACGCTCATCAATAAAATCATCAATCATACAGGTTGAGTGTCCCGCCGAACGCATCAGATCGCAAGTCGAAACGAATGCGGAGCAGGTCACAGAGGCCTTATCTCTGCTACCGCTGACGTTCTGACTTGCACGGCCCTCGGTGCTGCGGCATGACTGCGCCATGACTCAGAACAGTGAAATCCTATGTATCGGCTCGGTCCTGTGGGACGTGATCGGGCGCTCGGCCAGTGCCATGCGGCAAGGATCGGACGTGCCGGGGCGGATCACCCGCTTGCCCGGCGGCGTTGCCATGAACATTGCCATGACGCTGGTGCGGTTCGGCATGACCCCAACCTTGCTGACAGCCATTGGTCGCGACCCAGAGGGTGACGAGTTGGTCCATGCGTGCGCCCGGCTGGGCATGGTCACCGACCATATCTACCGCTCGCAAGACCTGCCGACCGATCGCTACATGGCGGTTGAAGGGGCCAACGGCCTGATCGCTGCCATCGCCGATGCCCACTCGCTTGAGGCTTCGGGGGCGAAAATTCTGCGACCGTTGATTCATGGGCCGCTGGGCTATGAGAACACGCCGTTCGAAGGACCGATTGCGCTGGATGGCAACCTGACATTGGACCTGCTGGAGGAAATCGCCCAAAGCCCCGCCTTCGCCAAGGCGGACTTGCGGGTTGCACCGGCCTCGCCCGGCAAGGCCGAACGTCTACTGCCTTTCCTCAAACACGCCCGCGCGACGCTTTATGTGAACCTCGAAGAGGCTGGCCTACTGTGTCAGCGCGAGTTCACCGATTCCGAATCCGCTGCCAAAGGCCTGCTGGACCGGGGCGCGCTGCGCGTTCTGGTCACCGATGGCGGCAACTCTGCCACCGTGGGCTCGGCCCAGGGCGTTCTGACCCGGACACCTCCGTCTGTGCTTGTGACCCGCGTAACCGGCGCGGGCGACACATTCATGGCCGCCCATATCGCTTCAGAATCAGACGGCGCCGATGCGCAAACGGCCTTGGCCCGTGCGCTCCACGCCGCTGCAACCTACGTTTCAGGAGAAACTCCGCTGTGATCCCCATCCACTACTCTGCCGAAGTCCGCGCCGCGAAAGACGCAGGCCACCCCATCGTGGCGCTGGAAAGCACCATCATTACCCACGGCATGCCCTACCCTCAGAACGTTGAGGTCGCCGCACAGGTGGAACAGGACATCCGCGATGCCGGGGCCGTGCCAGCCACCATGGCCGTGATCAAAGGCGTGCTGCATGTGGGCCTTGAACCCGACCAGCTGCAAGCCTTGGGCCAGGCGCAGGGTGTTGCGAAAATCTCTCGCGCGGATATGGCGGCTTGTATCTCGACCGGCGGCACCGGGGCCACAACCGTGGCGGCAACCATGATCGCCGCGCAACATGCCGGGATCGAGGTGTTTGCGACAGGCGGGATCGGAGGCGTCCATCAGGGGGCCGAGACCACGTTTGATATCTCCGCAGACCTGCACGAGCTGGGTCAAACCCCGGTGACGGTTGTGGCGGCGGGTGCAAAAGCGATCCTCGATCTGGCAAAAACACTTGAGGTTCTGGAAACGCTGGGCGTTCCGGTCATTGCCTATGGTCAGGACGCCTTTCCAGCCTTCTGGTCTGCGCAATCCCCCTATGCCGCACCTCTGCGCATGGACAGCGCCGCGGCCATCGCCAAAGCTCATGCCACGCGCCGCGCGCTGGGACTGCCGGGCGGTCAGCTGGTCGCAAACCCGATCCCAACCTCAGACCAGATCCCGGCCGAGGAGCTGGCCCCGATCATCGCCGCCGCGCAGGCAGATGCCGACGCCCATCGGATCACCGGCAAGGCTGTCACGCCCTATCTGCTGCAGCGGATCTTTGAAAAGACGGATGGCCGCTCACTCACCGCAAACATCGCATTGGTGCGCAACAACGCAAGATTGGCGGCGAATATTGCTAAGGCACTGGTAAACGGCGCGTAAACCTGCCCTATTGCACCGGCGCATCGGACTGCTTAGGTAGTTTTACAAACCACTCGGACCTGTAATGAACACACCGTTTGACGAAGAACCCCATCGCCGCCCCGGCCTGTTCTCGCGCCTGCGCGGTTCGTTCCTGACGGGTATCGTCGTTATTGCACCTGTCTGGCTGACGATCTGGCTGATCTGGTCCGTCGTGGGCTGGATCGACAGCGCCGTTCTGCCGCTGGTGCCACAGCAGTTCCGCCCCGAGGAATATGTGGGCATCAACCTGCGCGGCGTCGGGGTCATCATCTTCCTGGTGTTCACCATTCTGGTCGGATGGGTTGCTAAAGGCATCCTGGGCCGGTCTTTCATCTCGTTCACCGAAAGCTTGGTGGAACGGATGCCGATCGTCCGCTCGATCTATTCCGGCATCAAGCAGATTTCAGAGACGGTGTTCGCACAGACCGAACGCTCGTTCGAGAAAGCCTGCCTTGTGCAATATCCGCGCCGTGGCATCTGGGCCATTGGCTTCGTGTCGACAACAGCAAAGGGTGAGGTCAGCAACCGCGCCGAAACCGGCGGCAACCTGCTGAGCATTTTCATCCCGACAACGCCCAACCCGACCTCTGGCTTTCTGCTGTTCTTCCCGGAAGAAGACGTGATCCTGCTGGACATGTCGATTGAAGAGGCCGCAAAGCTCGTGATCTCGGCGGGTCTGGTCTATCCCAACGAAAAAGACCCGACACAACCACCCGAGTAGTCAGCCGAACATCGCGGGCAAATCGACGGTACTGTGCTGTCCAAGATCATCCTTGTGACGCGCCAAAAACCCATCTGCCGCATCGCGTCCTGCTTGTTTCAGCTTGTGCAGGACTACCGGATTGGGCACCGTTTTGGTCGCGACGGACAGGCTGTTCATCAACTCATTGTCAGCAATCATGTGAACCAGTACGCGGCTCATCTCACCGGCTTTCAACTTACCCTCTTCCAGCAACCGCTGAACGAAATTGATCGCCCGCAGCTCGCGGAATAACGACGAGTTAAAGCTGATCTCGTTAATCCGGTTCTGGATTTGCTGCGGTGTGACCGGCAACTCGTGCCGTTCCAGCGGGTTGATATTCACAATCACCACATCATCGGGCAGGTCGCTCTCAAACAACGGGTACAGCGCCGGGTTGCCGGTATAGCCGCCATCCCAATAAGCCTCGGTCCTGTCGGTTTTGGGGTCGTAAATCTCAATCGCTTTGAACAAGGTCGGCAAACAGGCCGAGGCCAAAATCGCATTGGTCGATATCTCATCACCCGTAAACACACGGATCTTGCCGCTGCGCACGCAGGTTGCGCACACAAACAGACGCGGCCCCTGATCGGCACAGACCTCATCAAAGTTGAACCGGTCCACCACGGTTTCCAAAGGGTTCGAATAGAACGGACCATAAGCATAGGGCGATACCATCCGCGACCACGCATCGCCAATGGAGTAAGGCAGCGAATACTCCATCGCCTGCGCAATGCTCGCGGGTTCCAGCCCCCGGAACCAGTTGGCCATTCGCATGTCGCCAATGGCCCCCATGCGTTGCCACAACCCGTCCAACCGCGCCCGTGCCCCCTCGCGCCCATTAGCCACCATGCCAGACTTGAACGCGGCCCCGTTCAAGGCCCCGGCTGAGGTCCCGGTGATCGCCGCAACCTCGACATCCTCTTCATCCAGAAGCCGGTCGAGAACACCCCAGGTGAACGCCCCATGCGCTCCACCACCCTGCAGGGCAAGATTGATCTGTTTCACGGTCCCAACCCTTCTTCTGTTTAAAAATACCTCGGGGGTATGGGGGCAGAGCCCCCATCTTGACTACAACGCCGTCCAGCCCCCATCGACCGAGATAGTCGTCCCGGTGATCTGCGCCGCCGCATCCGAGCAAAGGAACTGCACCGTCCCGCCCAATTGCTCAACCGTGGCGAATTCTTTGGACGGTTGCCGCTCCAACATGACGTTCTTGATCACGTCCTCACGGCTCATGTTGTATTCCTTCATCGTGTCAGGGATCTGCGCCTCGACCAGAGGGGTCAGCACGTAACCCGGGCAAACCGCGTTGCAGGTAATCGGTTCTTGCGCAGTTTCCAGCGCGACAGCTTTGGTCATGCCAACAACGCCATGCTTGGCCGCCACATAGGCCGCTTTGAACGGAGAGGCCGTCAAACCATGGGCCGAGGCGATGTTCACCACGCGCCCCCACCCGTTTGCGCGCATCAATGGCAAGGCGGCTGCAGTCGTGTGGAAGGCCGAATTCATGTTGATCGCGATGATCGCATCCCATTTGTCGATCGGGAACTGGTCTATGGGGGACACATGCTGAATGCCCGCGTTGTTCACCAGAATATCGCAAGACCCCGCCTTTTCGATCAGGGCACGGCATTCATCCCCTTTGGACATATCGGCCTGAATGTAGCGCGCGTTGGTGCCGGTCTCTTTCGAAATCTCTGCGGCCAGCGCGTGATCTTCATCCCGATCCGTGAACGAGTTCAAAACCACATCCGCCCCGGCCTTGGCTAGCTCGCGCGCGATGCCCAGACCGATGCCCGAATTTGATCCCGTGATGATTGCCGTTTTTCCCGAAAGGCTCATGACTGCATTTCCCCTGAGTTCACCTGCAACGCAGAGTGCCATGCTGCACCTGCAAAGAAAACGGGGAACTGCAGTATGAAGGGCCTCAAATCTGCCAAAAAAAACGCCCGCACGAAGCGGGCGTTAAGTTATTGAGGCAGGTTTCATACAGGCAAGAAACCTATCGAGCAGTGAGACCTTTATAAGCAATTCTGCGCTTTCGTCCAAGCTAAAAGTTTGAAAACAAGAAAAATCATCGCTACGATGAATCCCAACAAAATAAGGCCAGAGCAGGATTGTTTCCAAAATGAGCCCGGATTTTACACGCCCGCTTCGAGGTTTGGCAGCGGGAATCGCCCTGCTATTTGCGTCCACCCTGGCGCAAGCAGAATCGACTCATGGCATAGCTATGTATGGGGACCCGGCCCTACCACCGGATTTTGTGTCTCTACCCTATGCGAACCCAGAGGCACCCAAAGGCGGCAAAGTCGTTTTCGGAAATACCGGCGGCTTTAACAGTTTGAACCCGTTTGTGCAAAAAGGCACCCCTCCGTGGCAGTTAAGATTTTGGACCCACGAGAGCCTGATGGGCCGGTCCTGGGACGAACCTTTCACTCTTTACGGGCTGTTAGCCGAATCGGTTGAGACTGCGCCAGACCGCTCTTGGGTGGAATTTACCCTCCGGGACGCGGCCCGATTCTCCGACGGCACCCCGGTCACGGTTGACGATGTGATCTGGTCTTTTCAGACCCTCGGGACCGAAGGGCATCTGCGCTATCGCGGTCTCTGGTCCAAGATCGACAGTATCGAACAGACCGGTCCGCGCTCGGTCCGGATCAGCTTTAACGGGGCTGACCGCGAACTTGCGTTGATCGTAGGCCTGCGCCCAATCCTTCAGAAAGCCCAATGGGAAGGGAAGGATTTTGCCGACGCGCAGCTGCACGATGTTCCCGTTGGCAGCGGACCTTATGTGGTCGAAGACTATGAGGCCGGACGCTATGTGAACCTGCGTCGAAATCCGGACTATTGGGGCGCTGATGTTCCGTTTCGCCGTGGCACGATGAATTTCGATGACATCCGGATCGAATTCTACGGCGACGCCACCGTTCTGTTCGAAGCCTTCAAAGCCGGAGAGCTTTCGGCCGTGCGTGAGTTCAACGCCGATAAATGGGACACGCAGTACAGTTTCCCCGCCGTTCAGCGCGGCGATGTGATCAAGACCGAGATCCCCCATGGCAAGCCCTCGGGCATGACCGGGCTGGTGATGAATACCCGCAAAGCTCCGTTCGACGACTGGCGCGTGCGCGAAGCCCTGATGCTGGCCTTCAATTTTGAATTCATCAACGACACGATCACCGGCGGCGCGCAGTCGCGGATTTCATCCTATTTCTCGGGTTCGGATCTGGCGATGCAACCGGGACCGGCAACAGGCCGCGTTGCGGACCTGTTGGCGCCCTATAGTGCAGACCTGATCCCCGGCACGCTCGAAGGCTATACCCCACCCGAAGGCGACGGTTCGGCCCGCAATCGTTCGAACCTGCGCAAGGCAGCAAAACTGCTGGCCGAGGCAGGTTGGACCATTCAGGACGGCGTGCTGCGCAATGCGGCGGGTGAGCCGTTCCAGATCAACGTTCTGCTGCAACAGGGCGATGGTGAGATGCAGACCGCGGTCGAGATCTACACGCGTGCGCTGGAACGACTGGGCATTCAGGTCACGACCGAGCGTGTCGACAATGCGCAATATACCGGGCGGGTGTCTGAGCTGGATTTCGATATGACACCCTTCCGCCGCGCCCTGTCCTTGTCACCCGGCAATGAACAGCGCCTGTATTGGGGCAGCGAATCCGCCGATGCGGTGGGCACGCGCAACCTGATGGGCGTCGCCTCGCCGGCTGTGGACGGTCTGATCGACGCCATGCTGGCCTCGGAAAGTCGCGAGGATTTCGAGGCCGCAACCCGCGCGCTTGACCGGGTTCTGACAGCGGGCCGATACGTGATCCCGATCTGGAGCTTCGATGTCGGTCGCATCGCTCATGTCAGCGCCCTGAAATACCCCGAAACGCTGCCGATCTATGGTGATGGCCCGCAATACATGCCCGAGGTCTGGTGGTACGCCGACTAGAACCACGCGCATAGGGTGTGACGCACCGGACCTGACGCCTTTTGCACGTGGTGATCGGCAAAAACTGGCACATTCTGCGGCCAACAAAATCATGCGTTCATTGCGCAAAATGCCCCTATATTTGGACGTTTGAACGGCATTTACGCCAGCCCCGCCGCGCAAACCTGACTCTGATTGGCATAATTTCGACCTGGTCAAGGGTGCGACATTTTGTCATGTCTTGCACAGCGTTAACTCCTCCGTACCCTATTCATAGGGGAGAGCCGTCCTGAAACCCGAAGAAGGAAAGCTCGTAGATGCTGAACTGGACCGATCTGACACAAGACTGGAACGCGTGCTACGCCCGCGCGAAACGCCGATTTCCCAACCTGCGGGAACAGGACATGCCCCGTGTTGGCAAGGATCGCAAACAGTTCGAGGCCTATCTGGCCGAACGCCATCATCTGACCGTCAATGAAGCCCGCGAAGAAGTCGAAGATTTTCTATTCACCGAGTCCTTGAACCGCGAATTGAACTGATCCTAAGCGAGTGATGTCACCCAGAGGATGGTCGCATCCTCGTCGCTGACCGAAATCACATTATGCCCCATGCTGCCGTCGTAATAGGCGCTGTCGCCGCGGCGCATCTCAACCGGTTCATAGAATTCGGTGTAAAGACGCACGACGCCGGTCAGGACATACATGAACTCCTCCCCGTCATGGCGCACCCAGCCTTCGAACTCATCCATCGAACGGGCGCGGACGCGGGCACGATAGGGTAGCATTTGCTTTTTGGTCAGGGTTTCGGCCAGCAGCTCATGCTCATAAGTGGCGGTGGCATGCGCAGCCCCCTCACCTGAACGTGTTACTGCCATGCGGCCAATCACCTGTTCGCGCTGCGGCGGAGTGAAAAGCTGCGGCACTGATATCTCCAACCCGATGGCCAGCTTTTTCAGCGCATCATAAGTGGGCGACATCTGACCGTTTTCGATCTTGCTGAGAGTAGACCGTGCCAGCCCCGCCTGTGAGGCCGCCTGCTCCAGCGTCCAGTTCCGCGCTTTACGCAATTCACGCACGCGGACACCCAGGTCCAAAGGCTCGGGTTCTGCGTGGTCGCCTGCGTCGCGGGCAATGCGGATCAGGGATTTGGGATCTTGGGTACTCATGCCCCTGTCTATAGGGCGCACAAGCCGCGCTTGCAACGCGCCATGGGCCGGGTTAGCCAGATGCCATGCTGTCCATCTTCGATCAGGGGCCACCGACGCCCTGCCCGACCCCGTTCAATCTGGCTGCTCATGTGCTGCGCAAGGCGGACGAGTTGGCTGATAAAACCGCCCTGTCCGTGTTGCGTCAGAACGGGTCCGAAGACTGGAGTTATCGCGCATTGAAAGCCGCCGTTCTGGGAACGGGTCAGGGCCTGTTGCAGGCCGGACTACACCCCGGGGACATCGTTCTGATGCGTCTTGGAAACACCGTCGAGTTTCCAATCGCCTATCTTGGGGCCATCGCTGTCGGCATCGTGCCCGTTCCGACGTCATCGCAACTGACCGAGCCGGAAACCGCGCGGATCATAGCGGAGCTTTCGCCAGCCGCCATCTTGCGCGACCCCTCGGTTGCTTGCGCCCAGCACCCCCATCAGATTTATTTAGACGCCCTGATCGCCATGCATGATCTGCCACCCGTGCAGTTCGACATGGGCGACCCCGAGCGTCTGGCCTATGTGGTCTATACCTCTGGCACCTCGGGCACGCCCCGCGCAGTCGCCCACGCTCATCGCGCAATCTGGGCGCGTCAGATGATGGTCGACGGCTGGTATGGTCTGACCGAACAGGACCGCCTGTGCCATGCGGGTGCATTCAACTGGACCTATACGCTGGGCACCGGGCTAATGGATCCATGGACGATCGGAGCTTCGGCCCTGATCCCCGAACCCGGCACCGATATGTCGCAATTGCCGCAAATGCTGCGCCAAAACCGCGCGACGATCTTTGCCGCAGCACCCGGAGTGTATCGCAAGATGCTGTCCGGTACGGATCGGATCGAGCTGCCCGAACTGCGCCACGGCCTATGCGCGGGGGAAAAGTTGTCTCGCGCCCTGCATACCCAGTGGGAAACGGCCACCGAAACGGAGCTTTACGAAGCGTTCGGCATGTCCGAGTGTTCGACCTTCATCTCGTCCAGCCCGACCCATCCTGCGCGCGGGGATGCCCTCGGACAGCCGCAACCGGGCCGTCGCGTCGCGATCCTCGGGCCGGAGGGACCCGTGCCGCAAGGGACCGAGGGGACCATCGCCATTCACCGCTCTGATCCCGGCCTGATGCTGACCTACCTGAACGCCCCGGACGAGGCCGCCGCCCGACTGCAAAGTGACTGGTTTCTGACCGGCGATCAGGGTGCCATGGCCGTTGATGGGCAGATCACCTATCTGGGGCGCGACGATGACATGATGAACGCAGGCGGCTACCGCGTCTCGCCGGTTGAGGTCGAATCCGTCCTGTCCCGCTATCCCGGCGTCACCCAGGTCGGGGCCGCAGCCGTCGAGGTCAAACAGGACACATTTGTGATAGCGGCCTTCTACTCTGGCCCCGATAGACTGGACGAAGACGCTCTGCACGCCTATGTCCAAGCCAATCTGGCGCGTTACAAACAGCCGCGTGCCTTCGTTCACCTTCCCGAGTTGCCAACCGGCGGCAACGGCAAACTCCTGCGCCGCGCGTTGCCGGCCTATTTCAAGGCGTCCAACCGATGACCCAGACCGTCAAGCTTGATATCCTGTCCGATCCGATCTGCCCGTGGTGCTACATCGGCAAAACCCATCTGGACAAAGCCTTGGCAAAACTGCCGGACCACCCGTTTGTGATCGAATGGCACCCGTTCCAGCTGAACCCCGACATGCCAGATGCAGGCATGGATCGGCGCGAATATCTGGAACGGAAGTTTGGCGGCAAGGACGGCGCGGTGCGCGCCTATGCACCCGTGGTTGAACATGCCGAGAATGCGGGCCTGAAGATTGACTTCGAGGGGATGAAACGCACACCAAACACCCTGGACGCGCATCGCCTGATCCACTGGGCCGGGATCGAGGGTAAGCAGAACGCCGTCGTTGACGCTCTGTTCGACGCATATTTCGTTCAGGCGCGCGATATCGGCGACCCCGAGGTTCTGTCTGACATCGCCGATAGCGCTGGCATGGACGCGGCAGTGGTGATGAAACTGCTCAAATCCGACGCCGACCGCGAGGATATCCGCAACCGCGACACCCATTCCCGCCAGATGGGTGTCAGCTCGGTTCCGACCTACATCGTAGCCAACCAGCATGCCGTTCCGGGCGCACAGCCCCCTGAAATGTGGGAAAAAGTGATCGAAGACATCATGTCTCAACTTGAGGCTTCCCCTGCATAGAAGCACAAAGGCCTGTGCAAAATTCCGGTCTGGCGCAACCTGATCTGCCGTGATAGCGCGATCAGGTTAGGAGTCCCCATGGCCAACCGCATGTCTCGTGGAGAGTTCATTGCGCTGATCGCAATGATGTTCTCGACCATCGCTTTTTCAATCGACTCGATGCTGCCCGCCCTGCCCGAGATCGGCGCGCAGCTGAGCCCGGATGATGTCAATCGCGCGCAGCTTATCCTGACGTCTTTTGTGCTAGGGATGGGGATTGGCACGTTTTTCACCGGCCCCCTATCGGATGCGTTTGGCCGCAAACCGGTCATCTATGGCGGCGTCGCGCTTTATATAGCGGCCTCGGCCGTGGCCTGGGCCAGTTCCTCGCTCGAACTGGTTCTGGCCGCCCGTGTGGCGCAGGGGTTGGGTGCCGCAGGTCCGCGCGTTGTGGCCATGGCAGTCATCCGCGATTTGTACTCGGGCCGGATCATGGCGCGCATCATTTCGATCGCGATGCTGCTGTTCACGCTTGTGCCCGCCGTGGCGCCCATGTTGGGGGCCGGAGTGATCGCCCTGTTCGGTTGGCGCGGCATCTTTGTGTCGTTCATTCTGTTTGCGCTGATCGTCTGCGTCTGGATGGGAACCCGCCTGCCCGAGTCGCTGGCTGTCGAAAACCGTCGCCCCTTCCGCTTGCCTCTAATGGTTGCCGCAACGAAAGAGATGTTCGCCCATCCCACCGTGCGTCTGTCGATCATGGTGCAAACTCTGTGCATGGGGATTTTGTTTACCATGTTGACCATGGTTCAGCCTGTCTATGACGTAATCCACGACCGGGCGGAAAGCTTTCCGTTCTGGTTCGGGTTTGTCGCAGTGCTGTCAGGGTCGGCCAGTGTGTTGAATGCGGCCCTCGTGGTGCGCGTTGGCATGCGCCGCATGGTGACATGGGCGCTCGGGGTGCAGATCGCGATCACCGCGCTGGTCATCCTGGCCAATTCCTTTGCGCTGTCTCCCAACGCATCGTTTGGCCTGTTCGTGGCTTGGCAAACCACCGTGTTCTTCATGGCCGGTGTAACCATGGGCAACCTGAACGCCATCGCGATGGAGCCGATGGGGCATATCGCCGGAATGGCGGCCTCTGTCATCGGTTCGGTTTCGACAGTGCTGGCCGCGGCCATTGCTGCCCCGGTCGGGCTGCTGTTCGACGGCTCGATCCTGCCTTTGACCACCGGCATTCTGACCATGTGTATCCTGGCATTCGGACTGATGATCCACATGGGGCGCATCGAAAACAGACTGCCCGCCTGAGGATTTTCAGCCCGGATCAAACGCGCTACGCTGTCCCGACCAACAAGCCGGAGGGTCAGTTATGAGTGAGTACTACGATCTGGGCACCTATTCCTGCCCTATTTCCACAACATCCGCTGAAGCCCAACTCTGGTTCGACCGAGGGCTGGCCTGGACCTATGGCTACAACCATGACGAGGCCGTCGCCTGCTTTGAGAAAGCCACCGAACAAGACCCGAACTGCGCCATGGCGCATTGGGGCGTCGCTTACGCGGCTGGCCCAAACTACAACCTGCCGTGGGATTTGCAAGACGACCGGGGACGGCAAAAAGCCCTGACCAAAGCCTTTGACGCCACGCAAAAGGCGCTGAGCCTGGCCGATGGCTGTAGCGACGTTGAAAAGGCTCTGATCCACGCCCTGCCATCCCGCTACCCGCAGCGCGACACCACCGAGGGCATGCATGATTGGGACTATGATTTTGCCGACGCGATGCGCGCAGCCTTCAAGGCTCAGCCAGATCATCTGGATCTGCGTACAATCTATGTTGAAGCGCTGCTCAACCTGACGCCGTGGCAAATGTGGGACCTGTCAACGGGCCAACCTGCCGACGGCGCCGCTACGCTTGAGGCGCAAGAGGCGCTGGAGTGGGCCATGCAGAACGACCCTGCCGCCATGTCTCACCCCGGCCTTCTGCACCTTTATGTCCACCTGATGGAGATGTCCCCAACCCCCGAGAAAGCCCTGAAAGCAGGCGACATTCTGCGCACTCTGGTCCCGGATGCAGGCCACCTTGTGCATATGCCAACGCATATAGATGTCCTCTGCGGCCACTATCACAACGTTGTGCATTGGAACCAGAAAGCCTCGGAATCGGACCTGAAGTACTATGAGCGTGAAGGGGCGTTCAACATCTACACCGGCTACCGCCAGCACGACTATCATTTCACCATCTATGGCGCGATGTTTCTGGGGCAGATCGAACCGGCCCTGCGGGCCAACCAGGGTATCTGGGACACGACCCCCGAGGAGATGTTGCGCATCGAAAGCCCACCCATGGCGGATTTCTTTGAAAGCTACATGTCCATGGAACCTCACATCCTGATCCGCTTTGGCCGATGGGAGGAGGCAAAAGCGCTGGCGCTACCCGACGACCCTGACCTGTACCGCACGCTGACGGCAACCACCCACTACGCCCGCGCGCTTGCTTTCGCCGCGACCGGGGATGTGCCCAACGCCGAAGCCGAGGAGCAGCTTTTCCTCAAAGCCAAAGCCCGTGTGCCCGAGGCGCGACGATTGCACAACAACCGCGTTATCGACCTGCTGGAGATCGCGACCGAAATGCTGCGTGGTGAGATCGAGTATCGCAAAGAGAACTACGATCTGGCCTTCGCCCACCTGCGCCGATCCGTCGAGTTGGACGACACCTTGCCCTACGATGAGCCTTGGGGATGGATGCAACCCACCCGTCACGCCCTTGGCGCGCTGCTGTTCGAACAAGGCCATCTGACTGAGGCGGAGGCCGTCTACCGAGAAGATCTGGGCCTTGGAGGAACCCTCAGCCGCGCCTCGATCCATCCGGACAATGTCTGGAGTTTGAAGGGCCTGCACGATTGCCTCAAGGCGCGCGGCGATACGGCTGAGACGCCTCAGATCAAACAGAGGCTGGATTTGGCGCTGGCCAGGGCCGACCGCACGGTCGCTGCATCTTGTTTCTGTGCCCAGTCTGCCATGCAGACCTGAATCGCGCTTCGCGCGATGCCTCCGGCGGAGGTATTTTTTAGCCAGATGAAGCCCGGATCCCCTGCTTCATCTGGCCGAAAATACCTCGGGGGAGTCGCGGCTTGCCGCGGCGGGGGCAGCGCCCCCTTCCCTGCTATCCGCTTGTCTTGGCCTTTTTTCTTTCAGCCACAACTTTTTCTGCAAGGTCACGGGCAATCGCAAAAGCGCCCTTGATCTTGTCGCTGTCTTTCTTCCAGTCGCGCCGCACAACGATTTTGTTGTCTTTGACTTTCGCCATGCCACGCTGGTTCTGGATGAACTCGACCAATCCCTGGGGCGAGGCGAATTTGTCATTGTGAAACTGAATCGTGGCCCCTTTCGGCCCGCCATCCAGTTTCGCAATACCCGCGCGCTTGCACATGGCCTTGATGCGGACGACCAGCATCAGGGTGTTCACCTCTTTCGGCAAGGTGCCAAACCGGTCAATCAGTTCCGCGGCAAAGCCTTCCAGTTCAACCTTGGTCGAGAGCGATGACAGACGGCGATAGAGGCCCAGGCGAACATCGAGGTCGGGCACATAATCCTCGGGGATCAGAACCGGTACGCCCAGATTGATCTGGGGGGCCCATTGGTCATCAGCGTCCGACAGCCCTTCCATCTCACCGGCCTTGATCTTGGCAATCGCCTCTTCCAGCATCGACTGGTATAGCTCATACCCCACATCGCGCATCTGGCCGGATTGTTCCTCGCCCAGCAGGTTGCCAGCGCCCCGAATGTCGAGGTCCTGACTGGCCAGCGTGAACCCGGCCCCCAACGTATCGAGTGACCCCAGAACCCGCAGGCGCTTCTCAGCAGTGGCTGTCAGTTTCTGGCGCGGTTTGGTGGTAAGGTAAGCATAGGCGCGGGTTTTTGAACGCCCAACCCGACCTCGGATCTGATAGAGTTGCGCCAGGCCGAACATATCCGCCCGATGCACCACCATCGTATTGGCCGCTGGGATATCCAGACCGCTTTCCACAATTGTCGTTGCCAGAAGCACGTCATATTTGCCATCGTAAAACGCGTTCATGCGGTCGTCGAGTTCACCCGCTGCCATCTGCCCATGCGCCACCACATAGGTCAGTTCCGGCAATTGTTCTTTCAGGAACTCTTCGATTTCAGGCAGGTCCGAGATACGGGGGACGACATAAAAACTCTGCCCGCCGCGATAGTGTTCGCGCAGCAGGGCCTCGCGGATCGTCACCGCATCGAACTCACTGACATAGGTTCGGATCGCCAGACGGTCGATGGGCGGCGTGCCGATGATCGAGAGGTCGCGCACGCCAGTTAGGGACAATTGCAGCGTCCGGGGGATCGGCGTTGCAGTCAGGGTCAGGACGTGGATGTCCGAGCGCAGCTGTTTCAGGCGCTCTTTGTGGCCGACGCCGAAATGCTGTTCCTCGTCGATGATCAGCAGCCCGAGATTGTTGAACCGCACGCCTTTTGCAAGCAGGGCATGGGTTCCGACGACGATATCAACCGTGCCACGCGCCAGCCCGTCGCGGGTCTGCTGCGCCTCTTTCGCCGAGACAAAGCGCGAGAGTTGCCGCACCTCAAGCGGGAAGCCCCGAAAACGATCCCTGAACGACGCCGCGTGTTGGCGGGCCAGCAATGTGGTTGGGGCGACGACGGCCACCTGAACACCTGACATGGCCGCGACAAAAGCCGCGCGCATGGCGACTTCGGTCTTGCCAAATCCCACATCGCCACAGATCAGACGATCCATTGGCGCGCCGGAATGCATGTCCTCCATGACTTCTGAAATGGCCCTCAATTGGTCATCGGTTTCCTGATAGGGGAAGCGCGCGCTGAACTCCTCCCACGCGTGGGGCGGCGGGTCCATGACCGGCGCTTTGCGCAGGGCGCGCTCGGCCGCGATGCGGATCAGCTTGTCCGCCATCTCGCGGATACGCTCTTTCAGCTTGGCCTTTTTCGCCTGCCATGCGCCGCCGCCAAGACGATCCAGCAGCCCCTCGTCATGGCCGTATTTCGACAGCAGTTCGATATTCTCGACCGGCAGGTACAGCTTGGCCGCTTCGGCATATTCCAGCAGCAGGCATTCGTGGGCCGCACCGGCGGCTGTGACGACCTCCATCCCCATGTAGCGACCGATGCCGTGATCCACATGCACCACCAGATCGCCGGGGCTTAGGGATTGGGTCTCGGTCAGAAAGTTCTCGGCTTTGCGTCGTTTTTTGGGCTGACGGATCAGGCGATCGCCCAGCACGTCCTGTTCCGCAATCACGGTCAGGTCAGCCGTCTCGAACCCATGTTCCAAGGCCCAGACCGCCAGATGGAGGCCTCTTTTGCCGATACGCGTACCATCGGTGACCGGGATCGCCTCGGCCAGACCTTCATCTTCGATCAAGCCGGTCAGTCGCTCACGCGCGCCTTCGGAATATGACGCGATCAGCACCGGACCTTTGCCCAGCTTACCCTTGATGTGGTCCGCCAATGCACCGAACAAGCTGATGCTTTCCTGTTGGCGTTCGGGGGCAAAGTTCCGCCCGATCCGACCACCCGCGTCGATCACACCGGGTCCGCTGGCCTGCGGCAGAGGGCTGAATTGCAGCACCCGCCGATCCCCCACGGCCTGATCCCATGCCCCGTCATCGAGATAGAGCAAACCCGGCGGTGTCGGCTTGTAGACCGTATCCATCCGCGAACGGTTTTCCAGAGCCAGCCGCCGTGTCTCATACTGGTCGGCAATCGTGTCCCACCGCGCCAGACGCGCGGGTGAGACCTGATCATCCAGAGAAATCGTCGCCTCTGGCAGATAGTCGAACAGGGTTTCCAGCTTTTCGTGAAAGAAGGGCAGCCAATGTTCGATACCCTGATGTTTGCGGCCCGCACTGACGGCCTCATAAAGCGGATCATCCGTGCCCGCCGCGCCGAATTCGATGCGATAGTTCTGGCGGAACCGGGTGATCGCGGCCTCGTCCAGAATGACTTCGGAGACGGGGGCAAGCTCGACCATTTCAAGCTTTTCGGTGGTGCGCTGCGAGACCGGATCAAAGCGGCGCGCGCCGTCCAGAACGTCTCCGAACAGGTCCAGCCGGACGGGACCGGATTCGCCCGGCGGGAAGATGTCGATGATACCGCCCCGGATCGCATAGTCGCCCGGCTCCATCACGGTGGGGCTTTGGGTGAACCCCATCCGCACAAGGAACTTGCGCAAGGCGTCTTCATTCACGCGTTGGTTAACGCGGGCGGTAAAGGCGGCCTCGCGCAGGACCTCGCGCGCAGGGACGCGTTGGGTGGCGGCGTTCAGGGTAGTCAGCAGGACGAAACGCTCGGGCATCTGGTGGACCAGCGCCGCCAGCGTCGCTACCCGCGCCGCGGCAATATCCGCGTTGGGCGAAACCCGGTCATAAGGCAGACAGTCCCAGCCGGGGAATACGAAAACCGGCATGTCCGGGGCGAAGAACGCAAGTGCTGCGCGCATCCCTTCGAGCCGCTTGTCATCGCGCGCCACATGGCAAACCGGCCCGCCCGAGCGCGCAATCTCGTTCAGGACAAGCTGTGCGTCATACCCTTCGGGGGCGCCGCCGACTGTCACGTGGTTCGGAGCCTTCATCCCTGACCCTTTCAGATTTCGCTATCCCAGAACGCCGATTGAAAGGTTCTGATACATGCCCCACATCGAAGTGACCAGTATCGAGATCATGCCGATGATCTGCGTATACAGGCGGCATCGAGACAGCGTCTTTGCAACGCGATCCAGCGTAAGATCGTGCCGCCGCAGCCTGCGTGCATGGAAGATGTTGACGAAGGTTACAATCACCAAAGGAAACAACAGCAGGAACACGGCCTGCGCGAACTCGACCCAATAGTAAAAGCCCAGCGTCGCCAATGCGGTAAAGACGAAACAGGCCATTGCCAGCATCACCATCCCGGACACCTCGACATAGTACAGAATGCGGTTGGTGTTGATGCGCACGATGTCCAGCAGGTCGACCTCAAGCTGGCCACCCACTCGGCGGGCGCGGACCACCATGTCGTAGGGCACACCCATCGTCCAGTGACTGGCCGAAGACCAAGTGACCGCCAGAACAATCCAGAACCATAGATTCGAAAAGCTGCGCATGTCGATGAGTTCGAAAATCGAAGAGTACCAGTCCAAACTCAGCCCTTTGTTCGCAATCCTCAGGGGGTTCCGTTGCAATGGCGCGTCCATTGATGCCCTTGAGCCCCTTGCAAATTCATGCCACCCAATGCGGCAATGTTCAAGGAGAACACGCCATGAAACCAACCATCGCCCCCTACCCTCAGACCCGTTTTCGCCGGGCGCGTCAGTCTGATGCCATCCGTGGGCTGGTGCGCGAGCATACGCTGACCACCGATGATCTGATCTGGCCGGTTTTCGTGCGCGATGGTGAAGGTATTGAAGAGCCGGTGCCCTCGATGCCCGGCGTGATGCGGCGGTCGGTTGATCTGATTGCCAAGGCGGCTGTCGAGGCACAAGCCCTTGGAATCCAGGCGATCTGCATCTTTCCCTACACCGACCCGTCGTTCAAGACCGAGGATTGCGCCGAGGCCTGGAACCCCGACAATCTGTCGAACCGCGCAATCCGCGCGATCAAGGCGGCGGCGCCGGATATCGCGGTCATGACCGATGTTGCCCTGGATCCGTACAACATCAACGGCCATGACGGCTATGTGGTGGATGGCGAGATTGTGAATGACCAAACCGTCGAGGCGCTGGTCAAGATGACGCTCGCACAGGCCGAGGCCGGGGCCGATATCATCGGTCCGTCCGACATGATGGATGGTCGGATCGGCGCAATGCGCTCGGCGCTTGAAGCGGCAGGCCATCACAACGTGATGATCCTCAGCTATGCCGCGAAATATGCCAGCGCCTTTTACGGTCCGTTCCGCGATGCGGTTGGTGCATCCGGCGCCCTGACCGGAGACAAGAAGACCTACCAGATGGATCCGGGAAATTCGAACGAGGCCCTGCGCCTGATCGAGCGTGACCTGACCGAAGGGGCCGATATGGTGATGATCAAGCCGGGCATGCCGTATCTGGATATCTGCCGCCGCGTGAAAGATACCTTTGGTGCGCCCACATACGCCTATCAGGTCTCGGGCGAATACGCGATGATCCAGGCGGCGGCTCAGAACGGATGGATCGACGGCGACAAGGTGATGCTGGAAAGTCTGCTGGCCTTCAAACGCGCGGGCTGCGACGGAATCCTGACCTATTTCGCACCGCAGGTCGCGCGGGTTCTTCAAGGCTAAAACCCCGACACCTCGCGATTTTTCGCCGATTGTTTCGCTAGTCGCGACAGCTTTGTCGTGACATGTGGCGCCGATCGGCGTATTCTTGCACATAAGATCGGGAACACCCGACATATCAGGCACAGTTACAGAGATAAAAAACCATGAGCAGTTCCACCCTTCCCCGACTGAACCGTCGCGGCTTTGCCTTGGGCATGGCAGGTCTGACCCTGACCGCAGCCTGCGGCAATGGCGTCGGCAACTCGAACGCGGCCACCCTCGACGCCCGCGTAGACGCGACACTGACCGAGATGTATGCCCGCTATCCCAACACGGTCGAGATCGCAGAAAAAGCCAACGGTATGCTGGTCATGCCCCTGATCACCGAGGCCGGATTTGTGTTCGGCGGCGGTTATGGTCAGGGCGCGCTGCGCATCAATGGGGCCACGGTTGACTACTACTCGGCCGTCAAGGGCACCGCTGGCCTTCAGATTGGCGCGCAGCAATACGCGCATGTACTGTTCTTCATGACCGAGGACGCGTTGAACGATTTCCGCCGCTCCAGCGGTTGGACGGCCGGTGCCGATATCGGCTATGTGGTCAGTGATCAGGGCGACCAGTTGTCGACCGACACGACCACCCTGCTGAGCCCGGTCTTGGCAGCCATCTTTGGCCAGGCGGGCCTGCAGATCGGCGCAACCGTCGAAGGCATCAAATATACCCGCATCATCCCCTGATTTCATACTACCACTCCCCCCGGCTGACAGACCTCGTCCCCTCTAGGGGCGAGGTCTTTTTCATTGCCACCTCACAGCAGGTTTCCGCAGTGTTCCTCTTTCGGTCGGGGCGGCCTTGAAGTAACCTCTCGCTACGTGAAGAACGAATACAAGTGGGACGTCCATGGCTCTTGTCTTTCGCTGGTTGATACGTATCGCCACGGGTCTTGTCCTGCTGGTTCTTGCCGCCATCGGACTGGTCTATTTTCTGGCCAGCCAATCGCTGCCCGAATACGATCAAACCCTTGAGGTTCAGGGCGTCACTGCCCCGGTTGAGATCATTCGCGATACAGCGAACGTGCCCCATATCCTTGGTGAAACCGACCCGGATGTGTTCTTTGGCCTGGGCTATGCACATGCACAGGATCGTTTGTGGCAGATGACCGTCATGCGCCGCACCGCCCAGGGCCGCCTGTCCGAGGTTTTTGGCGCGCGCACCGTTGCCGTCGACAAACTGCTGCGTCGGCTTGACCTCTATGGCCTGGCCCATCGCTCGGTCGAGGCGCAGGACGACTATACCAAGGCCGCACTGCGCGCTTACTCCGCAGGTGTCAACGCCCGCCTCACACAGATCAACGAAGAGGCTTTGGGCCGCGGCGCGCCCGAGATGTTTCTGTTCAACGCACCCGTCTCGCCCTGGCAACCCGGTGACAGCCTGGCCGTGATCAAACTGATGGGGTTACAGCTGTCGGGTCACCTGAAGGATGAGGTTCTGCGCGCCCGCACCTCACTGATGCTGAACGATCCAGTGCGGCTGGTCGACATTCTGCCGGATGTGCCCGGTTCTGGTATCGCTGCCCTGCCCGAATATGCCGAGCTGTTTCCCGGCCTGCCGCGCTATGCCGCTGGGACGCCGATGCCGGATACGCCGCTTTCGCCATTCCCCAAACGTGGTCTTGCTGGTGCGTCAAACGCATGGGTTGCCGCGCCGTCCCGCTCGGCCAGTGGCGGCACCCTGTTGGCCAACGACCCACATCTGGGGTTCACCGCGCCCGGTGTTTGGTATCTCGCGCATCTAGACCTTGCCAAGGGCGGCGTGATCGGTGCAACGATCCCCGGCGTCCCCGCTGTGATGAGCGGCCGCAGCGATCGTTTGGGCTGGGGCCTGACCTCCTCCTATCTGGACGATCAGGACCTGCATATCGAGCAGCTCAACCCTGACAATCCTCAGGAATACCTGACCCCGAACGGGTTCAAGGAATTCCAGAGCCGCCCTTCGATCATCGAAATCAAGGACGAAGCCCCCATCACACTGACCCTGCGCTGGACGGAAAACGGCCCGGTTCTGCCCGGCAGCCACTATGATCTGGAAACGATCACGCCACCGGGACATGTCGCGTCTTTGTCCTGGACCGCACTTAGCCCGAATGACACGTCGATGAGCGCTTCAATGGCCCTGATGAACGCCGATACCGTGCGCGAAGCCATTGACATCGCAGAGAAGTTCATAGCGCCGTCGCAGAACCTGTCATTGGTCGACACCGAAACGATTGGCCTAAAACTGATCGGAGCAATCCCTAAGCGTGACCGCCTGAACCAAAGCAAAGGGCGCATCCCAACCCCCGGCTGGATTGCCGAAAACCGGTGGCAAGGCCGCATGCCCTACGCCACAAACCCCGAGTTCACCGCGCCTGCCGGTGGTCTGCTGGGCAATACCAACAACAAGATTATCGACCGTCCATTTCCCAACCATGTCTCATTCGAATGGGGCGACACCCAACGCGTTCATCGCTGGGAACGGCTGATGCAATCGCGCGAGGTCCATACCCGCGACAGCTTTATCGAAGCACAACTGGACACCGTCAGTTTCACCGCGCGCTCGCTATTGCCGCTGATCGGAGCGGATTTGTGGTTCACCGGTGCCTCGGCCCCCGACGGGACCCCCGAGCGCCAGCGCCAGATCGCCCTGTCTCAGTTGGCCGACTGGAACGGCGAGATGAACGAACATCTGCCCGAACCCTTGATCTATGCCGCGTGGCTGCGTGCCTTGCAGATCCGCCTGATCGGGGATGAACTCGGCCCGCTGGCCAGTGAGTTCAAACATGTGGAGCCTTTATTCATTGAACGGGTTTACCGCGACATTGATGGCGCATCGGTTTGGTGTGACGTGCGCCAAAGCGCCCCGGTCGAGACCTGCTCGGACATGGCAGAACTGGCGTTGGACGACGCGTTGATCTGGATCGCCGAGACCTATGGAACAGCGCTTGAATCCCTGCGCTGGGGCGATGCCCATCAGGCGACCCATGATCATCCGGTTCTTGGGAACGTTCCGGTCCTGCGCTACTTCGTCAACATCCGCCAATCGACCAGCGGAGGCGACAACACACTGCTGCGCGGTCGGACCTCGGGCGAAGGCCCTGACCCTTTCCTGAACGTGCATGGCGCTGGCTATCGCGGCGTCTATGATTTCGCCGATCCCGACAGTTCCGTCTTTATCACCGCGACCGGACAGTCCGGGCATTTCCTGTCTCGTTACTATGACGATCAGGCGCAGCTGTGGCGGCGCGGAGAATACATCCCGATGTCCCTCGACCTTGATCTGGCCCGAGCCGCCTCGGTGGGTGTCACCACGCTCACCCCGCAATAATCCGCCCATTCGGCGACTCCCCGCCCCGATTACCGGGGCATCGTGGCAAGTCTTTCCAACTTGGCCTAGAATCACCGATCAGGTGATGTAGGACCAGTTGGGGGCAATCATGGCAAGCATTCGGGATATCCTGAACAATCTGGCGCGCGACTATGCCATCGCCTGGAGTTCGACCGACGCAAGCGCGGTTGCCAGTTTCTATGCGCCCGACGGGCGAATCGTCATCAACCAGGGCGACCCCTTCGAAGGACGTGCCGCCATCACAGACATGGTACGTGGTTTTCACGCCGAGCTGTCCAATCTCGAAGTGCGGTGCGACATGTTCCGCTGGGCCGGATCACACGCGATCTTTGTGAAAACGATGGAGGGCAACCATTCCGAAAGCGGCAATTTCGTTGTGGTTCGCGGATGGGAGGAATGGGACCTGACACCCGAATACAAGGTCCAGTCGTCCTTGGGTTGGTTCGATCAGGCCGACTATGAACGGCAGATTGGCAGAGCGTAGATCAACCCTGATCTTCCCCTGCGCCTTCAATCACATAGTGCCGTGCGAAGCCCTGCGTGATCCGAAACCAGTCCGACGCGCGCGTTCGGGTCTGATGAGCTTCAAAAGCGGTCTGGTCGGCAAACACCTCGGAGACAAGGAACCGCCCCGGACATCCCTGATCCTCTTCGACGACAAAGCTAATACAGCCCGGCTCGGCTCGCGTTAACGCCACGTGTTGCGGAAGCGCGTCGCGCGCCTCCTGCACATGATCATCGGGGACATCGAGACAGCCGTTCAGGCGCACATATGTGTTGGATGCCTCAGACATGCTGCCCCTCCTATAGAGCGGCAAACTGCGCCGCCTGTTTGTCGGTCCAAAGTACCGTGATCTCAAACCCGTCTTCTGTCTGCTCTTCGGATCGAACCACATCCTGCCGGAACAGCCACGCGCGCTTGTTCCCTTCGGCGAAGCTCAGTGAGAGAACGGTTTCACGCCGGACCCCCTGCAGTTTTGTCGCGATATCAGCCAGCAGAGGTGCGATCCCATCCCCGGTCACGGCCGAGATCGCAAAGATCGACGGATCGCGGTCGGCGCGTGCCAGCATCGCGTCGCGTTCTTCGGCGTCCAGCAGATCGGTCTTGTTCCAAACCTCCAGCATGGGCCGTTCGTCATCAACACCCAATGTGGTGAGAATGGCCAGAACGTCATCTGCCTGCGCTTGCGACTCGTCATGGCTGATGTCGCGCACATGCACGATCAGGTCCGCGCCCAGAACTTCCTCAAGCGTTGCCCGGAATGCCGCGACCAGTTCGGTCGGAAGGTTCGAGATGAAACCCACCGTGTCCGACAGGATCACCTCGGGACCGTCTGGCAGAACAACCCGGCGCATGGTCGGATCCAGCGTGGCAAACAGCATGTCCTTGGCCATCACCTCGGCCCCGGTCAGGCGATTGAACAGGGTGGATTTGCCCGCGTTGGTGTAGCCCACAAGCGCCACGATCGGATACGGCACCTTGGCCCGCGCGGCCCGGTGCAGCGTGCGGGTCTTGACCACCTTTTGCAGTTGTCGACGCAAGCGCACCAGTTGTTCATCAATAGCGCGGCGGTCGGCCTCGATCTGAGTTTCACCGGGGCCGCCAACAAAGCCCAACCCGCCCCGCTGGCGTTCCAGGTGGGTCCAAGCCCGGACAAGCCGCGTGCGCTGATAGCTGAGCGCGGCCATCTCGACCTGCAACACACCTTCGCGGGTACGCGCGCGGTCGCTGAAAATCTCAAGGATCAAACCCGTCCGGTCGAGGATTTTGACCTTCCACGCTTTCTCAAGGTTGCGTTGCTGAACCGGCGTCACGGGGCCGTCGATAAGAACCAGTTCGACCTCGCTATCGTGCAGGCGTTCGGCCAGTTCGTCGATCTTGCCGCTGCCGAACAAAAGGCCCGGCTGGGCGCGCGGCAGGCGCACGATCTCGGACCCGATCACATCCAGATCGGGTAATGCGGCGGCCAGTGCAACCGCCTCTTCCAGCGCAGGTCCGGGGACGCGGCGCTGTTCATCTGATTTGATTTCAGGATGCAGCACCCAAGCCCGGGTGCGCGCCCTTTCATGTTCCATCAAGAGGCGTCTTCGCCCTCATACAGGTTGATCGGCTGCGATGGCATGATGGTTGAAATCGCGTGTTTGTAGACCAACTGCGACTGTCCGTCGCGGCGCAACAATACGCAGAAATTGTCGAACCAAGTGATCACACCCTGCAATTTCACGCCATTGATCAGGAAAATCGTGACCGGGACTTTTGCTTTCCGTACATTGTTCAGGAACGCGTCCTGCAGATTCTGTCTGTCAGAAGCCATATTTTATTATCTCGCCATTGTTCTTGCTACGCGCTGCGGACCAACGCGCTCCCTCTGGCAGAGTATGGAGTGACGCGCACAGATATTCCAGACGAAAAATCAGGCAGTAACATCGGGCGGTTGCAATGCTTCAATCCCGCCACAGGGTCGGCGTGATCAGCGCGATGATGGCCAGCGTCTCAAGCCGACCGATCACCATCGCGGCGCAGAGCGTCAGTTTGGCCCCGCCCGGCAGGTCGACCAAGCGGATCGGGACATCCGTCGCCAGTTCGATCAGCGGCCCGGTTGTGCTGAGGGCAGCAACGCTCAGCACCATGGCCTGTTCGAACCCCGATCCCATAAGGGCCAGCAGCAGGTTGAACAGGGCCAAGGTCAGCGCGAACATCATCAGAAAGATCCACGCGATGAAAGCTCCGTCGCTTTGAATGCGGCGGTTGCCGCCACCGGTACCACTGACCGAAGATGGGTGGATCAGCCGGTCGATCTCACGCGCGCCATTGAGGTAGAGCGCGAAGACCCGCAGCAATTTTACCCCGCCCGCTGTGGTCGCAACACCGCCGCCCACCAGCGCCAGCCCCAGCAAAACCAGCCCCGGTGTCCCCAGACCCGAAAGCTGCTGGGCATCGTTCCAGTTGGCGCTCTCGAATCCAGCTGTAGTCAGGAAAGACAGGCCCGTGAACAGCATGCCCCAGATCACATTCAGAACCTGCAGGGGCTGCAATTGGCCGCCAATTTCTGTCACGCCCACCCAAACGCGGAAGAACAGCAACACCGCGACCGCCAGCACAATGAACAGCCCGATCCGGAACTCGGGATCCTTGTCCAGCCGGGCAAAGCCGCTGGCCGCCGTGTCGGTAGAAAACGTCAGGCGCGACAGGGCAAAAAGCAGGAACAGAAACAGGATCATCTCGCCAGTGATGCCAGCCTGCGCGCCCTCCAGCCCGCCAACGGGCGAGATGCCCGAGGTCGCCATGACCGACATCGCATGGCATATCGCGGTCAGGCCCTGCTCTCCGGCGATCAGCAGCAGGATGCAGACCACGACGGTCAGGCCCGCATAAATCGGCGTCAGGGTGCGGGTCACGCGCAGCAGGCGGCCGCGTGGATCGACCTGCTCGCTCTGTGCCACGCCCGAAACCGGGCGACCGGGTTGCCCACGCGCTGTGACCTCGAACCCACCCAGCGACAGCGGTGCGAGGATCGCGGCGGCGGCGATCCACATCAGCAGACCACCCATCCACCCCACCAAAGCCCGCCACAGATGCAATGGCGCGCTGAGGCGGTTTGGATCGGGAAACAGATCGGCGCCTGTCGTGGTCAGGGCGCTGACCATGTCGAAATAGGCGTTCAGAAAAGTGGTATTGCCAAGCGCGTCGTGAAACGGGATGGCCAGAAAGACCGGCAGGATGGTGAAACAGCCCAATAGCACCGCCAATTGCCCCAGCGTCCCCCGTCGCGGCACCCGGTTCGAGGCCGCCACCGCAATCGCGGACACCAGAAACAGCCCCAGCAGACCGGAATAGAGAAAAGACCGCGAGGTCTCGTGATCATCCAGCACTAGCGCATAACCCGCGGGCAGCCACATCGACAGCGCCGAAATCGCCCAGATCAGCAGAAACAGCGGCAAGCGCCGCAAAACTCCAAACCGTACTGAGACCACACGCGCCATCAGAAGAAATCAATCGAGACCTGCAGCAGCCGTTCGACCTCGGGGACGTCCTTGGACATGGCAAAGATCGCCAGAACGTCCTTTTCGTCAATCCGCAGACTGCCCGTCGGGCGCAACAGCTCATCGCCTTTGCGCACGGCTCCGACCAGAACGCCTTCGGGGAAGTCGATATCGCGCAGTTTCTGCCCGGCCATGGGCGAGGTCGAAAGCACCTCGGCCTCGATCACCTCGGCCTCGGCGTCGCCGATAGAATAGACCTGACGCACGCGCCCATGCCGGATATGGCGCAGAATCGAACTGACCGTGGTGGCGCGCGGATTGATATAGGCGTCAATGCCCAGCGGGCCCATCAACGCGACCATGCTGGGATCGTTGATCAGCGCAATCGCAAGCGCGCAGCCTTCAGCCTTGGCGCGCACGGCTGCCAGCATGTTGGTGCGATCATCATCGGTGACAGCCAGCATCGCATCGGCACGGTCAATCCCCGCCTCGTTCAACAGCGCCGAATCCAGCCCGTCGCCATGCAGAACAATAGTCCGCTCCAGCGCCTCGGCGGCTTTTTCGGCGCATTGCCGGTCCCGCTCGACAATCTTGGCGCGTACGCGGCTTTCGCGATCTTCCAGCGCTCGCGCGACCTCAAGCCCGACATTGCCACCACCGACAATCACCACACGTTCCTGCCGCTTTTGCGCTTTGCCGAACACCTCCATCGTGCGGTCGACATCTTTCACGCTGGTGAAGACATAACATTCATCGCCCACGAACAGCTGATCTTCGGTTTCAGGCGCAAACAGGCTGCCCTCGCGCCGGACCCCGACAACGATAGAGCTGAGGGTCGAGAACAAATCGGTCAACTGCCGCAAAGGCGTGTTCACGATCGGGCAATCTTCGTCAATCCGGATGCCCAGCAACTGCGCCTTGCCGTTCATGAACATCTCGGTGTCAAAGGCCGACGGGGCCGACAGGCGGCGCATGGCGGCGGCGGCGACTTCACGTTCGGGGCTGATCACCACGTCGATGGGCAGGTGATCGCGGCGATAAAGGTCCGAGTGGATCGCCTGAAGATAGGATTGCGACCGCAAACGCGCGATCTTGCGCTGGATGGCGAAAACCGAATGGGCCATCTGGCAGGTGACCATGTTCACCTCGTCCGAGTGAGTCGCGGCGATGATCATATCGGCGTCGCGCGCCCCTGCCCGTTCCAGCACGTCCGGATAGCTGGCAAACCCTGCGATCCCCTGCACGTCCAGTGTTTCCGTGGCGCGACGCACCAGATCGGGATTGTTGTCCACCACCGTGACGTCGTTCAACTCGCCCGATAGGTGCCGTGCAATCTGCCAGCCAACCTGACCCGCACCGCAAATGATGACCTTCATGTTTCTGGTCCCTCTGCCTGAAATCTTTGAATGACAGATGGTCCTGAGAGGGTCAATTGAATTGTCATTCCCGAGATTTTCGGGCAGAATAAGCATATGAAAACACTCATTCACCTGCTTGTTCCAGTGATGCTGCTGACTGCTTGCGGTCCGCTTTCCATATACTATCGCGAAGGGGAAAGCGTGTCGAAGATGCAGGAACAAACCACGCAATGTAGGGTTCAGGCGCTTGAACAAGCACCGGTTGCCAACCAGGTCCGTCAGGGTCCGCCGACCTATTGGCCGGGCCGCACCTATTGCGACGGAAGCGGACGGTGCTATCGCAGTGGTGGCTGGTGGGAGCCGGGGCGCATTTACACGGTCGACGTCAACCAACCCCTGCGCAACACGGTTGAGGCACAGTGCATGGCGCAGAAAGGCTTTCGCCCTGTCAGCCTGCCACCCTGCAAATCCGGGGTGAAATCCCGAGTACCGGCGACCCGTACGACGACCCTACCGCCGCTGAGTACGGAATCCTGCTTCGTCAAGTTCGATGACGGGTCATTTCAGATCATCACACCCGGTCAAGCGGGCTGACGGGCCGCTCGTTTCCGCGCCAATGCGACATGCGCAAGGATCGCGGCCGCGTAGATTCCGATCACTGTGATCAACATACCGGTCTCCCCCGTCCGCCCAAGTACGGCCAATAAGACGGGCGTTCCCAACAGGTTCCCCGCATTGCCCATCTGCGCCATGGCGCCGTAGCTGAGGGCTTGCGTCTCGGGCGTTTGGTTCAGGATCGGCACGGCGGCAAAGCTACCCCCTTGCACCAGGCCCAGCACCGCAAACAGAAATATACAAACAAGTTCGAGCGGCACGCCAAGAAACACCCCGGCGATAGCAAACATTCCAAGCGCAAATCCCAGATTGACGACCGCAACGCAGGACATGCGGGACAATAGTATTGGGACCGCGACCCAGCTTAGTACAATGCCTGCCAAGGGCATGAGACCCGCAACAGTCGCGGCATGCCCCTCGGGCAACCGCCCCGGCAATATGGCCAGCAACGAGACGAAGGTTAAGGTGTAGAAGAACCACCCTATGGCCGGGGCCGACACAAAGGGCGACCGGTAAGTGAGTAGATGCACGTCAAAAAGTTCGCTCCAACGCCAAGGGGCAACGTCCTGAGAAGGTTGAACCTTTAATCCACAAAGCAGGATCAGACCCGCGATGGCAATCATCAGGCCGCCATGCAAAGCGAAGAAAAAAGGCAGCCCGAAATGCGCGACGACCGGCAGGCCGATCCAGGCGTTCAACGCGAAGGCGACGCCGAAGAATGTGCTCCATAACACCATCGAGATATTGCGTGCCTTGCCGCTGGTGATCTGCGCGATCAGCGTGGGCGCGGCGACCACGATGGCAAGATGCGAGAGACCCTCGACAAACCGGGTGGCCAGCATGGTGTAAAATCCGGGCAAACTCGCTTGAAAGATCGACAGCGCGCCACCCAGACACAAACCGCCAATCAGCAGTTTCAACGCACCGACGCGCCCTACCATGGCACCAGACACCGCACCCAGAACCGCGCCCAGCAGGCTGATGATCGACAACAGCCACCCCATGCTCTCGACATGGCTGGGGTAAAGCAAAACAAGTTCGGGAAATGGCACAGCAATCTTGGCAAATTGCGTTGCCGCGCCCAGACCGGCCAGCCAGAGGAGAAGAACCTGAAATGCTTGCATCATAGGGCGCTTTTACAGCGCCTGTTCAGCCCAAGGAACGCATAAATTATGCGCCCGCTTTCGTCCCGCTGACCAGACGAACCGGCGTGCCGTCAGACAGGTAGAGGCGTTCCCATATGATTTCCCCGGCACTGATCCGAATACGGTCGTGAATCACCTCGGAGGTCTGGAAGGCCTTGGGCGCGGGCGTGTGCATGTCCCACCATCCTTCGGCCTCCAACTCGGCCTCGGCCTTCTGGATTTCTTCGGTCGCAAACTGCCAGAGCGACACGCCCAAAAGCGCGTTCTGGCTGGTTTTCCAGTCCCTTGCCCGACTGGCGGAATAGGCAAGGCATTTGTGGCTGGTCTCTTCGACCAGATGAAGACAGTCAGAGGAATTCATCACCAAGCGACGCAACGCGCTGTCATCGGATCGCTTTGGGCCAAGCCTGGCAAAGACCGCTTGCTGCATGTCCCAAGGCGGCGTCTGCCCGCCTCTCTCCCAACGTGAGATGGTGGCCTGATCCACCTCCAGCAGCTCGGCCAGATGGGCCTGTTTGTACCCGACGGACCGGCGCAACCGTTTCAGACGTTTGCCGAAACCGGGATAGCCCCGGGTCTCAAACCGCTTGCCCGTGGATGGCACGCCCATGCCCATCGTGACCCTCCCGACAGATTACTCCGCCGGTTCCGGCTCATCAATTTGTGCGACGCGCGCACCCGATTTGTTCGAAGTCACAACGCCCAGCGATTTCAGCTTGCGGTGCAGCGCGCTGCGCTCCATCCCGACAAAGCTGGCCGTGCGGCTGATATTGCCACCGAACCGGTTGATCTGGGTCAGCAGATACTCCCGCTCAAACGCTTCACGCGCCTCGCGCAGTGGCAGAGTGGCCAGCGCACCGGACAGGACGACACGACCCGAATCCTCGGCCTTGTCTTCATCGCTCGGCAGCTCGCGCGCCTCGATCGGGCCTGTGCCATCGCCGAGGATCAGGACACGCTCGATCAGGTTCTTCAACTGACGGACGTTGCCGGGCCATGTCATGGTCTGCAGCAACGCCACCGCTTCTTCAGACAGTTCCCGAACCGGCAAGCCCTGAGTTTCATTGCACATTTCGATGAAATGCTGCGCCAAAACCGGAATATCCTCGCGACGATCCTCCAGCGAGGGGACATCAATCGGGACAACGTTCAGGCGGTGATAGAGTTCCTCACGGAACCGCTCGGCCACAATCTCATCATCGAGGTTCTTATTGGTCGAGGAAATAACGCGCAGATCGACCCGCACCTTGTCCGAGCCGCCAACGCGCTGGAATTGCTGATCAACCAGAACCCGCAGGATCTTGGATTGAGTGCCCAAGGGCATATCAGCCACTTCGTCGAAATAGATCACGCCGCCATGCGCTTCTTCCAGCAGGCCCGGCTCCACACCGCGCTCGCTGCTTTCGCGCCCGAACAGAACCTCTTCTACTCGCTCCGGTTCGATCCCGGCGCAGTTGACCGTCACGAAGGGTGCGTTGGCCCGGTTGGAATGCGCGTGGATGTACCGCGCCGCGATTTCCTTGCCCGACCCGGCTGGACCGCTCAGCATCACGCGGCCGTTGGACTTGGTGACCTTGTCCAACTGGCCCTGCATTGTCCTGAACGAAGCCGACTTGCCGATCATATCCGAGCAGCTGACTTCTTTGCGCTTGAGCGAGGCGTTTTCGCGGCGCAGGCGTGAGGTTTCCATCGCGCGGCGGATCACGACCATCAACTGGTCGATGTTGAAGGGCTTTTCGATAAAGTCATACGCGCCCTGTTTGATGGCTGCGACGGCGATCTCGATATTGCCGTGACCCGAAATGATCACCACCGGCACATCCGGGTTGTCGCGTTTGACTGCTTTCAGAATATCAATCCCGTCCATGCGGCTGTCTTTCAGCCAGATATCCAGGATCAACAGCCCCGGCGGTTCGGCATTGATCGACGACATGCACTCGTCCGAGTTCGCCGCCAGCCGGGTTGAATAGCCTTCGTCCTCCAGAATATCGGACACCAGTTCGCGAATATCGCGTTCGTCATCTACGATCAGAATGTCGCTCATCTTTGGCCTGCTTTCACTATGTTGGTTTTAATCGCCTGCTTCTGTGGCGCTGAATTGGATGGGAGGTTCGCCCCCGGCAAACGGATCACGGCCATTGCGCCGAAATGGTCCTGTCCGTCAAAGGTGGGCGCGTCTTCTAGCGTCAGCGCTCCGCCGTGTTCTTCGATGATCTTCTTGACGATCGGCAGGCCCAGCCCGGTCCCTTCGTCGCGTGTGGTTACATAAGGTTCAAACAACCGCGCACGGTCTTCCGGCAATCCGATCCCATTGTCCGCAATGGTGATGATTGTCCCCGCTTCGTCGCCAGAGACCGCCACTTTGATTTGCGGTTTCAGGTTTTCCGGCGCGCCCTTTTCCTTCAGTGTTTCAATGGCTTCCCCGGCATTCTTGATCAGGTTAGTAAACGCCTGATTCAGCATGGTCGCGTCCACATCTACCGGGATCGGTTGGTCCGGAAGATCCGCATCAATCTGCACCTCGGGTTGACCAGCCTGCTGCAACAGAACCGCCTCGCGCACCAGCGCAACAACATCTTCTTCGCGCCGTTCAGGCTCGGGCATGCGCGCGAATTTCGAGAACTCGTCCACGATCCGGCGCAAGTCATTGGTTTGACGCACGATCACGTCAGTCATGGAGACGAGGATATCGCAATCCTCTTCATCCAGCTTGCGCGAGAACTTCCGCTTGATCCGCTCAGCACTCAGCTGGATCGGGGTCAGAGGGTTCTTGATCTCATGGGCAATGCGCCGGGCGACATCGCCCCACGCGGCCATACGCTGCGCGCTGACCAGATCGGTGACGTCATCAAAGGCCACAACATAGCCCTCAAGCCCGCCGTCTTCGCCCCGCCGCGTGGCCATCCGCACCAACAGGTTCTCTAGCTGGCCTTTGCGGGTGACCTTGATCTCACCTTGCACCGCCTCTTGGCCACTATCTTTCAGGCTTTCGAACAAAGGCAGGAATTCGGGTACCGCGATGCCGATGGCCAGATGCTCCTCACCCCGGGACCAATCCAGTAGCCGTTCGGCCGAGCGGTTGACAAAGGTCACACACCCGTCCGGGTCAACACCCACTACGCCCGAGGTCACCGAACTCAGCACCGAGTCGAACAGGCGGCGACGGCTTTCGATCTGCTGGGTGTTTTCAAGCAGCGTGTCCCGCTGACCTTTCAACTGCCGGGTCATCTGGTTGAAATACCGACCGAGCATGGCGATTTCATCATCGCTGGCCTCTTCGATCACCTGCACGCTCAGGTCGCCCGCACCGACCCTCTGCGCCGCTGTGGTCAGACGCCCCACGGGCCGCGAAAGGCGTTCCGCGAACCACATCCCCAGCGACATCGCCGCAAGGATCAGGATCAGCGCAAAACCCAGATACAGAAGACCGAACTCGAACAGCACCCGCCCGCGTTCGCTTTCAAGCTGCTGATAGAACTGCGCGGTTTCCTTGGTGTCATCCAGCAACGTCAGCAACTGCCCGTCGACCTCACGACTGACATAGAGGTAGCGGTCCAGATACGCCTGCAAGGGCACCAGAGCGCGGAATTCGTTGTTCTGCCAATCTGCGATGACCAGAAGGCCGTTTTCGGTGGCTTCCGCCATCTGCGCAGGGGTCGGTGCTTCGTAGTTAAACAGGTAAGAGCGATCACCGCGCGACCGGATTTCACCATCGCCGTCAATCACATATGCCTCGCGCAGGCCACGCTGAATCTGCGCCTGTCCCTGCGCCAGAACTTCGCGCAACTCGGCATCCGAGATGTAGAAATCGCGCACGCGCGCATTGTCGAGGAAAAGCGCCAGAACGGTGGCGTCTTGTGTCAGGCCCTGCCGATGCTCTTGCTCATATGCCTCGGCCGCCGTCAGTGATGATCCGACAACCTGCCGAACCCGGTCCGAGAACCACCCCTCAAGGCCAATATTCACCGTCAGCCCGGCGAAAATCGCGACCGTTACGGTGGGCACAAGCGCCAACAGAGTAAACGCACCGATCAGACGCAAATGCAGGCGAGAGCCCGCCGATTTCGCCCGTCGCGCCGCGATCAGGCTGCCCAATTGCCCTAGCACTAGGGCCGCGACAACCAGCACGTAAACGAGGTCAGCCAGCAGAATCAGGCGCAGCGTCGGGGCCGTTGCGTCCAGATCGAACGGACCAATGACAAGATATGTCGCAAGCGCCAAGACCGGTCCCAGAAGAACCAGCCCGAAGGTGCTGAAATTGCGCAGTTTCCGGGATCTGCGCCATCGGTTAACCGATGGGAGAATCCCGCTCTGTGCCCGGGTTGCCACCGTCTGCCCTCATCCTGATGTGCCGCTTTCGCAGCGAACCGCCATATCTCGTGGTCTATTGCCGGGCGATACCCGGATGCCACGCTTTGTGTGGCGATATTACATCAGTTTGCGACGGCGTGTCACCTGAATATCGAGGTCAGTGATCTTTTTTCGCAGCGTATTTCGGTTAATCCCAAGTAAATCCGCGCATTTTGCCTGGTTTCCACCGGTTGCTTCCAGTGCGATTTCGATCAGGGGGGCCTCAACCTCGCGTAGAATACGCTGATAAAGGCCCGGAGGCGGCAACATATTGCCATGCAGATCGAAATATCGACGCAGGTGGCGTTCGACCGATGTTGCCAGCTTTTCACGCTCGCCCCCACCCAGAACGGGCTCAGCCTCGGGCTGGCTGCCCAGAACCATCTCGACCTCGGCTTTCGAGATCTCATCGGACCGGCTGGTCAGGCTGAGCCTGCGGATCGCGTTTTCCAACTGCCGCACATTGCCCGGCCAGGAATAGCGCCGGACCAGTTCAACCGCATCAGCACTGAGCCAGCGTTTCGACCCAAGGTCCTTTTCCTCACGGGCCAGAAAATGCTCGGCCAGCAGGGTGATGTCATCCACCCGCTCGCGCAGAGCCGGGACGTGAATGGTGGCGCCGCACAGGCGGTAGTACAGGTCCTGACGGATACGACCGTCTTCCATCCCGGCTGTCATATCCGTTTGGCTGGTCGCCATGAACCGGGGCACGTGGTCGCCCGGAGTATCCATCATCCTTACGATCCGGGCCTGAATCTCGTCGTCGATATCGGCAATCTCATCAATCAACAACGTCCCGCCACGCACCCGCGCCATGACCCGTGCAGGCCCTTCGAGGTCGCGCAGATCGGCGGCCGTTGCCGTCACAAACGGCAAGGTCCGACGGTCCGAGAAGTCGTGAATAGCCCGCGCGATCAGAGACTTACCGGTTCCACTTTCACCAGAAATCATAACCGAGAGATCGGTGTTCATCACCCGCGCCACCAGACGATAAAGCGACTGCATCACCGGGGTACGCCCGACCAGAGGTAGCTCATCCGGGCGTTCACTTTCCTGGGGTTCGGGATCGCTCTGCAGGCGCTGCTTCTGCTCCAAGGCACGCGCCGTCCGCTTCATCAGGTCCGGCAGGTCAAACGGCTTGGGCAGGTAATCGTAAGCATCCGCCTCGGCCGCCTGGATAGCGGTCATGATCGTGTTCTGAGCCGAGATTACGATCACCGGCAAGCCCGGCCGGTCCTCAGCGATCTTTGGCAGCATTTCCAAGCCGTTACCGTCCGGCATGACCACGTCCGAGATCACCACGTCCCCTTTGCCTTCGCCAACCCAGCGCATCAGCGTGGTCAGCGAGGATGTGGCATGCACCTTACATCCGGCGCGCGTCAGAGCCTGCGTCAGAACGGTGCGGATCGTGCGGTCGTCATCCGCGACCAGAACGGTGCCATCCATCAGATACTCTCCTCTTTCGATTTTTTATTTTCAGCCGGCGCACGGCGTAGCGACAATTTGAAAACGGTCCGCCCCGGAACGGAATCAACGGAAATCCAGCCGTCATGGTCCGAGACGATCTTGCTGACCAAGGCCAGCCCCAACCCTGTCCCGTTTTCCTTGCCCGAGACAAAGGGGTCAAAGATGTCACTGCGGATTTTCTCAGGCAGGCCCGGACCGTCGTCAATGATCTCGATCTGCAGCGGCAGCGAATGTCCCGATCCATCGCTGCGACGCAGGCGGAAGGAATGCTCGAAATAGGTACGCAGGCGGATTGTACCGCCCTGCGGACCCGCCGCCTCAGAGGCGTTTTTCAACAGGTTCAGAACAACTTGCAGAAGTTGGTCCGGGTCCCCAAAGGCCAGTGGCAGCGATGGGTCATAGTCCTCGACAATGGCCATATCCGCGCCGAAGCCCAACAGGGCCGAACGGCGGGCGCGGTCCAGGACATCGTGGATATTGACCGGCTTGAAATCGGGTTGCTGCAGGTTCCCGAACTGCTCGACCTGCTCCAACAACTTCACAATCCGGCGACTTTCAGCAACGATAAGATCTGTAAGTTCAAGGTCTTGCGGCGCGATATTCATGCTCAGCAATTGTGCGGCGCCCGTGATCCCCGCCAGTGGGTTCTTGATCTCATGCGCCAGCATTTCGGCCATTCCGATGGCGGATTGCGCAGCGGACTTGACCGTATTCCCCCGCGTCATACGCCCCGCCAATTCGCGCGGGGATATGATCATGATCATCGAGCCGGGGTGACCCACCAGTGGCGCAATCTGTAAGGCACATTGCTGCGGCGCACGGTTCCCGGACCCTGCATCCACATCGTTAACGAACAATGGCGTGCCCTGCTCGCGCGCGCGGTCAAAAGCTTCCTCTAGCGGAGCGTCAACGGCGATCTGATCCCAGACGGGGTGGCCGATCACCGACTTACGCGAGGCGTTCAGAAACCCCTCGCCCGAGGAGTTCACATCCGCAATCCGGTCGTTCTGGTCGATAATGAAGGCTGGAACGGGTAGCGAGTTCCAGATGCTCTGATCTGAAGTCATGCCGCCACTCCTTGCTGAAACTCCAGCGCATCGCCCAACAGGCGCAGCACCTCATCCGTATCGCGCGAGGTCAGGACCGCGCGACGCAGAGGCGCGGGTGTTCCGGCTTCATCCATGTACCAGCCCAGATGTTTGCGAGCGACGCGGAGACCAAGGTCAGTACCGTAAAAGCCCAACATCGCCTGATAATGCGCGCGCACCATGTCAATCAGTTCCGCGCTTTCGGGGATCTGCGGCGCGTCGGTGCCATAGACCTCATGGCAGATCTGGGCCAGCAACCACGGCTTGCCCTGCGCCCCTCGGCCAACCATGACGCCATCCGCGCCCGATTGCTTCAGCGCGGTGTGGGCCGTATGCGTATCCACGATGTCCCCATTGGCGATGACAGGGATCGAGACCGCCTCCTTCACCGCTCGGATCGCCTGCCAATCGGCGTGGCCTTTGTAAAACTGGCAACGTGTTCGCCCGTGGATCGTGACCATCTGAATGCCCGCCCCCTCGGCCCGGCGCGCTACGTCTGGGGCATTCAGCAGTGCATCATCCCATCCTAGCCGCGTTTTGAGCGTCACGGGGACATCGACGGCCTCAACCACGGCCTCGATCAAACTCAGGGCGTGGTCCGGTGTCTTAAGCAAGGCCGAACCGGAATAACCGTTCGTCACCTTCTTGGCAGGACAGCCCATGTTGATATCGATTACGCGCGCGCCACGATCTGCCACCTGACGGGCAGCCTCGGCCATCCAATGTGCCTCTCGCCCAGCAAGTTGAACCGCGGTGTTCTCTACATCGGCCGACAGCTCGGCCCGTTCGCGCACGCCGGGTTTGGCCTGCACCATTTCCTGACTGGCGACCATTTCACTGACCACCATGCCCGCGCCAAAACGCATCACCAGATCGCGGAACGGGCGATCCGTGATTCCAGCCATGGGGGCCAGCAAGACAGGCGGAGATACAGTTTTATCGGCGAGGTGCAGCGTCAACGTGCTTAATCCTTGGGCAATTGCGGATTTGATATCTAATTCGGAGCATATGAACAACAAAACGACGACCATCAAGCCTGCAAAATCATCACTTGCCTATTTTTTAATCACATTACCATGGGTGATTGCCTCTGCATTCACCGCCCCCTAAACAAAGCGCAGCATTCCGGAGAGACCAGACCATGACCACAGCCGCCATAATCGTTGCCGCAGGGCGCGGATTGCGCGCCGGAGGCGGCACGCCCAAGCAGTGGCGCGCGCTGGCCAGTCGTCGCGTGGCGGATTGGACGATCGACCGATTTCGCGGCCTTGTCGATCACATCGTTTTGGTCTTGTCCGAAGAAGACACCCCGGCTTGGGAGGAGTTTCGCGAGACCGGGCTGATACTGGCCGCAGGTGGCGCAGATCGGGCAGGTTCGGTTCGTAACGGGTTGCAGGCATTGGAAAATCACCAAGTGAGCCGTGTTTTGATCCACGACGTGGCACGACCCTGTGTCTCGGCACATCTCATTCAGAACGTCCTGAACGCTCTGGACACTCACCAGGCCGCAGCCCCCGGATTACCCGTCACAGACGCGCTTTGGATCGGGCATGAAGGCTCGGTTTCTGGGACGCAGGACCGCAACAACCTGTTCGCAGCGCAGACCCCTCAGGGGTTTCACTACGATGCCATCGTTAAAGCGCATGCCACGCATCCCGGTGGCGCTGCCGATGATGTACAAGTCGCACGGGCCGCAGGTCTTGAGGTTTGCATTGTGCCGGGCGATGCGGACAATTTGAAAATCACCCGCCCCGAGGATTTCGAGCGGGCGGAACGGATAATGGGAACGACTATGGATGTGAGGCTGGGCAATGGCTATGACGTGCATCGTTTTGGCGAAGGCGATCATGTGATCCTCTGCGGTGTGAAAGTCCCGCATGAGCGTGGGCTGCAAGGGCATTCCGACGCGGATGTCGGCATGCATGCGGTCACCGACGCGATTTACGGCGCGTTGGCGCAAGGGGATATCGGCCAGCACTTCCCGCCCTCGGACCCGCAATGGAAAGGCGCGGCAAGCGAGATCTTCCTGCGCCATGCGGTCGAGCTGGCCGAGGCAATGGGCTACCGCATCTCGAACGTCGATTGTACGTTGGTCTGCGAATACCCCAAAGTCGGCCCTCATGCCCCAAAGATGAAGGAAGAAATGTCTAAAATCATGGGATTGCGCGCCGATCAGGTCTCGGTCAAGGCCACCACGTCCGAGCGTCTGGGCTTTACCGGCCGTAGCGAAGGCATCGCGTCGCTCGCCACTGCCTGTCTGGTGAAAGCATGAGTGTCGCGCGTCTGATCGGAACCGTTTGCGGCGTTGGATATCTGCGCCCTGCCCCTGGCACATGGGGATCGTTTGCGGCCTTGCCTCTGGCATGGGTCCTGCACGTACTGGGCGGCTTCCCCCTACTCGTGCTTGCGACGCTCGTCGTGTTCATCGCGGGGCTCTGGGCCACCAAGGTGATGACCGCCGGGCAAGAGGATCACGACCCGTCCGAGATCGTGGTCGATGAGGTCGCGGGCCAGTTCATCGCGCTCTGGGCCATTTCCTACCCAAGCTGGGCGCATGGGATCGAGATCACCGCGCTCTGGCCCGGTTGGGTCGCGGGGTTCGTGCTGTTCCGGCTGTTCGACATCACCAAACCCGGCCCCGTCGGCTGGGCCGATCGCAAAGGAGACGCGATGGGCGTGATGCTGGACGATGTGATCGCCGGGGTTTTTGCGGCCATCGGTGTGATGGTTCTGGCAGGGATCGCGCACGGAGTGCTGGGCCTGTGACCGTATCCGAACTGCTGGACCAAGCCAAAGCACAAGGTATCATGATCGCAACCGCAGAAAGCTGCACAGGTGGCATGGTGGCCGCTGCTTTGACCGACATCCCCGGCAGCTCGGCCGTAGTGGACCGCGGGTTCGTCACCTACACCAACGAGGCCAAACAGCAGATGCTTGGGGTGCGCAGCGCAACGCTGGACGCCTATGGCGCGGTCTCGGAACAGGTCGCACGGGAAATGGCCGACGGTGCGTTGCGCCAATCGCGCGCTCAATTGGCCGTTTCGATCACCGGCATCGCCGGCCCCGGAGGGTCGGAGTTCAAACCCGAAGGTCGGGTGTGCTTTGGTTTGGCCGCCGAGGGGCAGCCGACACATGTCGAAACCGTCGAATTCGGCGCCCTCGGCCGCGATAAGGTTCGGTGTGCAGCGCGTGACCATGCACTGCGTCTGCTGGTCCGCGCCCTTTCCGAAAGCGCCTAAATTTTCAGCACCCGCACCGAAGGACGCCGAATTTGCAATCAGTTGCAAAAAGGCTGTCAAAACAGGCAACTTCTGTCGCTCTGCCTCTTTTTTCTTCGATCTGCGGTGGTTTCAGTAAACACACCCCCTCGCAAAGCGCCGGTCCGTTTCGAGGTACTTCGGACCGGCGCAGCCTTTTAGGGACAAGGTGTTCGGCAAGGTCTCCGCGCTGATATCTTCTGAAACCTTGACGCAATCGCAACGACTTACCTTAATTTAGCTCCGATGTGCGGCGCAGCGAACCAATCCAATGATCGCGATTCCCTTGCGGCAAGCACTGCAATTCCATCACTCAGACGGCTGCACTCGTCACCCCGCCCGGCGTAAACGCCGGGATCGGAACAAACGGGCATGTGTCCAGCCTTCCATTGGACCCAGCCCATGACATGCGTAGCCAGGCCCATCTTGGCTGCCCATCGTCAGCAGGGGCCAAAGCGGGCCTGTCGCGGGTCCGCTTTTTCTTTTTTTGGCCCTCTCGACTCCGGGCCGATGGACAGGCTATCAGCCCGCAACACCCATCAGCCTTGAGGTTTGCGCCATGATCCCCAGTTCCTTTCCCGACAGCACAGAAATCGCCCGCCTTACCGCGCGCATGCTGCTGGAGATCAAAGCCGTGCATTTCAACGCGCGCGAACCCTTCACCTTGGCATCCGGCCTGCCCAGCCCGACCTATATCGACTGCCGCAAGCTGATCTCATACCCGCGCATCCGCTCGACCCTCATGGATTTCCTGACCGTCACCGTGATGCGCGAAGCGGGTTTTGAGGCGTTCGACAACATCGCGGGCGGGGAAACAGCTGGCATCCCGTTCGCCGCCATGGTGGCCGAGCGGATGGCGCTGCCCATGACCTATGTGCGCAAGAAGCCCAAAGGTTACGGTCGCAACGCCCGCATCGAAGGCGCGATGAGCGAAGGTGAACGTGTGCTGCTGGTCGAGGATCTGACCACCGATGGCGGCTCGAAGTTGTCCTTTGTGGATGCGATCCGCGATACGGGCGCGACCTGCGGCCATACCGCAGTGATCTTCTACTATGGCATCTTCCCCGAGACCGAGAAGACCCTCGGCGATCACGGCGTGAAGCTGCATTCGCTGTGTACATGGTGGGATGTTTTGGCCGAGGCCAAGGCGCAAAAGACCTTTGATGAAGAGACCCTTAACGGTGTCGAAGCCTTTCTGAACGACCCGCGCGGGTGGCAGGAAGCAAACAAAAGCTGACGTTGCGAAATCTGTTTTCCAAGCGGAAACAGTGACTGCCAAGCGGGCTTAATCCGCACAATATGTTGACGTCCGGTCCCATCATGCTTCAAGATGATGGGGTCCGGAGATATTCACAGCATATCCCCAGAAAACATACAATTTGCCCCGACTCGCAGGGCTAAGCTATGGACTTTGTCCCAAGGGACGGTGAGAGCAGCAATGAACGAGATCAGCAGTATCGAACAGGCAGCGGCGCAGATTCAAAACGCCGAAACCATGCCGCATTCCATTGAGGCCGAACAGCAGCTTCTGGGTGCCATTCTGACCAATAACGACCTCTATGACCGGGTGGCTTCGATCATCGGGCCCGAGCATTTCTATGACCCGGTGCATGCCCGCATCTACGAGGTCGCTTCGACCCGTATCGCCAAAAACGCGCTGGCGTCGCCCGTCACGCTTAAATCCTTCATGGCCGAAGATGAGGGCCTGAAGGAACTGGGTGGTCCGGCCTATCTGGTCAAGCTGGCCGGGGCCTCCATCAGCGCCTTCGCGGTACATGACTATGCCCAGATGATCTATGACCTCGCCATCCGGCGCGAACTGATCCGGCTGGGGCGCGACATCTCGGACAAAGCCGCGCGCGTCGATGTCAGCAGCGAGCCGAAAGAACAGATCGTCGAAGCCGAGCAGCAGCTTTACCAGTTGTCCGAGCAGGGCCAGACCGAACAAGGGTTTCAATCCTTCCTCAAGGCGGTCACAGAAGCCGTCAACGTCACCAACGAAGCGTACCAGCGCGGTGGCGGCATGGCGGGGATATCCACCGGTCTGGCCGATCTGGACAAACAATTGGGCGGGTTGCACCCGTCGGACCTGATCATTCTGGCCGGGCGTCCGTCGATGGGGAAAACCTCGCTTGCGACCAACGTGGCGTTCAACGTGGCCAAGGCCTACAAGCGCGGGCTGAAACCCGATGGCAGCGAAGGCGCGATTGATGGCGGCGTGGTCGGGTTCTTCTCGCTTGAGATGAGCGCCGAGCAACTGGCGGGCCGGGTTCTGGCCGAAGCCTCGGAAATCTCCAGCCACAAGATCCGTCAGGGTGACATGACCGAGGCCGAGTTCCGCCGCTTCGTCGATGCCGCCAAGGAACTTGAGGCCTGCCCTCTGTTCATTGACGACACGCCCGCCCTGCCGATCTCGCAACTGGCGGCGCGTGCGCGCCGGTTGAAGCGGACGCACGGGCTGGACCTGCTGGTGATCGACTATCTGCAGCTGTGCCGGGGCATGGCTGAAAACCGCGTCAACGAGATTGCCGAGATTTCCATGGGCATGAAGGCCATCGCCAAAGAGCTCAACATCCCGGTCATCGCCTTGTCGCAGCTGTCGCGTCAGGTGGAAAACCGCGACGATAAACGCCCGCAACTGTCTGACCTGCGGGAATCGGGTTCGATCGAACAGGATGCGGACGTGGTGATGTTCGTGTTCCGCGAGGAATATTATAAAGAACGCGAAAAGCCCGGCGATCACGAGCTGGACAAGATGGAAGACTGGAAGCAGGCCATGGAACGCCTGCATGGCAAGGCCGAAGTCATCGTCGGCAAGCAGCGCCATGGTCCCATCGGCACGGTCGAGCTGTCCTTCGAGGCGCAGTTCACCCGCTTTGGCAATCTGGTCAAGCCTTGGCAGCAGAGCGGCGAAATCGAAGGTTACTAAAAGTCACCATAAATCTTCAAATTGCCGATTTTGAATGCCAATCGTCGTGTGTTAGTATGTACTGAATGACGGCACGTACTGCCGGATTTCAGCAAGGCCAACGTCATTGCCCGCAATCATCTCGGAAATACGATACAGAAACGGGCCGAATTTTGCGCCGGACGGGGATTTCATCGAAATTCGCGTTCCGACCGGTACGGATGTCTCGGGCCTGAGGGTTCAGGTTTACAACGCCAACGGCTCGGTTCGAAGCTCCACGGATGTCGACACTGCGCCGGTGAACACGGTCAGCGGTTTCGACTACTACGTGGTCTCGGCCCGTATCAATCGGCTGGGTGCAGTGTCTCTGGACGACAACGGCACAGTGCTGAGCTTTGTGTCCTTCGACAGTCAGGTCACCGCCACACAAGGCGCGGCCAGCGGGCAGACCTCGACCCAGATCGGCAGCAATGGGACAGATGACACCTCGTCCCTCACGTCGACTGACGGGGTGAATTTCGTCGAGAACCCCAACCCAAGCCCCGGCGCGCCCTGTTTCACTGCGGGCACGTTGATCGGCACCCCACGAGGCAATGTTCCCGTTGAAGCACTGCGCGCCGGCGATCAGGTTTTGACCGAAAGTGGCTTGCCCGAGACGCTGCGCCTGACCCTGTCGCGCACTCTGAACCGGGCCGAGATGTTAAAGACCCCGCGCCTGTTTCCTGTTCGCATTGTCGCGGGGGCGCTTGGACAGTCGCTGCCGAAACGCGATCTTCTGGTCTCGCGCCAGCACCGGATGCTGATCCGATCCCCTATTGCGCGACGCATGTTCGGAACTGAATCTGTTCTGATTTCGGCCATTCAACTGACCCGAATGCCCGGCGTTTTCATCGACACCACCGTATCGCAGGTGACCTATCACCACCTTGTGTTCGCCCGCCACGTTGTTCTGTTTGCCGAAGACGCCCCCAGCGAAAGCCTGTTTACCGGCCCGCAGGCGCTGCAATCCATGGATGAAGCCTCACGCGAGGAGTTGATGCTGCTTTTCCCAGAGCTCGCCCTCTTTGCCGCCCCACGGCCCGCCCGCTATATTCCAAGCAACAAACACCAGCGCAAATTGGTGACCCGGCATCTCAACAACAACAAACCCCTGCTCGACGAGCGGCGATAAGACTGCCCGCCGACGTGGTCCGCTCTGAACGATCCGCCGGGCCAGAGGCCTTTGATCTCTATCGCTGCACAGTCCCACGACGCGCCTCGTTGCGGCTACGCCCCCTCAATCCTTGCCAAATCGCTGCGGCAGATGGCCGTATGCCGCCTATCTTGCGGGTTTTCCTGCCGAGCTATGTACGATCCCCTCTTGACCTGACCCGATCCAGTGTCATGAACAGCATCATGAGTACCGCACGTTTGACCATCAATCTTCAGGCGCTTGCCAGCAACTGGCGGGCGCTAGACGCGAAAACGGATGTCGAAACCGGCGCCGTTGTGAAAGCTGACGGCTATGGCCTGGGGGCCGAACCCGTGGCCGCAACTTTGGCCGAGGAGGGCGTTCGCAAGTTCTTTGTGGCCGCGGCCGAAGAAGGCGCCGCCGTCCGCCGCGCCGTCGGGCCGGGGCCGATGGTCGCCGTATTCGCGGGCCATATGGAAGGCGATACCCAGCTGCTGCGCGATCACGACCTGACACCACTGCTGAACTCGGGCGCGCAATTCCAACGCCATCAACAGGCCCTGCCCGGCCACAGCTTTGGCATCCAACTGGACAGCGGCATGAACCGACTGGGGCTGGAGCCCGCCGACTGGGCCGAGTTGCGCCCGCAGGCCGAAGCCCTGAACCCGGCGGTTGTGATGTCTCATCTGGCCTGCGCGGACGAGCCGGACCATCCAATGAACCGCCAACAGCTGGCCGCGTTTCGCGGGATGACCGAAGGCACGACCGCGCCACGGTCTCTGGCAGCCACGGGCGGCATCATGATGGGGCCTGAATTCCACTTTGACTTCTGCCGCCCCGGCATCGGCCTTTATGGCGGAATGCCCTTTGCCGAGGCTAAGCCCGTCGTCACCGTCGATCTGCCGGTCGTGCAGGTGCGTGACGTCGCGGTCGGAGAAACCGTAGGCTATGGCAACAGCTGGACAGCACGCCGCCCGTCGAAGATCGCCACCGTCACAGCTGGATACGCCGACGGCCTGCACCGGGCTATCGGCGGCGGTATTGACGCCTTTGCAGGCAATCAACCTTGCCCGGTCGTCGGTCGCATCTCGATGGACCTGATCACCATCGACGTCACCGATCTGGGCTTTGAACCCGAAAAACTGCGCATCCTGAACGGACATCAGACCGTCGATGATCTGGCCGAGGCCGCCGGCACCATTGGTTATGAGATCCTGACCGCCATGGGCAGTCGCTACTCCCGAGGGTATGTGGAATGAACCCGCTGTCTCTGCTGGGTGGGCTGGGCCGCGCCGTCTTGAGCCTGCTGGCCGCATTTGGGCGCGTGACCCTGTTCGGTCTCGACGCCCTGTCCCACATCCTGCGCCCGCCTTATTATCCGCGCGAGATCGCGTTGGCATTGCTGAATATCGGCTGGCTGTCGCTGCCCGTGGTCGGCCTGACCGCCATCTTCACCGGAGGCGCGCTTGCCCTGCAGATCTATGCAGGCGGCGCGCGGTTCAATGCCGAGGCGGTGGTCCCTCAGATCGTTGCCATCGGCATGGTACGAGAGCTTGGCCCGGTTCTGGTCGGCCTGATGATCGCGGCCCGCGTGACCTCCTCCATCGCGGCCGAGATCGCCACGATGAAAGTGACCGAGCAGATTGACGCGCTGGTCACCCTGTCGACCCATCCGATGAAATATCTGACCGCCCCGCGTGTTCTGGCGGCGCTGATCACGGTGCCAATTCTTGTCGGTATCGGGGACATCATCGGCATCATGGGCGGCTATACGGTGGCGACACAGAACCTCGGGTTCAACCCGGCTGCTTATCTGCAAAACACGGTCAACTTCCTTGAAACCCGCGACATCGTCTCATCCCTGGTCAAAGGCGCCGCCTTCGGCCTGATCGCCGCCATCATGGGCTGCTACTACGGCATGAACTCGGGCCGGGGCGCACAGGGTGTGGGTCGCGCCACCAAAGGCTCGGTCGAGGCCGCCGCCGTGCTGATCCTCGCCGCCAACTTCGTTCTGACAGGAGTGTTCTTCTCGCTATGATCCGGATGGAGAACGTCAAAAAGTCCTTTGATGACAACCACGTGCTGCAAGGCATGAACCTTGAGATTCCCAAGGGCACCTCGATGGTGATCATCGGCGGGTCCGGCACGGGCAAATCGGTTGCGCTGAAATGTATCCTTGGCCTGATCAAGCCCGACAGCGGCATGATCTATGTTGACGGCAAGGACGCCAGCAAAGGCGACCGAGACGCGTTTCTGGCGCGCTTTGGCATGTTGTTTCAGGGCGCCGCCCTGTTTGACTCGCTACCCGTCTGGCAGAACGTGGCCTTCCGCCTGCTGCGCGGCTCGCTGAAACGCCCCACGGATGAGGCGCGCGAGATCGCCATCGAGAAACTCCGCCGCGTGGGCCTGAAATCCAACGTCGCCGACCGCTTTCCGTCCGAGCTGTCGGGCGGGATGCAGAAACGCGTGGGCCTTGCCCGCGCCATCGCCGCCGAGCCCGAGATCATCTTTTTCGACGAGCCCACCACGGGCCTCGACCCGATCATGTCCGGCGTCATCAACGACCTGATCCGAGAGATCGTGACCGAGATGGGCGCAACCGCCATGACCATCACCCACGACATGACCTCCGTCCGCGCAATTGCCGACAACGTGGCGATGCTGCATGACGGGGTGATCCAGTGGACCGGGCCTGTGGGTCAGATGGATGCCTCGGGCGATCCGTATCTGGAGCAGTTCATCAGCGGGAGCGCAGAGGGGCCGATTGAGGCGGTGCGGTGATGGGCAGCATAGGCCTGATTATAGACCAATTGCTGTTTTCGTATTTTCTATCAGTCGCAATCGCTTGGTTCATTGTTCACTTCATCGGCGAAAAGTCAGGCGTGCGCAGATCAATTGGAATGGAAGTGGTCTTCTTCCCTGTTATTCTCGCTGCGCTGTACGGCCTTCTTCCCGGCGTCGTTTTTGCCGCAATCATGTCAATGGTGTTTGACGTTGCAGGTCCGATATCTAACCTTTCAGTGATGGCCGGTTCCATCGTTTCAGGGGTAATTCTGCATCGAAAACTGCGATCGACCGTATCCCAAAAGCGGCAGTCTGACCTCCTGATCGCTTCGGTCTTTGTGATCTATTCTGTTGGTACAGTGCTTACCGTAACGAGCATGAATGCCTAAGTTTGCAGTCATGACCCTCCGCCTCGCCACCCTCTCCCTCCTGATCCTCTACCCCATCGCGTGGTTCGCCCCGCTGATGCGCGCCGGCCTGCTGCCGATCTTCGGCTTATCCGAAATCAGCGTCATCACCGGCCTCCAATCCCTGTGGAAATCCGATATCTTCCTCGCGCTGGTCGTCACAATCTTCGCCCTCTTCGCGCCTTACATCAAAACCATCGGCACCGCCTTGATCCAATGGAACCTGCTGGACCCACGCGTCCAACCCGCGCTCAACATCCTCGGCAAGCTGGCGATGGCCGATATCTTCCTGATCGCGCTCTACATCACGCTGGCCAAGGGGATCTCTTACGCGACCATCGAAACGGCCTGGGGCCTCTACCTGTTTACCGGCTGCATTCTGGCCTCGATCGCGCTGGGATATATTACCGAGATGACATCCACTTCACGAAAAGCTTAGACCGTGTTGATTGAAAACACATTTCTAAGTATCATCTTTATATTTCGAGCAGCCAAGTTCTAGTGTTTACGGGTCCGCAGAGGATCACCTAGCGTGTTTGATATGTCCTCCGCTTCGGCCCGATTTGTATCGGTTTGAGAAGGAGATGGACGACCATGCCCGCCCTCAACAACATTACATTGCAATTTCAGAATGCCTTTTTAAGACTGACTTTTTTCATGATCTGCATCGCGGCCCTCGGAGCGGTGGTTGCAACCTCACTCTCGGCGCTGGGGGTTTTGCCCTGGCTGTCCCTTCAGGCCGGATTCGGCCAGACCGGCGTGATCGACGCGGGCATTTTTGTCCAGATCGGCCTGACCTGCCTGATTCTCATGCTGGGCTTCTACCTGCCCTCCAGCGCCCGGATGATGGCGCTTGAGAATGCGCACAGGAAGTTTTCGCTGAACATGCAGGACATCGTCGAAGCCTACCAGATCGCCCACGCCGCCGACCGCAGCGGTGTTTTCGCTCTGGCCTCGGAATTCGATGCGGTCAAAGAGCGTATGGCCTTTTTGCGCGACCACCCCGACCTTCAGGCGTTGGAACCTGAGATCCTGGAATCGGCTGCTCAGATGAGCCAGATCAGCCACGAACTGGCCGAAACCTATGGCAACGACCGGGTCGAACGCGCCCGCACATTCCTGAAGCAACGGCAGGAAGAGGTCGAACTGTTCCAGCAACGGATCGAAGACGCCCAGACCATCCTGCACGAACTCGGCCAATGGACCCGCGATATAGAGATCGAGGAATCCATCGCCAAATCCCAATTGTCGCGCCTGCGCGATGAGCTGTTCGACCTCCTCCCCGAGCTTTCAGCGCAATTGCAGACACCCCCCGACGGCAGTGACCCAAGCGCCTCCAGCGTGGTGGCCATGTCACCCCCTCGCGCGGCGGAATAGGCGCGTCAGCGCCCGCCGTACCCGATGGCCCGAAGGGCCTGAGGACGCGGCGCGCCACCGGCGGAGATGAATGCCCGCAAGGGCTTGAAGAACCGCCCATCCTCGGGCACCAAAGGCCCCATGGCAAAGACAACTTCTTTCTCCTGTTCGGCCTGCGGCGCGACACATACAAGATGGTCCGGGCGGTGCGACGCCTGCGGCGAATGGAATACGATCACGCAGGATGTGCCCCTGTCGGCGGGTCCTGCCAAGAAATCCCTCGGCGGCAAGCGGGGCCAGTCCATTGCACTCACGGACTTGTCGACCGAGGAGACCCCGCCACCCCGTACACTCAGCGGGGTGGATGAACTTGACCGCGTTCTGGGCGGCGGCCTCGTCCCCGCCTCGGCCCTTTTGGTGGGCGGAGACCCCGGCATCGGCAAATCCACTCTTCTGCTACAAGCCGCCGCTCGGTTCGCGCGTGCCGGCGTCAAAACGATTTATGTCTCGGGCGAGGAAGCCAGTGCGCAGGTCCGTATGCGTGCCCGCCGTCTGGGGCTTGAAGACGCGCCGGTTCAACTGGCGGCTGAGACAAATCTGCGCAACATCCTGACAACGCTTGAGGCTGAAAAACCCGGCCTCGCCATCATCGACTCGATTCAGACCATGTGGGCCGACAATGTAGACAGCGCGCCCGGCTCGGTGTCACAAGTCCGGGCCGCAGCGCATGAATTGACCACGTTTGCGAAACGACACGGTGTTTCAATCATCATGGTCGGCCACGTCACCAAAGAGGGCCAGATCGCAGGCCCCCGCGTCGTCGAACATATGGTCGACACCGTGCTCTATTTCGAAGGCGAACGCGGGCATCAGTTCCGCATCCTGCGCGCGGTCAAGAACCGTTTTGGCCCCGCAGATGAGATTGGCGTGTTCGAGATGACGGGCAAGGGGCTGGCGCAGGTCACCAACCCGTCGGCGCTGTTCCTGTCGGAGCGCGGGACACCCAGCCCCGGATCAGCGGTTTTTGCCGGCATAGAAGGCACTCGCCCCGTTTTGGTTGAACTTCAGGCACTCGTCGCGCCCTCGCCCCATTCTCAGGCAAGACGCACCGTAGTGGGTTGGGACAGCGGGCGTCTCGCCATGATCCTCGCTGTGTTAGAGGCCCGCTGCGGCGTCCCTTTCACGGGCCTTGATGTCTATCTGAACGTGGCCGGAGGGTTGAAAATCAGTGAACCCGCTGCCGATCTGGCCGTGGCAGCAGCCCTGCTGAGCGCACGAGAAGACAGTGCCCTGCCCGCCGATACAGTCGTTTTCGGAGAAATCTCGCTGTCTGGGGCACTTAGACCGGCCCCTCAGACCGAAAACAGGTTGAAAGAAGCACAAAAACTTGGTTTCACATCGGCAATCGCTCCGGCAGGCGGCAAAACCGGTACTGTGGCAGGTCTGACACTCACCCGACCCTCTGATTTGGTGGGGTTTGTTGGCGAAACCTTCGGAGCAGGTTAGAGTTGCGCCTTGAGGGGCAGAAAAAGAACAGGCGAGGGCCATGGAAGGTTTTACAATTATTGACGGGGTTGTGGCCCTGATCATCGTGCTGTCAGGCATTCTGGCCTATTCGCGCGGTTTCATGCGCGAGGTTCTTGCCATCGCGGGCTGGGTCGCGGCCGCCGTTCTGGCATTCATCTTCGCGCCGCAGGCCGTGCCACTGGTCAAGGAAATCCCGGTGGTCGGGGATTTCCTGCGCGACAGCTGCGAATTGTCGGTCATTACCGGGTTTGCAGCCGTGTTTGCAATTGCCCTGATCGTGGTCAGCATCTTCACACCGCTGTTTTCCTCGCTGGTTCAACGATCGGCTCTGGGCGGTCTGGATCAGGCGCTTGGGTTCTTCTTCGGCATCGCGCGCGGTATCTTGCTGGTCGCCATCGCGTTCTTTGTCTACGACACTGTGATGACCGGCCAGTCCTACACGATTGTGGACGAAAGCCGCTCGGCCAAGGTGTTCGAACAGTTCAGCACCCAGATTGAAGAACAAAACCCCGAAGCCGCACTGGGTTGGATCACCTCGCAATACGAAGAGCTGGTGGCCAGCTGCACCGCGGGTGGCTCGGCCCCTGCGGCGGAAACCAGCGACAGCTGATCCTTTCAGACTATTCACCGAAAAGCCCGGCCTCATGCGCCGGGCTTTTGTCATTGGACGAACCCCTCACCCCCGCAGACCGTACAGCGGATGGTCTTCAGTCCAAAACAGCCATCACAGCGGCTGGAAATCGGTTTGCCCAGAATATCGCGGCTTTTAACGACCTCGCCTGCGCCATTGCAGATCTGACACGGGGCACGCCCCATGCCCCGACATCGGTGGCAGCGCCTTTTGGGCGGCTCATCTTTCTTGTTTGGTGAGCGTTGCTGCCACATTCTGGCCCCCTCCCCGTTAAGATCTGCGATGACATTATCGTTATGTCAGCACAAATGAATTCATATGTCACCACGCTCAACCTGTAGAAATCGAAACTACGGCCTGCATAATTGTGATCCTTTGATGACAGCCGCGTTCTAAGGCAGTATGTGGAGGCCAAACTGCCACGGAATCGGAGCTGTCGGGTTTGTCCTTTCTATGTTCATCTGCCTGCTATGCGGTGATGATGCACCGTCTGGCCTGCACGATACGAACGATACGACCGATCCATATCCGACCGTTGCACAAACCTCTGGTCACAACGTCATAGAAATTGGAGCCCGTACATGTGTGGGATTTTGGGGATCGCAAGTCGGACACATGATGTGTTTGCTGAAATCTATGACGGGTTGCTGATGCTGCAGCACCGGGGGCAGGATGCCTCGGGGATCGTCACCTATACCGGCGAGAACTTCCGCGAGAAGAAAGCCAACGGCCTGGTCAAGGACGTGTTTAACGCTACGGACGCCGAGACGCTTAAGGGCAAGGTTGGCATGGGCCATGTGCGCTATCCCACCGCAGGGTCGCTCAGCGCGTCCGAAGCGCAGCCTTTCTTCGTCAATGCGCCTTACGGGATTTATCTGGTCCATAACGGCAACATCACCAACACCGCCGAGCAGCGCGAAAAGGTCACCGGCAAGTACAGCCGCCACCTGCGTACGACGTCGGATTCCGAGATCATGCTGAACGTTCTGGCAGACAAGGTGGCCGACGCGATCAAGGTGAACGGAAACGCGGAACCTATCCGCAATATCTTTGCCGGCGTGAAGATGACGATGGAACGTGTTCAGGGCGCTTACTCGGTCATTTGCCTTGTTGCCGGTGTTGGCATGCTGGCCTTCCGGGACCCGCACGGCATTCGCCCCCTTTCGGTCGCCATTCGCGAGAGCGAAGGCGACGGCAATGACTACGCCTTCGCCTCGGAGGATGTGGCCTTTGGCATCAATGGCTTTGACAAGATCCGCGACCTGAACCCCGGCGAGGCCATCCTGATTGATCTGGACGGCAACATGCACGAGTTTCAGGCCGTCGAAGGCAAGCTGACGCCCTGTATCTTTGAATATGTCTACCTGGCCCGCCCGGATTCTTTGTTGGATGGCGTTTCAGTCTACAAAACCCAGATGCGTATGGGGCAAACGCTGGCGAAACAGATTCAGGATTCGGGTCTTGAGATCGACCGGATCATCCCGGTCCCCGACAGTGCCCGCCCCGTGGCGCTTGAGGCCGCCAAGATCACCGGCATTCCCTATCGCGAGGGTCTGGTGAAGAACCGCTATGTCGGTCGGACATTCATCATGCCCGGTCAGGCCGAGCGCCAGAAATCCGTCCGCCGCAAGCTGAACGCCATTCCGCTGGAGTTCAAGGATCACAATGTCCTGCTGATCGACGACTCGATCGTGCGCGGCAATACGATCAAGAAGATCGTTCAGATGTGCCGTGAGGCCGGGGCCAAGAAGGTCTATATCGCCAGCGCCTCGCCGCCAGTGAAATACCCCAATGTCTACGGCATCGACATGCCCACAAAGCATGAACTGATCGCCAACGGCAAAGAGATCGAAGAGATCCGCGAAGAACTGGGCGCAGATGCCCTGATTTATCAGAACCTCGACGATCTGATCTGGGCCGCCAAGGAAGGCAACCCCGAGATCGAGTCATTCGATTGTTCCTGTTTCAATGGTGACTACATCACCGGCAGCATCAACGACGATTACCTCGACAATCTTGAAAACAGCACGCGTGTCAGCAAAAAACGCGAAGACATGCAGGTTGTCGGTGGGTCGTGGAACGCGGCGAAGCTGGCGTCGGGCTAAAGAGACAACGCGAATCGGAAAACAGCGCAGGCCGTGGGTATTGCCACGGTTTTGGCTGGATTTCGCCGATAGGAATGGCCTGATTGCAAAGGCTTCCGGCCCCCTCTCCCCACCGTGATCCAATGCGAGCTAGGTGGCCTTTTGATTTACCTCACGGTTTGTTAGGCAGCGCCCCACCACCACTCACACAAGGGGTTCGAGCCGGGTTCGAGCCGCAGAAAATGCCAAATGCAAATGTCAAAAGCGCGGCCACGCAGCGGGGCGCGTTGAAAAGAAATTCGGTCTCGGTTCTGGGTGTCTTTGGCCCGAAAGCCGACCTGCGCGCTTTGATGCGCCTGTCTTCGGGACGTGTAAAAGAGGTCAAGCCGGGCAGCCGTGTGGCCTCGGGCACCGTTGTCGCCGTTGATGAACACGGGATCATGCTGCGACAAAGCGGCCAGACCCGCCGGATTGGAATTCCGGGGGGCTAGCGCCCTCTTGACGACCCGCGCGCGGGCGTTCAAACCGCTGCCATGACCGATCAGACTAAAATTGCCACCAAAATTGCCCTCGTCACCGGGGCCTCACGCGGGTTGGGCGCGGCGCTGGCCGAAGCGCTGGCCCCCGAGTACCATATCGTTGCCGTTGCCCGCACCACCGGCGGGCTGGAAGAGCTGGACGACAGGATCAAGGCCAAGGGCGGATCAGCCACCCTTGCACCGATGGACATCACCGATCCCAACGCAATGGCCACCCTATGCCGGGGCATTCATGACCGCTGGGGCAAAGTGGATTTGTGGCTGCATACGGCCGTGCATTCTTCGGCCCTTACACCGGCGCATTTCGTCGACCCCAAAGAGTGGACAAAGGCGATGAACACAAACGCCAATGCCACCTCGGTTCTGATCCCTTATGTGACGCCCTTGTTGGGTGAGGCCGGGCATGCCGTGTTCTTTGATGACCCCAAAGCGGGCGAGAAGTTCTACGGCATCTACGGCGCCACCAAGGCCGCCCAGATGGCACTTGCGCGCAGTTGGCAGGTTGAGACTGAACGGACAGGACCAAAGGTGTCAATTGTCGAGCCTGCGCCGATGCCGACAGCCGTGCGTGCGCGGTTTCATCCCGGCGAGGATCGCGATGTGCTGACCAGCACAACGGATGAGGCGGCTCGGATTCTGGCGTTGTTGTAAGGAATGGCCCTTTGGGCCATGCCTCCGGCGGAGGTATTTTTAGCCAGATGAAGCTGGGATCACGCGATATGGACGCCGTTGCGCCCAGCGAGATCGACGAAGAATTGCCACGCAACACGGCCCGAGCGTGACCCGCGCGTCGCCTGCCATTCGATGGCTTCCGCGCGCAGGGTTTCCGGGTCGACGGACACCTTGTAGGCGGCGCAGTAACGGTCGATCATGGCCAGGTATTCGTCCTGGTCACAGGGATGGAAGCCGAGCCACAGCCCGAAACGATCTGATAGCGAGACCTTTTCTTCGACCGCTTCGGACGGGTTGATGGCGCTGGAGCGCTCGTTCTCGATCATGTCCCGTGGCATCAGGTGGCGGCGGTTCGAGGTGGCGTAGAAGACAACGTTTTCGGGGCGACCTTCGATGCCGCCATCCAGCACGGCCTTGAGCGACTTGTAGTGCTGGTCATCGTGGCTGAACGACAGGTCATCGCAGAACAGGATGAACCGGTGTGGCGCTGAACGCAGGTGGTTCAACAGGCGCGCGACCGAGCTCATGTCTTCGCGTTGAAGCTCGACCAGTTTCAGGTCGGGGAACTCGGCTTGCAGCGTGCCGTGGACGGCCTTGACTAGGCTGGACTTCCCCATCCCCCGCGCGCCCCAGAGCAGCGCGTTGTTGGCCTTGTAACCCGCCGCGAAACGCCTTGTGTTGTCCAGCAGGGTATCGCGTGAACGGTTGATACCGACCAACAGATCCAGATCCACGCGGTTGACCTGAGGAACAGGCTCAAGCCGGTCAGGCTCAACCTGCCAGACGAAGGCCGGTGCGCCATCGAAGTCCGGAGCCGCCAGAGGGGCCGGAGCCATCCGCTCTAGCGCGTTGGCGATACGGTTGAGGGCTTGAGTGTCCATGGCGGCCTCCGGGATCTTTTTCCAACGGTGTCAAACCACGTTCGGCTTTAGGCAACAAGGGGTTCCAACGAAAAAGGCGCGCCCGTTATAGACGCGCCTACCTAGGGAATAGCAAGAGACTACTTCCCGTCTTCTTCCTGCATCAGATCCTCATCTGCTTCGGCCTCGTCGTCATAGTAGCCATCGGCACGCAGTTGTTCTTCGCGTTTCTTCTCAACCCGGGCGACGAGGAAGATCGAAACCTCATAGAGGCCATAGACAACCACGAACAGAATGACCTGCGTGATCACGTCGGGAGGCGTTACCAACGCCGCAAGCACCAGAATGGCGACCACCGCGTATTTGCGAACACCACCAAGCCCCTCGGCCGTGACCAGCCCCGCTTTGCCCATCAGCGTCAGCAACACGGGCAGTTGGAAACACAGCCCAAAGGCCACGATGAACTTGATCGTCAGGTTCAGGTACTCCTGAGCGGAACCCTGGAACACGACGCTTAGCGGTGCTGCGGTGCTTCCGTCAACGACGGCCTCACCTTCCGCGCCGAACTGCTGGAACCCGAGGAAAAAGTCATATGCCAAAGGCGTGACGACGTAGAAGGCGAAGCTTGCCCCCAGCAGGAACATGAAGGGCGAGGCCAACATGAATGGCAGGAACGCGTTCTTTTCGGTCCGATAGAGCCCCGGAGCAACAAAGCGCCACATCTGCATCCCGATATAGGGGAAAGCCAGAATAAAGCCCCCCAGAAGCGACACCTTGATCGCAACAAAGAAGCCTTCCTGCGGCGAGATGAAGATCAGCCCGCAATCCTGCCCGCGCTCATTCAACACCTCACACAAAGGATGCGTCAGGAAGTTGAATAGAGGCGTCGCAACCGTGAAACAGATGATCATACCGATCAGGAACGCCACGACGCAGTGAATGAGTCGTGTGCGCAGCTCGGCCAGATGCTCGATCAACGGGGCCGAGCTGTCTTCGATTTCGTCGGTCTTGGTCATGTCTTGTTCTCAGTGTGCAGCGCAGCTTCGGCTTCTTCAGCCTTGGCCAACGCGTCAGCAGCTTCTTTGGCCTTGCGTTCGGCAGCGGCGCGGGCGGAGGTGGCTTGAATCTTCTTGGCCTGTTCAGCCCGTTCAGCCGCCAGCTTGCCCGTTTCGCTTTCAGGGTCGAACTTGGTGGGGTCGATGCTGCTGCTCAAGTCTTGAGCGGCCTTTTTCACACCATCCATCGCGCTGTTCACGGGATTCGTGGCCGCGTTAAGGCCCTTCTTGATCTCGTTCACACCTGCCTGATCCGCAGCCTCGTTCATGGCGCTGGTGAATTCGCGCGCCATCCCGCGGGCCTTGCCGACAAACCGCCCGACATTGCGAAACAACACGGGCAGGTCTTTTGGTCCCACCACAATCAGGGCAACGATGCCGATGACCAGAAGCTCGGTCCAGCCCAGATCAAACATCCGGGTTTAGACCTTGTCTTTCTCGGTTTCGGGCGTGACGTCCTTAGCCACTTCGGAGGCGTCCTGATCCAGCTCATCCGCGCCTTCCTTGACGCCTTTCTTGAATGAGGTGATGCCTTTGCCAACCTCTCCCATCAGCGAGCTGATCTTACCGCGGCCAAACAGCACCAGCACCACGACGGCGATCAGCAGCAGGCCGGGAAGTCCGATATTGTTGAGCATGTTTATTCTCCTTCTCAAAGGCGCATTGCGCCTGAACCCTTGTCTGACCCCGTGTTTACGCGGCAAGCCGCCGTCTCAAAAGACGATCCAGCCAATTCGGGCGGCAAATTTAATGTGATCTTGCGAATTCATGGCTCTCGCCTTTCTCAACTGACAGGTATATGTCAGTTGTAACGGGCTAGGACAGCGGTATCGCAACCTGGTCAACGGAGAAACACATGACCCATGTCGCCGAAATCGTCACCTTCACCCTGGCCGAGGGCACCTCAGCCGAGGCCTTCGTCAAACTCAGCCAATCGACCGAAAGCTTCGTGCGCGCAGCACCCGGCTTTGCCCATCGCCACCTCAGCCAAGGGGAGGATGGTCGCTGGACGGACTATGTCGTCTGGCAAGATATGAACGCTGCTCAGACGGCGGCCGCAGAATTTCCGCAGCAAGATTTTGCACCGGCGCTGATGGCGGCAATCAACCCCGAAAGCCTGCAGATGCGGCATGAGGCAGTGCTATGGAACATGACCTGACGCAGGTCAGAACGGCGCATCATGCGTCGCACTGATCGCCTGTTCGACATCATCCAAATCCTGCGCGACGGCAAACTGCACCGCGCGCAGGACATCGCGGACCGGCTCGAAGTGTCGGTCCGCACCATCTATCGCGACATGGATACGCTGGTCGCCTCGGGCGTTCCCGTCGAAGGCGAACGCGGTGTGGGCTATATGGTTCGTGAGCAGATCACCCTGCCCCCGCTCAACCTGACCACGGCCGAACTTGAGGCGCTGAACCTAGGGATGGCCATCGTCGCCGAGGCCGCTGACCCTGACCTGAAAGCCGCGGCCGAGTCGCTGGCGGAAAAGATCGATGCCGTCCTGCCCACGCAGGTCGTGGCCGAGGCTGATACCTGGAAATTCGCGGTTTACCCCTTCGCCGATGCCGCGCGCGGGTTGGCGCATATGTCCCCGCTGCGCGCCGCCATCAAAACCCGTCAGAAACTGCAGCTGTCCTACCGCCGCATTGACGGCACCCTGACCGAGCGCACCATCCGCCCCCTGCATATGGAATACTGGGGCCGTGTCTGGACCCTTACGGCGTGGTGCGAGCTGCGCAACGGCTTCCGCGTCTTTCGCATCGACCTGATCGAAACCGTCACCCCGCTGCCCGAGCTTTTCACAGACGAGCCGGGAAAACGCCTCAGCGATTTCGATCCCCACGGGTGATCCGCCCTTCATCTGGCCAAAAATACCTCCGCCGGAGGCATGGCCCGGAACGGGCCATTCTGGTCACTTCAAATATGGCTCAGGATCGACCGACTCGAACCCTTTGCGGACTTCGAAATGCACATAAGCATTGTCGCCACCGCGCAGTTCCGCCAGTTTCTGTCCCCGCCGTACGCGATCACCCTTCTTGACGGTGATATCCTCGACATTGGCATAAACCGTCAGCAAGTCATTGTTATGCTTCACAACAATGATCGGCACCTGATCCGCATCTGCAGTGATTGCAGCCACGGTTCCGGCCTCAGCGGCGGTGATCGACGTACCCGGTGCGGCCGCAATGTCGATGCCCTCATTCTTACCCTTGTCATAGGTTCGGATAATGTTGCCCGCGACCGGCAAGGACAGCACGGAGTTGCCAGAGCTTCTGGTCGGCGCTTCGGCTGTGACATCCGGGGCCGCAGGGGCCTCGGCCAGCGGCGCAACCTGCTCGTCCGGTAGCGGCTGGGTCGCGCTTGGCGGTGTCGGTGTCGGGGATCCCTGTCCCGGCTCTGTCACCTCCGTCGCAGCAAGCGGAGCTGCCGCCGCCTGACGCGGGGCGGCCTGGTTCTTGACCGGAATCAGCAAATACTGTCCCTCACGAATGGCGAAATCCAGGCCCAAACCGTTCCATTCGCCCAACGCCTCAACCGGCACCTGATAGAGACGCGAAATGGTAAAGGCCGTCTCGCCCCGTTTCACCTTGTGGCGCACCGGCTCAGGACCAGAGGCAACTGGCGCCGGTGTTGGCGCAGGTTCAACAGGTTTCAGCAGGGTCGTCTGCACCCCGCCCGTATCCGGGGCCTGATCAATCGCGTTTCCAGCGATCGAGGCAATATCCACACCGCTTGACGCGCCAACAGATCGCGGCAGGGCCAGAACCTCACCCTCGCGCAGCGTGTCGGTTGTCTGCAAGCCATTGTACCGCGACAACTCACCTTCGGGCAGACCGACCCGAGCTGCCACATCGCGCACGGTATCGCCTCGGCGTGCCACGGCGACCTGATAGTTTGGATAGGTGATCACCCCGCGCGCATCAGGCGCAGGGCGGCTGGTGGTGGCGGATTGCGCCGCATCCGTGGTGGAAAACCCGCCGAGTTGTCCGCGTAGATCGTAATCCAACGGCCCTTCGCACCCGGCCAGAATGGCCAGGGCCGCAACTCCGGTCGCACAACGGCGCATCGTTGATTTGCTAACTGCTCTCATGACTTATGTCCTCAACACCTGCCCCTGTTGTCCGGGGTTCCGGCGATCCATTCCAAAAAACCTGTTACGTCTCGTCCTTGCCAAGCCCTTCAAGCAGCGGCACGAACCGAACCGACGTCAATTCATCATATTCCAGACCGGTCTCGGTGCGCGTTACCTTGATCAACTGCTGCACCGCATCCGACTGCCCGACGGGTAGCACCATGATACCCCCGATTTTCAGCTGCGCCAAGAGCGGGCCTGGCGGGTCCTCGGCGGCTGCGGTCACGATGATCCGATCAAAAGGCGCCTGTTCCGGCAAACCGAACGAGCCATCGGACAGCATCGCCGTGACATTGGTCAGCCCCAGTTCGGCGAACAGCTTGCCGGTCTCGCTGACCAGCCGCCTGTGCCGTTCAACCGTGTAAACGCGCCGCGCCAGTTTCGCGAGAATCGCCGCCTGATACCCCGACCCGGTCCCGATCTCGAGGACAGTGTCGCGCGGACGCACGTCCAGAGCTTGCGTCATCAACCCCACAACAGACGGCTGGCTGATCGTCTGGCCGCAGGTGATGGGCAGCGGCATATCCTCATAGGCGCGGTCGGCGAACAGGCCGGTGACGAAACGCCCCCGGTCGACCGCCTCCATCGCAGCCAGAACGCGCGCATCGGTCACGCCCCGCTTGCGCAGGGCGAACAGGAACTGCATGACGGTTTCTGGGTCCAGTCCACTCATTCGATCGACTTCAATGCCTCTAGCGTGTCATGCGCGGTCAGATCCGCGCGCATCGGCGTGACCGAGATATAGCCTTCCAGATTGACCGCCGCATCCGTGCCGGGCGCGGTTGGGTTGTGCTGGTATCCGCCCTTGATCCACAGAAACCGCCGCCCCGAGGGCGAGCTGTGTGGCTCGACCGAGAAATTTGTATCGCGGCGGAACCCTTGCGGGGCAACCCGAGTGCCCAGAACCTCATCGGCGGGAACAGGTGGAAAATTCACATTGTAGAACAGGCGGTAATCGCCCTGTTCCGTGGGTGTCGCGTCCAGAATGCGGCGTACCAGATCAGCGCCAAAGCGACTGGCGGCCTCGAACGGATCCTCGAGCCCCAGATTTCGCGGGCCGAAATACTGTGACAAGGCAATGGCCGGCACGCCCTGCAAAGCGGCCTCCATCGCGCCGCCAATGGTCCCGGAATAGAGTGTATTTTCAGCCGAGTTGTTGCCCCGATTCACGCCAGACAGCACCAGATCGGGCGGGCAGTCTTTCATCACGTCATGCAGCCCCGCCAACACACAATCCGCCGGAGAGCCTTCGGCCGCAAATCGCCGCTCATCAAGTTTGGCGACCATCATGGGATGGGTGTAGCTGATGCAATGGCCGACACCGGATTGCTCAAAAGCCGGGGCCACGACCCAGACCTCGCCCTCTGGCCCGGCCAGATCCTTTGCAATCGCCTGAAGCGTGATCAGCCCCGGCGCATTGATGCCATCATCATTGGTAATCAGAATACGCATGACCGTCCCACCCCCGCGTTTCGCCCTTGATAGACCCGACCCCGCGTTGCGGCAAGCAATGCAGGCCCGCAATCTGCGGCTTTCGCGCACCACTTGCAGGGAAATTGCGCTCTACCTGGGGAAAACGAAACAGCGGTCACGCCGAATGGTCAGCCACATCGCCCGCCCGGGTGCGGGGACAAACACGTTCGGAACCGTCGCTTTCAGGACCGAACCGTCATAGTCCATCCGGAACTCGACCAGACTTTCATTGCCCAGGAACCGGGCACGCTCGACCACGCCGCGCGCGGCGACGCCGTCTGTTGCCGTGGGCAAAGGCCCTTTGCCATTTCGGTCGAAATCCAGCCTGACGTGCTGGGGGCGGAAAACGATATCGACATCGGTGCCATCCGGAATGCCCGGCGCCAGGAACTGTCCAAACGGGGTCTCGGCCAAAGCACCATTCACTTGCGCCTGCAATACGTTGACATCGCTGAAGAATGCGACGGCCGCCTTGTCCGCTGGACGCGTGTAAACGTTGTAGGGCGCGCCTTGCTGGACAATCTTGCCGCCCCGCATCAAGGCGATCTCATCGGCCATGCGCATCGCCTCTTCCGGCTCATGGGTGACCAGCAGAACGGCGGCGTCTTCCTCTTTCAGGATGGCCAGCGTTTCGTCCCGGATACCATCGCGCAGGCGGTTGTCGAGGCCCGAGAACGGCTCATCCATCAGCATGATCCGGGGGCGCGGGGCCAGCGCGCGGGCCAAAGCCACCCGCTGCTGTTCGCCGCCGGATAGTTGATGCGGGAACCCGTCGATGAACCGCATCAGGTCGACTTTGGTCAGCAGTTCCTCGACCCGCGCGCGTTTCTGATCCTTGCTGCCTTTCAGGCCGAAGCTCACGTTGTCGGCCACGCTGAGATGCGGGAACAGGGCAAAGTCCTGAAACATCAAGCCAATCTCGCGCCGTTCAGGGGGGACACGGAACACCGTGTCGCAGATCAGCTTGCCATCGACATAGATCTCGCCTGCGTCCTGCATCTCGACCCCGGCGATCATCCGCAAGGTGGTGGATTTGCCGCACCCGGACGGCCCAAGCAGGCAGGTCACCCGCCCCGCGTCCACCGTCAGCGAGACGTCATCCACCACAACCCGACCTTCGAACCGGCGGATCATATTGCGAATTTCCAAACGAGGAGGAGGTGCGTTGCCTGTCACAGATGGGTCCTGTTGCCTTACCCGATCAATTCCATCGGGCTTGAGCGGGGATAGCAACCCCGCCCGCCCGGCGCAAGGGATCAGCTATTCCGCAAGCAGATCGAAATCGACACCGGCTCGGATTTTTCCGTTCACCTGAACCTCAAGCCGATGCGCACCGGGCACCAGCTTGAACGTCGTCGCATTGCCTTTGAGCTTGTGGCGTTTGTCCAGACGCAACGCGCCGTTCTTCAGCGCGGCCTGTTTCAACTTGTGAACCTTGGCCGAAGTTTTCCCGGTAGGACGTTGAAAATGAATGATATAATCCACCAAAACCGGTTGATCAGCAGATCCTTTCAAATCGACCGAGAACGTCAATGCGCCATTAATCCGGGCCTCGCCCTCAACAGAAATGACTGCAGTGACATCCGCATCCGGGTCATAGCCCAGCATCTTCATCGCCCCCGGATGCCCCGCCTTCACAAGACCGCGCAGCGTATGAGAGATCATCCACTCCAGCTCTGCCTTTTCCTGCTCACCTACCTCGCGCCAGCGCTGCAGGCAGTCCAGAACCAGCTCGGGGTCCTTTTTGGTGATATCGTTCAGATGGTTCGCGACCGAGCGCGTCACATAGCGCGTTTTGTCCCGATGCAGACCATCCAGCAAAGGTAAGGGGTCGGTCAGCGAAAGGCCCACCGCCTGCCCCCATGGCAGACGGGGCCGCGTGCCTTCGCTGACCAGACGGCGCACATGATAGCTGTCGTGCATGCTCCAACGCTGCATCCGCGCCAAGACCAGATCGGGGTGGCTGTTCAGGAATGGGCGGATCGCCCATTCCATCGAAAAGCGTTGTGTAAGTTCCTCCAGCACGTCCAGGGCCAACTCTGGATGCGCGGCGCCAACTGCGACAACCCAATCCCCAAGCGGTGCAAAAATGAAATCGCCGAAATCATCATCCGTTTTGCTGGGGTCGAGTGGCGGCGGCAAGGCGCGCAGGATCACCGGCGCGACGGCTGGCAGATCGCCTGGAACCGCGTGTTGCAGGCAATCGGCGATCCAGACCATTCTCTCTTTCAATTCCAGTTCCAACAGGCGCGACATGACCCGTGTTTCAAACATCTCAGCGTCGAAATCCGGGTCCGCCGCATGGAACAGACCTGCCAGATAGCGGGTCTTTTCCGCGTTGAACAATTGATCCTTGAGAGAGAAATTCTGAGCCATACTTACATCGTCAAATTGGTTGCGCCGCCATCCAGCAGGATGTTCTGTCCAACGATAAAGCCCGCATGTTGAGAACACAGGAATGCACAGGCTGCCCCGAATTCCTGACGTGTGCCGTAGCGTCGAGCCGGAATCGTGGCAGACCGGGCCGCGCGGGCCTCATCCAGCGAAATCCCTTGCTGATCGGACACACCGGTATCCAGAGACAAGGCGCGGTCGGTGTCGTGAATCCCCGGAAGCAGATTGTTGATCGTCACACCTTGCGGGGCGACCTGACGCGCCGTTCCGGCCACGTAACCGGTCAGCCCGGTGCGCGCGGCGTTCGACAAGCCCAAAACCGGGATCGGCGCACGCACGGATTGTGAGGTGATATTGACCACCCGTCCCCAGCCTTTGTCCATCATCCCCGGCAATAACGCTTTCATGAAGGCAATCGGTGTCAGCATGTTGGAATCCAGCGCCTTGATGAAATCCTCACGATCCCAGTCCGACCACAGCCCCGGAGGCGGCCCGCCCGCGTTGGTGACCAGAATATCCACACCTTGCGCGGCTTGGGTCACTTGCGCCTGACCTTCGGTCGAGGTCACATCACAGGCCACCGTCTCGACCGAGACGCCATGATCTGCACGTAACCGCGCCGCTTCAGCTTCAAGCGCGTCAGCACCGCGCGCATTCATCACCAGATCAACGCCCGCTTCGGCCAGCGCCTCGGCACAGCCCAGACCAAGCCCCTTGCTGCTGGCACATACCAACGCACGCTTGCCGCGAATTCCAAGATCCATTCTGATCCCCTCTATCTGTTGTTGCCCGCATGTCTAGCACCAGCCAGACAGAGAAGACCAGAATTCAACAGGCCCTAGTAAAAGAACTCTTCCCGCACAATTTTGCCATCGGCCACGTGGTAGACACCCACCTCGCTCATATCGAAATTCTCACCGCTTTCTATGAATTTGCCCTTGATCTTGAAAATCACGGCAAAGCGGTCATCGCCATGCAGCATCGGATCACTGACCGAGACATCGCTTACCTCTGCCGCATTGTCCCACCACTCGTGTTTGCCGCGAATGGCGTCCACGCCCTGAACCTCGCGCCCCATGCCAACATCATCTACCGCTTCGGCGGAAACAGCATCTGCGGCGTAGAGTTTACCCAGGTTTTCAGCGGTCCGGTTTTCACGACAACCGGCGACAAGCTCATTTGCAATCTCTTTCAATTCCATTTGTCCACTCCTCCAATTTGTTCACTATATGTTCTATTTGCCACAGCTTGCCGATTCGAACCAGTCCGTTTGTCTTGCTTCGGCGGGTTTCCCCGCCTATACGCGCGCTCATGCTTGATACCGCCTCGAACCAACCCGTCTTGCCGCCCGAGATCGCTCGTCGCCGGACGTTCGCCATCATTTCGCACCCGGATGCGGGCAAAACGACGCTGACCGAAAAGTTCCTTCTGTACGGGGGCGCCATTCAGATGGCCGGTCAGGTGCGCGCCAAGGGCGAGGCCCGCCGGACGCGGTCGGACTTTATGCAGATGGAAAAAGACCGGGGCATCTCGGTTTCCGCCTCGGCGATGTCCTTCGATTATGGGAATTTCCGGTTCAATCTGGTGGACACCCCAGGCCACAGCGATTTCTCGGAAGATACCTATCGCACGCTGACTGCCGTTGATGCAGCTGTGATGGTGATCGACGGCGCGAAAGGTGTGGAGAGCCAGACGCAGAAGCTGTTCGAGGTCTGTCGCCTACGCGATCTGCCGATCCTGACCTTCTGTAACAAGATGGACCGCGAAAGCCGCGATACGTTCGAGATCATTGACGAAATTCAGGAAATGCTGGCCATCGACGTCACGCCCGCTGCATGGCCGATCGGCGTGGGCCGCGACTTCATCGGCTGCTACGATATGCTGCGCGACCGGCTGGAGCTGATGGACCGCGCCGACCGCAACAAGGTGGCCGAAAGCATCCAGATCGACGGTCTGGACGACCCCAAACTGGCCGAACACGTGCCCGAGCATCTGCTGGACAAGCTGCTGGAAGAGGTCGAGATGGCGCGCGAATTGCTGCCCGCCCTCGACCCTCAGGCCGTGTTGGAGGGGCACATGACCCCGATCTGGTTCGGTTCGGCGATAAACTCGTTCGGGGTGAAAGAACTGATGGAGGGCATCGGCGCCTATGGCCCGCAGCCGCAGATCCAATCGGCTGAGCCGCGCCAGATCTCCCCCGAGGAAAAGAAAGTCGCCGGGTTTGTCTTCAAGGTGCAGGCCAATATGGACCCCAAACACCGTGACCGAGTGGCCTTTGTACGCATGGCCTCGGGTCATTTCAAACGTGGGATGAAACTGACCCATGTTCGGTCCAAAAAGCCGATGGCAATCTCAAACCCTGTCCTATTTCTGGCCTCGGACCGAGAACTGGCCGAGGAAGCCTGGGCCGGCGATATCATCGGCATCCCGAACCATGGTCAGCTGCGCATCGGTGATACGTTGACCGAAGGCGAAGCAATCCGCGTGACCGGCATCCCGTCCTTCGCGCCGGAACTGCTGCAGACCGTCCGTCCGGGCGACCCGATGAAGGCCAAGCACCTGGAAAAAGCCCTGATGCAATTCGCCGAAGAAGGCGCGGCCAAAGTGTTCAAACCCTCGATCGGCTCGGGCTTTATCGTGGGCGTCGTCGGCGCGCTGCAGTTCGAAGTCCTCGCCAGCCGGATCGAGATGGAATACGGCCTGCCAGTGCGGTTCGAAGCGTCTCAGTTCACTTCGGCCCGTTGGGTCAGCGGTGAGAAGGCCGAGGTCGAGAAATTCGTCAACGCCAACAAACAGCATATCGCCAATGACCACGACGGTGACATCGTGTATCTGACCCGCCTGCAGTGGGATATCGACCGCGTCGTGCGTGACTATCCGGCGCTGAACCTGACGGCCACCAAAGAGATGATGGTGTGATCCAACTGCCTGATTGCACAGCCAATCCCGGCTGTGCAATTCTGCCCGCATGAGCGATGACGACCTGACCTTTCCCGGCGGCCTGCCCGACATGCTGGAGATCCTGGAAAACAGGCGCGCCCCTTTTGTGTTCGGCCTTCGGCCCCTGCCCGATCTGGACGTTGATCTGAACACGCTGGCGCAACAGATCGTGTCAGACTGCGCAACCCTTGCCCCAGAAAGCGACGATGCCACCGCGTGGGACCAGAAGCGCGCCAAGATCGCGACTGAATTCGTAGGCAATTCGGAACTGGCCTTTCTGAACGCCCAGTTGATCGCCAATCTGCGCAAACGCTCTTATCCGCGTCACACGCCCGCATTGTTTCGGCGGCTTTGGGCCGAGCAATCGCCGCATTTGCTTGCGGCGCTTGATCTGCGGTGGCTCGTCTCGTCGGTGCAGACCTTTGCCGATCACGGCGACACCGCGACCCAGCGCGAGGTTGGTCAGGCGCTGCGGATGCTGTTCGGGATGATGAAGCTTTATGAGTTCGAGCGGTTGTTCTCAAAACGCGGCCCCGAGGAAACCCATTGGTTTCGCGGCAAAAGCACCGCCCCGCTGCCGTTGCAGATGGAGTCCTTCTCGCTGGAACGCGGCGGGCTGGCCGTGGCGCTGATCGCGCCGATCTGGACCAAGGCGCTGACCGACCCGACCATCGCGCCGCTGGCGGATCACCTGATGACCGAACTGAACAAGGATCCCGGAACCGTATTTCGCCGCCTCAAGAAGATGCGCGAGCGGCGTCTTGCCCGGATGCAACGCCGATGACCACATGGGGTGTTGTCTCCATGGTGCGGGGCCTGACGCAGGATATTCTGCGGTTTGCGGCCCATCACCTCGATCTGGGTGCGGATTACATGTACATCTATTTTGATGAACCGAACCGCGAGGCTTGGAAAATCCTCAAACGGCATCCGAAAATCCGCGCCCGGATTTGTGATGATGCGTTTTGGCAAGAGCGTCGGCGCAATCGCCCTCCGAAACACCAGATCCGCCAGACAGTTCACGCGACCTTTGTCTATCGTAACACTAAACTGGATTGGCTCGCCCATATCGACGTGGATGAGTTCCTTTGGACCTCGGGCACGATCCGGGATCAGTTGCAGACCGTACCCGATCACATCCCCGCCATACGCGCGCGCCCGCTTGAGGCCATTGCCAATACAGACGATCTTTACAAAGCCCATATTCCCCACGGCCCTGACCGGGGGCCGCTGGTTCAGACCCTCTACCCCACCTATGGCGCGCATGTGATGGGTGGGTTTCTCAGTCATGTTCAGGGAAAGCTTATCGTTCGAACCGGGATGGAGAAGCTAAATTTTCGCATTCACAATCTATTCCAAAACAAGCAGCTGCTACCTTGCAAATTCGAACTGCCGGGACTGGAACTTTGCCACCGCCACGCCCCGGATTGGGAGCACTGGATCAAGCACTACCCCTTCCGGATGGAGCGTGGATCGTACCAGCCGGGTATGTCGCCCAATATTCCGCGCGATCAAGGCGGGTTGAACAAGAACGAATTGTTCAGCCGAATAGAATCGGAAGGTGGCATCGACGGGCTGCGTGCGTTTTATGATGAACTCAGCGCTGCCGACCCGGACGTTCGCGCCCGGCTTGAAGCGCATGGTCAGATCCGGCACCGCCCGTTGCATCTGGATGAAAAAGTGGCGAAACACTTCCCCGGAAGTTGCTGAATTGTTGAATTAATTGCCTTTTCGTGCTGCTTGACCCTCTGCGGGATTGAGTTCATTTGACCCCGCCCCACGTTTTTGTTATGTCCGCCCTCAAGCCGAAACGCGCATGGTGCGCATGGTCAGATCGACCCGGCATGACGCAGACGCGCGGGCCAGGTCAAGTGTCCGCAACAATCGGACATACATGACAAAATTTACCGAACTGAACCTGAACCCGAAGGTCCTCAAGGCAATTGAGGAAGCCGGATACGAAACTCCCACTCCGATTCAGGAAGGCGCGATTCCACCCGCGCTTGAAGGGCGCGACGTGTTGGGCATTGCCCAGACGGGCACCGGGAAAACCGCCAGCTTCACGCTGCCGATGATCACCCTGCTGGCCCGTGGCCGCGCCCGTGCGCGGATGCCGCGCTCGCTGGTACTGTGCCCGACGCGGGAACTGGCCGCGCAGGTGGCTGAGAACTTCGACACCTATGCCAAGAACGTAAAGCTGACCAAAGCGCTGTTGATCGGCGGTGTCAGCTTCAAGGAACAGGATGCCTTGATCGACCGGGGCGTGGATGTCCTGATCGCGACCCCGGGCCGCCTGCTGGACCATTTCGAACGTGGCAAGCTGCTGCTGACCGGCGTGCAGATCATGGTTGTGGATGAGGCCGACCGGATGCTGGATATGGGCTTCATCCCCGATATCGAACGCATCTTCTCGCTGACGCCGTTCACCCGCCAGACGCTGTTCTTCTCGGCCACCATGGCCTCAGAGATTGAGCGCATCACCGACACCTTCCTGTCCGCCCCCGCCCGGATCGAGGTCGCCCGTCAGGCCACCGCATCCGAGACGATCGAACAGGGCGTGGTGATGTTCAAAGGCGGCCGCCGGGATCGTGAAGCCAGCGGAAAACGCAAGGTTTTGCGTGCGCTGATCGACGCCGAAGGCGACAAATGCACCAACGCGATTATCTTCTGCAACCGTAAGACGGATGTGGATATCTGCGCGAAATCGCTAAAGAAATATGGTTATGACGCGGCCGCGATCCACGGTGATCTGGACCAGTCGCAGCGGATGAAAACACTCGACGGGTTCCGCGACGGATCGTTGCGGCTGTTGGTGGCGTCGGATGTGGCGGCACGGGGCCTTGATGTTCCGTCGGTCAGCCATGTGTTCAACTTCGACGTACCCGGCCATGCCGAGGATTACGTTCACCGCATCGGCCGTACCGGTCGTGCCGGGCGTGAAGGCAAGGCCATAACGATCTGCTCGGGTCGTGATGAAAAGGCTCTGGATGCGATTGAAAAGCTGATCCAGAAGGAAATCCCGCGCCTCGACAACCCGGTCAAGGAAGAGCCGAAACCCGAAAAGCCAAAAGCCGAAAGGCCCGCAAAAGCGGCCGAAAGCAAGCGCAGCGAAACCCGGAAAGAGCGCGAACCTCGCGAGCCTCGCGAACCCAAAGGTCGGGGTCGTGGCCGCAGGGACGATCATGGCCCCGCCGTTGTCGGCATGGGCGATCACCTGCCCAGCTTCATCGCCCTCAGCTTTGATGAGCGTCGCGCGGGCTAGATCGCTTTGCGTTTGATTTGAATCGAAATACGCTGCCTCTCCCTACGGTCGAACGTGTATTTCGATAGTTTTGCCTCAGACAAAAGCGCAAAACGCTTAGTCGGCTGACGCTTTAGATCGCCAGCACCAGCGCCAGTATCGACGCCCCCAACAACATCATCCCGGCGATCTCGCGCCGGGTGATGGTCTCACGGAAAAACAGGATCGAGGCGAACAGGCTGAGCAATAGCTCGACCTGCCCCAGTGCTTTGACATAGGCCGCGTTCTGCAAGGTGAAGGCGAAGAACCAGCAGAACGATCCGCTCAGGCTGGTCAGGCCAACAAACACGCCGGTGCGGCGCGTGTTCCACACCGCGCGCAACTCGGCCCGGTCGCGCCACAGCAGCCAGACCCCCATGCTGACGAATTGGAACGTGACCACTGCGGCCAGCGTGACCAGCGCGCGAAACCACGCGTCGACATCGCCTAGCTCAAGCGAGGCGCCGCGGTAGCTGACCGACGAAAAGGCGAACAACACCCCCGACCCCAGCCCAAGCCGCGAGGCGCGATTGGTCAGGTACTGCCACCACGCCCCGTCCCCTCCGGGGGTTTTGGACAGAAGCAGCACCGCCAGCAGCCCAACGACAATCGCCCCCAGCGCACCGGTCGAGACCTGATCGCCGAGCACCACAAAGCCCAACATAGCGGTCTGGATGACCTCGGTTTTCTTGAACGTGATTCCGACGGCGAAGTTGCGCTGCTTGAACAGCGCGACCACACAGATCGTCGCCAGAATCTGCGAGGTGCCGCCGATCACTGCAAATACCCAGAACCGCGCGGACAACTCGGGCAAGCTCAGGCCCGAGACCTGAATGGCCACGACCAGCCCCACCAGAGCCAGCGGAAAGGAATAGGCAAAGCGTGCAAAAGTTGCCCCGGCCGCAGACAGTTTCACGCTGCTGAGCGATTTTTGCAGCATGAACCGAACCGTCTGAAAACCAGCGGCCGCGATGGTGATGGGAATCCATAAACTCATGGACCCCCTTGTGTCTTTAAATCAGGGCTTTGGCCATAGGGGGTGCGGAACCGGGTCTTTCGACCGCCAGAAATACTCTCTGATAATCTGGCCGTAGGATGCATACACATAAGTTTCGTTGCAGTCCTGATACCGCTGCTTTCCGGAGTGGTAGAGCGCGGGCAATTTGTACCAGGGGACCGATGGGTTCATATGATGAACCACATGCAGATTGTTGTTTAGAAACAAGAAAGCCAGAACACCGCGATCTTCTACGATCACCGTTCGGGCGCGCGATTTCTCATGCGCTCGGTGTTCAAGGAAGGTGCGGATCTTCACAAGGCCCAACCCGACATAGGCCGACATGACATAGGCCCAAATCGGCATGGAAGACAGCGCAACAACCCACAAAACCACCGCAACTCCGGGGATATGCAGCGCCCATGCAAGGGCAACCTCTCGGTCTCCGCGGATCAGGCTTTTCCATTCGTCCCTCAGAAACATCACCTGCCCGATGGCAGGCCCCAACACTATGCGCCCAAACAAGGTGTTGTTGGCGGCAAGCACCCTCTTTTGCCAGCCAGACAGCTGCGCCCAGACCTGTGGGTCCAGATAGTTGCTTTCCGGATCATCATAGGGGTCGGTCAGGTTCGAGTCCTGATGATGCGCAAGGTGCAGGTCGCGAAAACGGTTGAACGGAATGAACAGCGTCAAAGGCAAGGCCATCAGCGCCTCGTTCAGCCACTTGGTACGAAACGGGTGGCCGTGCAACGCCTCATGCGTCAGCGAGGAATGAAGCGCTGCAACAGCACCCATCGTTGGAATGGCAAGCCACAGGCTCCAATCCGCGACGTAGAATATGGCGAATGCCCACGCGGCATAGCATGCGACGATCAAGGCTAAGGTGCCCCATTCAGGCGGTTCAGCTTTCCCCATGACGCCCCCACGAGATCCCGGCCCAGATCCGCTCATAAACAATGTAAAGCGTCAGTCCGATGGCCGTGTTGACCAGCGCCAACACGCCGCCCACTGCAACTGATCCGGTGGCGATCAGGCCCACCAGCGTCATCATCACCAACCCCATCACATTCCAAATGACCGCTTTCACGACAGATCTTCGTCGCGTTTCCATTCCGAACCCTATTCTTGATTGCTGTCACAAAAGCGTTACCCAACAGGCTGCGTGTTGGGAATTCTGAATATGATTACCAAAATTCATCAAAAGTGATACTTATCACCACATGATTAAGAAAATAGACAAACGAGATCGCGCTGCCCAGTTTCGCCAGCGCCTTTCCCGCGCGATGGAGGACACCCATGTCAGCCAAAGCGCGCTTGCCCGGCACATCGGTGTCGACCGCTCGACCGTGTCACAATTGTTGACCGATGAGGGCGCCCGCTTGCCCAACGCCCATGTGGTCGGCAGTTGCGCCTCTGCATTGGGTGTCTCGGCAGATTGGCTGCTGAGCCTGTCGGACCGTCCAGAAAGTGCCGCCGAGCTGCTGGCCAGTTCCCTGACAATGACAGAAGCCCCCCGCGCCCTTGTCGATGAGCGTATTTTCCAATGGCATCAAGAGGCGGCGGGCTACAAAATCCGTTACGTGCCCGCCACCCTGCCCGATATGCTCAAGACCCGGGCCATCCTCGAATGGGAATACGCCCCGCATTTGGGCCGTACCGCGGATCAAGCGATTGGCGCGTCCGAAGATCGCCTGTCCTGGATGCGCAGCGCGCAGTCGGACTATGAGATCGCCATGCCTCTGTATGAGATCCGCAGCTTTGCCCTCGGCACCGGCTACTACGAGGGCCTGCCGCTTGATGTACGCCTTGAACAGATCGACCACCTTCTGAACCTCAGCGAACAACACTATCCCCGCCTGCGCATCTATCTGTTCGATGCCAAACGCCTGTATTCCGCACCTGTCACGATCTTCGGGCCACTTCTTTGCGTCTTTTATGCGGGCAGCCACTATATGGCCTTCCGAGACCGCGACCGGATCGAAATGTTCAGCCGACATTTCGACACCCTGATCCGCGAGGCCGAGATGACCGCCCGCCGTTTCCCTGAATACCTGCACAGCTTGCGGGCCGAGATCACGCAGGGCTGACGCGCCAATCGTGCGGTTTTCCTGATTGTGTAGTATAGTGACACCGCGAACGCGCAGACCTTCCACGGAGGATGATCACAATGGACGCATTACAAACCGCTCAATATGCACGCGCCCTCTATTCCGCGCATGGCGACCGGGCCGAGGCAGAAGCCGCCCAAAAGATGCGCGAATGTGAGGCCGCGGGAAATACGCAAGAGGCCAAAGACTGGCAGGCCGTCCGCAGTACAATTCGCCAGATCCGAGGCCCGAATCAAGGCTGACGCGATAGCTATACGCGCTTGTCGCGCCATCAAGAACGACACGCTCCGGCCATCCGATCAGCAGGCCGACTCCGCTGGCCAGAAATTCCAAAAACGGTGCCCGGCCCTCGCTGACGGCTGGGGTCCGAACAATGAAATACTGGTCGTTTTCAGGGCAAAAACGTTTTCCCCAGGTTATACCCAGTTTTGACCAAAGTTTTCCCCAGGGTTCTCCCCGGATTCCGATTTGCGCAACCGCCGCCTGTGACGCAGCCTTGTGGAAACACTTGTCAGAATGCGAATCGAACTTGATGAAATCCGCGAAAAACATACTGCAACCGGAACATCGCGCCCTGAAAACGGCGCTGTTGGTGCTGGATGAATGCAACACGCTCAGCTTTGCATCGGCCGTGGATCCGATGCGCGCCGCCAACCGTCTGGCGGACCGCCCGGCCTTTGACTGGGACTACGTCACACCGACGGATACGCCGGTCATGCTGACCAGCGCGCTCAGCGTTCCGGGCATCCCGCTGGCCCGTCTGCAAAACTGCGACCTGATGATTGTGGTTGCCGGGTTTCAAGTCGCCCGCCAAGCAACCCCCAGCCTTCTCGCGGGATTACGGCGCATCGCGGCCACGGGTGCCGCCATGGCCGGAATAGACGGAGGACCCTGGCTGCTGGCCGAGGCCGGCCTGCTGGATGGTCACACCGCGACCACCCATTGGGATGACCTCGATAGCTTCGCAACCCGCTTTCCCAAGGTCGATGTTCAGGCAAACCGTTTCGCAATCTCCGAAAACCGTCTGACCTCAGGCGGTGCGGTTCCCGCGGTCGAGATGATGCTTCACATCATCGCTACGCGCCATGGTGCCGGATTTGCCGCCCGAGTCTCTAACCAGTTCCTGTACCAAGGCGCTCCGACCCAAGCCAAAACAGCCACGCCCAAGGCGAACCACCACTCCGCGCTGACGTCAAAAGCCAACAGCCTGATGGAGGCCGCACTCGACGATCCACTACCACTGGCCCATATCGCCGACCGTCTGGGCACCAGCCCGCGCACCTTGCAGCAGCAATTCCGCCTGCGCCTGAACACCACGCCGCAGGACCACTACCTGCAGCTGCGCATGGCCGAGGCCCGCCGTCTGGTCACCGATACAGACATGTCGTTGATGGACGTGGCCCAGGCCACCGGGTTCACCTCACAATCCAGCTTTGCCCGCGCCTTCCGCACGGCCCACGGATTGTCGGCCCGTGACCTCAGACAGGACAGCACGCACCCCACCCATCACTGACCGGATCCGCTTCATCTGGCTAAAAATACCTCGGGGGAGGCGCGCGGAACGCGCGGCGGGGGCAGCGCCCCCTAGATCGCTTCGGGCTAAACCCACGATACGAATACCCTGCCACGCTTTCAGCGGTCTCGGGGCATTCGTTTCACTTGATGATTCAGGTAGAACCCAAAACGCGTTAATATGGCATCGGATGTGCTTTGTGCGCAGCCTCAATCTCGGCCAGAACCTCATCCGACAGGCGCAAATCCAAACCTGACAGAACATGCTCCAACTGCGCCACTGTCGTCGCGCCAAAGATGGCCGACAACATGAACGACCGGGTCCGGCACCACGCCAGTGCCATCAATGTCGGGTCCAACCCATGCCGCGCGGCGATCTGCAAATAGACAGCAACCGCATCAAACACCCGCTCGGACTTGCGGCCACCCAGTTCGGGCGACAGTGACATGCGCGAGGCTTCGGGAATGGCCCCGCCCTGATACTTGCCCGTCAGCAAACCCGCACCCAAAGGCGAGAACGCCATCAGGCCCACATCTTCGTAAACGCTCAACTCGGCCATGTCCGTATCAAACAGCCGGCACAGCAGTGAATATTCGTTCTGAACCGACGCCACCCTTGGCGCGCCCATCTGTTCGGACAATCGCAGCCATTGCGCCGTCCCCCAGGCACTTTCGTTGGACAGACCAAAGGCCCGGATATTGCCCTTGTCGACCTGAACCTGAAGTGCCTCCAGACACTCCTGCATATTCTCCAGAATCTCGTCCGTGTTGCCCCCCGTCGGAGAGAACGTCCAGTTCTGCCGGAACATATAGCTGCCGCGATTGGGCCAGTGGAACTGATAGAGATCGATATAGTCGGTCTTCAAACGCTTCAGCGAGCCCTCAATCGCCTCGGGGATCGTCTGAGCGGTGATCGGCGCGCCATCGCGGACAAAGCCAAGCCCCTCGCCTGAATGCTTGGTGGCCAGAACATAATCGCCCCGACGCGCGGCATTGGCCGCATTCCAGTTGCCAAGGATTTCTTCGGTCCGGCCAATCGTCTCTTTGGCGACCGGATTGACCGGGTACATCTCGGCGGCATCGACAAAGTTGATCCCGGCCGCCAGCGCCATGTCCATCTGCGCATGCGAGTCCGCTTCCGAGGTTTGTGATCCGAATGTCATGGTCCCAAGACACAGATCAGAAACAAGGATTCCGGTGCGGCCCAAAGGCTTCATTTCCATTTGTCGCTCTCCTGATTTCCGCAACGGCCGCGCGCTAGGCTTCGGCTTTCTTTTCCCAACGGCCCGATTCCTCGGACCAGTATTGCGCTGAACATCCCGCGCCGGTCAGCGCTTTCCATTGGCCGCGCGCATGTTGAACGGCCTCCATGTCATTGCCGTCGAACAGGATGCAAACCCGGTCCAGCGCGGCGACCTCATCTGGCTCGACCGAGGCCCCATCCACCGCCATCACGCAGCTGGCATCATTTGCGGCCTGCATCTCCGATGTCAGCAGGATCGGTTGCATCGCATCATGCGCCCCTCCGGCCCGTCCATGCGGCAGGAACCCGTCCTCGGGTCCCAACCACAGTTTTTCATCCAGCCAATCCAGCCGCGCAGGATCAGCCCCCCGCACGGCGATCTTCCACCCGGCCTGACGCGCCTTGTCCAGCAGGACCGGCAAAGTATGCTCCAGCGGCTGACGGGTCAGGTGATAGAAATAGACGGCCCCCATGGGTTTACTCGAAATTGTCCTGCACAAAGCGGCTCAGCGCTCGAACGCCCCAGCCTGTGGCCCCTTTGGGGGCATAGGATGTCTCGGCCGCGACCGAGGCAACACCAGCGATATCGAGGTGAATCCATGGCGTTTCTTCCTTGACGAAGCGTTGCAGGAACTGCGCCGCCGTGATCGAGCCTGCAGGCCGCCCGCCCACGTTTTTCATATCCGCGATGCGCGATTTCAGCTGCTTGTCATAGGCCGCGCCCAATGGCAGCCGCCACGCGCCTTCGTCCTCAGCCTTGGCTGATTTCAGGAACGCATCACAGAACGTGTCATTGTTCGAAAAGACACCTGCATTCTCATGCCCCAGCCCGATGATGACCGCCCCGGTCAGGGTCGCCAGATCGATCATACCGACCGGAGAGAACCTTTCCTGCGCATACCACATCACGTCGCACAGAACCAAACGGCCCTCGGCATCGGTGTTGATGATCTCGACCGTGTCGCCTTTCATTGACTTGACCACATCACCCGGACGGGTCGCATTGCCCGAGGGCATGTTCTCGACCAGACCCACAAGACCGACCACATTGGCCCTGGCCTTGCGCTTGGCCAGCGCGCGCAAAGTGCCTGCCACAACGCCTGCACCGCCCATATCCATGGTCATGTCTTCCATGCCACCCGCAGGTTTCAGCGAGATACCCCCGGTGTCGAACACAACGCCCTTCCCGACCAGAGCCAGCGGCGCATCGTCCGTATCGCCGCCCTTCCACTGCATCACCACAACTTTCGACGGGCTGACCGAGCCCTGCCCGACACTCAGCAGCGTGCGCATGCCCAGTTCGGCCAGCTTGTCCTCCTCCAGCACCTCGACCTCAAGGCCTAGCGACTTCATCTCGTCCAGACGGTCGGCGAATTCGGTGGTGGTCAGGATATTTGCAGGCTCATTCGTCAAGTCGCGGGTCATCCGCACGCCGTCAGCGACCGCATACATAGGGGTAAACGCCGCCTCGACCTCGTCAGGCTTGCCATGGCTGATCGTGACCGAGCCTGCCGCATCGCTGTCTTTGGTCTTGTGGGCGTCGAAATCGTAGCTGCGCAGCGCGATGCCCATAGCGAAATCTTCCGCGCGGACCTGATTGCCTGCCATCACCAACAGGTCTTTGCCCGCAGACAGCTTTGCCAATGCCGCACCCGCCTTGCGCGCTTCGTCCGTTTCGGGACGACGCGGCAGGACCACAACGTCCAGCGCGTCAGCAGCCATGCCAACCGGCCACGCCAGAGAAATCACATCCCCGGTTTTGACCTTTTCAAACCGGTCGCTTTCGACCAACCGAGCAACGGCCCCACGAGTCAGTTTATTGGCACGTCGCACGGCGGGGCTCATCTTGCCGTCGGCGGGAATGATGATCGCCACGCGCCCCTCTGCCTGCGCCATGGCATCCACGTCAAACGCCTCAAAACGGATTGGAACCAGACTGCTCATTGCAAACTCCTCAAATTCTGTTCCCCAAGACCTAGCCCGCGCTGCGCGACTTGACCAGATAGCAGTTTTCCCCGCCCGCCAATTGCATTAAGGTCCTGCAAAAATAAACGGCAGGCTCGGGGGAGATCTAAGTGGCACCAAACGGCAGGCATTCGCCGTCGCGCATGATGACATGCCGATGCGTTTCCGGCGTGAATCCCTGCGTTTCAAGCCTTGCGAGGGTCTTTCCGTGATCCTTGACCGCTATTTTGCGCGCCGCTTTCTTCAGAGCTTTGTTGTCATCGGCGGCATCTTTCTGACCCTGATGATTCTGATCGACCTGATCGAACAGCTGCGTCGCTTCGACGACTACGACCTGTCCATCGGCCAATTGCTGGGCCTGACTTTGCTGAACACCCCCGCCGCGATCAGCGAGATGCTGCCCCTGCTGGTCATCCTGTCGACCATTGCCCTGTTCGTTGGGTTGGCACGCACCTCAGAATTGGTAGTGACCCGCGCCACCGGGCGCTCGGGCCTTCGGGCGCTGGTGGCCCCGGTCATACTGGCTCTGACCATCGGCATTCTGGCTGTCGCGCTGTTGAACCCGATCGCCGCCGCCACCTCGGAAGAGTTCGAGCGCCTCTCGGACGCGTACCGCAACGATGGCAGCTCAGCTCTGTCGATCAGCCGCGAGGGGCTGTGGCTGCGCCAAAGCTCGGAAAATGGCCAATCGGTGATCCACGCCCGAGGCACATCGAACGGAGATACTCTGGGTCTCGATGATGTGACCATCATCACCTTCTCGGGCGATGGCAAGCCGACCCAGCAGATCGTGGCCGAGAGGGCCGAGCTGAACAAAGGAACATGGGTTTTGACCGACGCCAAGCTTTGGCCCCTGCAAGACGACCTCAACCCCGAAATAAATGCCGAATCGCATGAGCGTCTTGAGCTGCCGACCACGCTGACGCGCGAACGCATTCTGGACACGCTTGGCAAGCAAGACTCGGTCTCGGTCTATGATTTGCCAAAGCTGATCAGCGATCTGGCCGAGGCCGGTTTTTCGACCAAGCAATACGAGGTCTGGCTGCAAGTTCAGCTTGCCCGCCCCCTGTTTCTGGTCTCGATGGTCCTGATCGGAGCCGCCTTTACCATGCGCCATGTACGCTTTGGCGGAACCGGCGTTGCAGTGCTGACGGCGGTTCTGTTGGGTTTTTCGATCTATTTCATACGCAACTTCGCGCAAATTCTGGGCGAAAACGGCCAGCTTCCGATCTATGTCGCCGCCTGGGCACCTCCCTTTGCCGCGATCCTGCTCTCACTTGGCCTGTTGCTGCACGCGGAGGACGGCTGATGCGGCGTATTCTACCGTTTGCAGCGACCAGCCTGCTGGCCCTGACCCTGCCCCTTGGCCTGGCCGCGCAGAACCTGACCGACCCGACCGTCACCCAAAGCCCGGCCCAAGAGGAAGAGCCGGCGCTGCTTGTGGCCGACAAGATCTTTATCACGCCCGAGCGCAAGCTGGTGGCCGAGGGCAATGTCGAGGCATTCCAGGGCAACGTCAAACTCAGCGCCAGTCGCATCGTCTATGATCGCGAAACGGGTGAGCTGACATTGGATGGTCCCGTCCGCATCGATCAGGACGGGCAATCAACGGTGCTGGCGGATTCGGCGCAGCTGGACAACGGGCTGCAGAACGGCCTGCTGGTGGGCGCACGGATTGTATTCGAGCAGCAGGTTCAAATCGCATCCGTTCAGGCCCGCCGCGCCGGAGGGCGCTTTACGCAATTCAGTAAGATCGCCGCAACCTCGTGCCATGTCTGTACCGATGGCCGCCCGCCGCTGTGGCAGATCAGGGCACGCAAGGTTACGCATGACTCGCTAGAGCGGCAGCTTTACTTTGAAGGGGCGCAGTTGCGGGTGCTGGATTTCCCCGTTTTCTACTTCCCCTATCTGCGCCTGCCCGACCCTACGCTGGAGCGTGCGACCGGTTTTCTGGTGCCGTCCATCCGCACCACCTCGCAGCTCGGAACCGGCGTGCAGGTGCCGTATTTCTTCAAAATTGGCGACCACAAGGACCTGACCCTGACGCCCTATGTCTCATCGAAAACCAAAACGCTGGGATATCGCTATCGGCAGGCTTTCGTGAATGGCCGGATCGAGATCGAAGGCGCCCAGACCCGGGACGACATTCAACCGGGTCAGGATCGCGGCTACCTGTTCGCAAACGGCTGGTTCGACCTGAAAAATGACTATCGTTTTACCTTTGATTTGCGGACGACCTCGGATGATTCCTATCTGGCCGATTACGGCCAGCCCGATTTCGACCGCTTGCGCAGCGAAATCGCGCTCGAACGGATAAAACGCGATACGGCGTTCCGGACCAGCTTCATTCACTACAAGACCCTGCGTGACAGTGAAGATCAGGATGAGATTCCCTCGCGCATTTTCGACCTGAACTTTCAAAAGCGCTATTTCCCAACTTCCGTCGGTGGCGAAGTGCGGCTGAACGTTATCGCCCACGCGCATGAGCGCACAAGCGATGCGGATGTGGTCGGGCGCGATGTGGCGCGCACGACCTTTGACGCCGAATGGCTGCGCAGCTGGACCTTTGCGACCGGGCTCAGGGCCGATGCCTTGGTCGGCGCATCCATTGATGCGTTCAATATCCGCCACGACAGCAACTTTCCCACACAGGTGACCCGGACGACCCCGCGCGCCGCGCTGACCCTGCGCTATCCGATGACCCGCCGCGAAAAATCCGGCGCAACGCAATTTCTGGAACCCATCGTTCAGTTTGGCTGGACGGATGTGTCCGACAATGACGTGCCGATCGACGAAAGCACGTTTCAGGAATTCGATCAGGGCAACCTTCTGTCCCTGTCCCGCTTTCCCGCCGAGGATCGCCGCGAAGACGGTGCAACCGCCGCCGTGGGCGTCAACTGGGCACGCTATGGTCGCGGGGGCTGGCAGGCACTTGCCACGGTGGGTCAGGTCTTCCGCGCCGATGCCGATCCGGATTTCACGCTGACCTCGGGGTTGCAGGGCACATCGTCCGATATCCTGCTGGCCGGTCAGCTTAAAACAGCCAACGGATGGTCTTTGGCCGGTCGCGGGATTCTGAACGGCGACCTGAGTTTTGCCAAAGCCGAGCTGCGCGGAGAGTGGGAGAAAGAAGGATCAGGTATCATCGGCAGCTATATCTGGCTTGAACCCGACCCGGCTGAAAACATCGACGAGGAAATCTCGGAGATCTGGCTGCGCGGGCGCTATCAGATCGACCAGAACTGGCTGACCCGGGCCGAAGCCCGCTATGACCTGAACGAATCCGAACCCATCCGCCTGGGCCTTGGAGTGACCTACCAAAACGAATGCGTACAGGTTAACATGTCCGTAAGGCGGCGCTTTACTTCAACATCAACTATTGAGCCTTCGACCGAATTCGGCTTTACCGTATCGTTGACAGGATACGCCCTCGAAGGCGCTGGTAACACTTACAAGAGAACATGCAGTTGATATCAACTTTCTCACGGTTTCTTCGTTCCGCTTCGATCCGGCTGGTGCTTCCGGCCCTGGCCGCAACGACTCTGACCTTCGCCGCCCCGCAGGCCTTTGCACAAAGCCTGTTTTCGCCCGCAATCCGGGTCAATCAGGACGTTGTCACGTGGTACGAGCTAGAACAACGACAGCAATTTGTGAATGCGCTCGGTATCTCTGGCGGGTCCGAGGCCGAAGTCCGGCAGGCCCTGATCGACGACCGCCTGCGCAAACAGGCTGTGCGCGAAGCCGGGATCGAGGTTCCACCCGAGGCAATTCAGGCCGGGGTCGATGAATTCGCAGCCCGTGGGCAACTGAGCACCGAACAATTCCTGCAATTGCTGGCCAATGAGGGTGTCGATCCGGAAACCGTGCGCGATTTCGTCGCCGATCAGCTGACTTGGCGGAACTATGTCAGCGCGCGTTTTCTGTCTCAGGCTAACCCCTCTGAGGAAGAGATCAACCGCGCGCTTGGTCAGGGCGGCGGCGGCGGCCTTCAGGTGTTGCTGTCCGAAATCATCATTCCGGTAAACCAGCAGACCCTCGCCCAGACCGAGCTTCTGGCCGAAGAGATCGCCAATCTCGAAGGGTTTGATGCGTTTTCGGCGGCGGCGGCGCAATATTCGGCTGCGGAAACCCGCAGCAATGGCGGTCGTCTTGACTGGCTCAACCTGTCCGGTCTGCCTCCTGCGCTGCAGCCCGTGGTTCTGGGCTTGAAGGATGGTGAAATCACCAGCCCGATCGCCCTGCCCAATGCTATTGCTCTGTTCCAGATGCGTGGCCTGCGCGAGGTTGCGACCGGCGCGCCTTCTTTTTCCAAGATCGACTACGCCATCTACTATCTGGCCGGTGGTCGCAGCGCTGAAACCCTGTCAGCAGCCGCGAAACTGCGCGAAGAGATCGACACCTGTGATGACCTCTACGGCATCGCACAGGATCAGCCTGCCGAAGTGCTGGAGCGCGTGGATGCTGCGCCCTCCGAGATCCCGCGCGATATTGCGGTTGAACTGGCCAAGCTGGACCCGAACGACGTCTCAACCACGCTGACACGCAACAACGGTCAAACGCTGATGTTCCTGATGCTGTGCAACCGCACCCGCGATCTGGGCGAAAACACGTCGCGCGCGGATGTGGCCAATGCGCTGACACAACAACGCCTGCAGGCCTTTGCCGACAGCCTGCTGGAACAATTGCGCGCCGACGCCAGTATCATCGAACAATGAGCGCGCCCATTGCGCTCAGCTGCGGCGATCCGGCGGGCATAGGCCCTGAAATCGCCGCAAAAGCATGGGCGGAATTGCGCGACACCTGTCCCTTTGTCTACATCGGGGATAGTGCACATCTACCCACCGGCACCCCTGCTCGGCCGATCACAGACCCGGCCGAAGCCATCGTTGTATCCCGAACCGCGCTACCGGTTCTGCAACTGGACTTCCCAGCCCCCAACACGCCCGGCCAACCCACCCCCGCCAATGCGCCCTCGGTCATTGATGCCATTGAACAGGGCGTTTCCCTTGTGCAATCCGGTGTGGCCTCGGCCTTATGTACCGCTCCGATCCACAAAAAGGCGCTCATCGACGGCGCCGGTTTTTCTTACCCCGGTCATACCGAGTTTCTGGCCGCGCTGGCGGGCCGTGAACGGGTGGTGATGATGCTGGCCAGCGATCAATTGCGCGTCGTGCCCGCGACCATTCACATCCCCCTCTCCCGCGTCCCGCAAGAGCTGACCCCGGCCCTGCTACACGACACGATCAAGATCACCGCCAAAGGTTTGCGCGCGCAGTTCGGTATTGAAACACCACGCATCGCCGTGGCTGGCCTGAACCCCCATGCGGGCGAAGGCGGCAAAATGGGAACCGAGGAGCTGGACTGGATCGCCCCAATGCTGGCGAACCTGCAGCCCGAGGGCTACAGCGTGACCGGCCCACATCCCGCCGACACGATGTTCCATGCCGCCGCGCGCAGCCGCTATGATGCAGCCATCGCGATGTATCACGATCAGGCCCTGATCCCGATCAAAACGCTGGATTTCGACCGGGGCGTGAATGTCACCCTGGGCCTGCCCTTCATCCGCACCTCGCCCGATCACGGCACCGCGCTGGATATTGCAGGCCAAGGCATCGCCAACCCAACCAGCCTGATCGAAGCGCTGAAACTGGCGCAGAAGATGGCACAATGCGCTTGATCCTTCACCTGGCTGGAAATATCCCCGCCAGAGGCAATAAATCTCTGGCACTGACCACCCCAAACGCGTCACGGTAACCGGATCATGAGCGCTATCGACACCCTTCCCCCACTGCGTGAGGTTATCGCGACCCACCAGCTGTCAGCCCGCAAGTCGCTGGGCCAGAACTTTCTGCTGGATCTGAACCTGACCGCCAAGATCGCGCGCCAGGCCGGGGACCTCAGCACCTGTGACGTTCTGGAAATCGGCCCCGGCCCCGGAGGACTGACGCGCGGGCTGCTCTCTGAGGGCGCGCGCAAGGTTGTGGCGGTGGAAAAAGACACCCGCTGCATCGCCGCGTTGAACGACATCGCCGCCGCCTATCCGGGCCAGCTTGAGGTGATCAACGGCGACGCGCTGGAAATCAACCCGCTGGAACACCTGACCCCGCCCATCCGGGTCGCAGCCAACCTGCCCTACAATGTCGGCACCGAACTGCTGGTGCGCTGGTTGACCCCGCCGGAATGGCCGCCCTTCTGGCAGAGCCTGACCCTCATGTTCCAGCGCGAGGTGGCCGAACGCATCGTCGCCCAACCCGGAAGCAAAGCCTATGGCCGCCTTGCGATTCTGGCTCAATGGCGGGCTGAGGCGCGCATCGCCATGTCCTTGCCCCCCGGCGCGTTCACCCCACCGCCCAAAGTCTCCAGCGCCGTGGTCCACCTGACCGCCCTGCCCGAGCCGCGCTATCCCGCCGACGCCGCCACCCTGTCCCGCGTCGTGGCCGCCGCTTTCAATCAACGCCGCAAGATGCTGCGCGCGTCCTTGAAAGGCCTTGCTCCGGATATCGAAGACCGCCTGATTACAGCGGGAATCAAGCCCACCGATCGGGCTGAACAAATCCCGCTTGAAGCGTTCTGTGCGCTTGCACGCGCGGTAAAATCCCCTTGAACCGCCTCGGGCGGCATTGCTGCCCGTCCGCGCATACCTTTGTTATTTCTTTACTTTTTCTAGTCGAAAACTTCGGTGCATAGTTGTAACGAAAACGTGAACAAACTCGCTCCATGAGTTATGTACTAATTGGTACCCAATAAAAGAGCCCCAACAAAACAACAAAGGGAAGGTATCTATGAAACATCTCATCATGGGCGCTGTCTGCGCCATTGCGGTGGCACTTGGCGCTCAGTCCGCGCAGGCCGAATCCGCCGCGTTCAGCGATCATGTCGTGAACTCAACCAGCCGTGGCATCGCCATGGATGGCTTTGATCCGGTGGCCTATTTCATCGAAGGCAAACCGGCCAAAGGAGTGATGGAGCATCGCACCGAATACAAAGATCGTATCTGGGTGTTTTCCAGCGCCGACAACCTGAACCTGTTCAACGAAAACCCTGAGGCCTATGCGCCGCAGAACAACGGTTGGTGCTCATGGGCCGTGGCCAATGGGTATGCCGCCGAGGTCGATTTCGTGAACGGCTGGTTCATCCACGAAGACAAGCTGTACCTCAACTGGTCCGAAGAGGTGAAAGAGCGCTATCTGAAGGATATGGACAATATGCTAGCCCTGACGCAGGCTAACTGGGATCAGGTGCATTCCGGACTGCAGGACGGTACCGCCAAATTCTTCCCGCATTCCGCCAAACCTGAATTGGGATTCATCCACCCACAACCCCTGCCTGAATCCTGATCAAGCAGGCAGCAATTGTCCTTGATTACAACACAGGATACGTTGCTTTTGTTGGAGCCGTCCGGAACGATCCGGACGGTTTCCTTTCGATAAAGAAGCGACCTGAGCATGAGCAGACCCAGAGAATTTGAAGAAGCCGCCGCGCTGGAAGGCGCGATGGTGACCTTCTGGCAGCATGGTTATGCCGGCACGAACCTGCCCGACCTGCTGGATGCGATGTCTCTGACGCGTGGCTCTTTCTACAAGGCGTTCGTGGACAAGCATTCCGTCTATCTGCGCGCCATCGACCACTATGCCGAAACACGGATGAATATCGCGCTGACCGCACTGACTGATCAGGCAAACGGTACGCCGATGGACAGATTGACGGCGCTGTTCATGCGGACAGAGTATCACCCGGCAAAACCTTCCCGGAAGGTGGGGTGTTTTGTCTGCAACGCCATGGTGGAAATGGCGCCATTCGATCCCGAAAGCGCCAAACGCTGCGCCCGAGTTTCGGACCGTCTGTGCCGGGACCTGCGTTCGGTTCTGAAAGAGATGCATCCCGACGCCTCGGATGCAATACTTAGTCGAAAATCAGCCGCGTTAGAGCGGCTTTATTTCGGCTCCCACGCGATGGGCCGCATGGGAGGATCGTTTCAGCAGTGGTCCGAACTGCTGTCCGACCTGCTCTGAACCAGCTTATTCAGCCGCTTCGGGCGCGTCCCCATCGGTTTTTGGCGCTTCCTCAGCCGCAGGTGCAGCTTTGGGCTTGCGCGGGGCACGCGGTTTGCGCGCAGGCTTTTCAGCCTTCTCGGGGGCCTTGGCGCTCTTGTTCTCGGGGGTTTCGACCAAGCCGCTTTCCGGTGCAGGCTCGGGCGCGCCGAAATCCATCACATCGGGCTGTGGGGTCTCAGCCGGGTCGGCCTGTCGCGCGGCTTCACGTTCCTGACGCTCAGCGCGTTCACGGTCACGCTCGGCCTGCCGTTCGCGGTTCTGGCGCTCCTGCTCTTCGCGACGCGCTTCAATCTCGCGCTGTGCATCGCTCAGCATCCGCAGATAGTGCTCGGCGTGTTGCTGAAAGTTCTCAGCCGCGACACGGTCGTTGGACAGCTGGGCATCGCGCGCAAGCTGGTTGTATTTGTCAATGATCTGCTGCGGCGTGCCACGCACCTTGCCCTCGGGGCCCGAGCTGTCGAACACCCGGTTGACGACATTGCCGCCAGACGGACGATTGCGGTTGTTTTTGGCCCGCGAGCGGGATTTGGAAGATCTCATCTTACTTTACGTCAGCCTTGTCAATTCGCTGCCGATCAACCCGTACCTTACGCTGCTCAGAGGCCTGTCCCGTAACGTGTCATCGGCTATTTTGGGCTTGGCGTCAGGGGCGCGCTGAAACAGCGTCAACCTCGCCGACTAAATCTGAGTAAACATGTCCTGCCGCCACAGACAAGGGGTTTCTGGGAAATTTCGCAGCTTTTTTACAAAGACCGGCGTTTTTCGGCCTCAATGCCCGTCGCTCAACCTGGAATTCTGCCCAAAACAACGCGATCTCGCCCGTCCAGATCAGGAATGACACGGATATCCGACAGGCCAGCGGCATCGAACAAAGCAGACACATCCCTTGCCTGTGTCGGACCGATTTCAACCATCAAGCGCCCGCCCTCGGTCAGGAAATCCGGCGCGCCTGCCGCGATCCGGCGATAGGCGTCCAGCCCATCCCCCTCATCGGTCAAAGCCATGCGCGGTTCATGTTCGCGCACTTCGGGCGACAGGGCCTGCATTTCAGACAGCGCGATATAGGGCGGGTTAGAAACGATGAGGTCAAACTGCCCTTCAATCCGCTCGAACCAATCCGAGCGCACAATCTCGGCCCGGCCCTGTACCTTGTGCTGCACCGCGTTGGCGCTGGCCTGCAAACAGGCTGCTTCGCTCAGATCCACCCCAAGGCCCGTGGCGCTGGCGCGTTCGGCCAGCAGCGTCACCAGAATGCAGCCCGAGCCGACCCCAAGGTCCAGAACATGGTCAAAAGGCTCGCTCAGCGCGGCCTCGATCAGCGTTTCGGTTTCCGGGCGCGGGTCCAGCACATCGCGGCTGACGTGGAAAGTGCGGCCATAGAACTCTCGCTCACCCAACAGATGCGATACAGGCACCCGGATTGCGCGCAGCGACACCAGTTGCTCATAGCGTTCGGCGATGTCGGGCGACAGTTCCTCGGGCGCGATCAGCGTAACGCGGCTGGCCTCAATGCGGGCCGCGTGCGCCAACAGGACCCGCGCGTCGCGGGCCGGGTCGTCGACCCCTGCAGCGCGCAACCGGGCTGTAGCGGCGGCCATGGCCTTGGCGGCAGTCAGGGCCGCAATCATTGCGCCATCTCGGCCAGCAGCCGGGCCTGATCATCCGCGGTCAGGGCGTCGATCACCTCATCCAGATCGCCCTGCATGACCTGATCCAGCTTGTAGAGCGTCAGGTTGATACGGTGATCCGTCATCCGGCCTTGCGGGAAGTTGTAGGTCCGGATCCGCTCGGACCGATCGCCCGATCCCACCTGACTGGCCCGATCCGCCGAACGTTCACTGTCGATCCTCTGGCGTTCCAGATCATAGAGGCGTGTCTTCAGCACCTGCATCGCGATCTCGCGGTTGCGGTGTTGCGATTTCTCGGAACTGGTCACCACAAGGCCGGTCGGCAAGTGGGTAATCCGCACAGCCGAGTCGGTGGTGTTCACGTGCTGCCCCCCGGCCCCGGACGACCGCATCGTATCAATGCGAATGTCATTGGCGTCGATCTGGATGTCTACATCCTCGGCCTCGGGCAGAACCGCGACCGTCGCAGCCGAGGTGTGAATCCGTCCGCCGCTTTCGGTTTCGGGCACGCGTTGCACACGGTGTACGCCGGATTCGTATTTCATCCGTGCAAAGACATTGTCGCCCTTGATGTGGGCAACGACCTCTTTGATGCCACCAAGATCCGAGGCCTGTTCTTCGATGATCTCAAACCGCCATCCCCGCGCCTCGGCATAGCGTTGGTACATGCGCAGCAGGTCCCCGGCGAACAACGCCGCCTCATCCCCGCCGGTGCCGGGACGGATTTCAAGCATGGCCGGGCGCGCATCCGCTGCGTCCTTGGGCAGCAGCGCCAGTTGCAGCGCATGTTCGGCCTCGGGGATACGAGACTGAAGCTGGGGGATTTCCTCCTCGGCCAGTTCCTTCATATCCGGGTCGGCCAGCATCGCCTCGGCCTCGGCCAGATCCGTGACCAGCTGGCGCCAGGACAGGATCTGATCGACCACCGGCTTTAGGTCGGAATACTCTTTGGCCAGGGTCGCAATATCCCCGCCCGAGGCGCCATCGGCCATGGCGGCTTCGAGGTATTGGAAACGCTGGGTTATCTGCTCAAGGCGTTCTTCGGGGATCATCCGGCGGGTGTCTCTCAATCTGGGGCTTTGGTCAAGGGCCAGCCTTATGCTAGGGTTCCCGGCATGAAGGGGTTGGTTTTCATTTTATCACTGCTCGCACTTCCCGCCATGGCCGACTATGTTGGGCCGGATGGCAAGGTGCGCGATTGCTATTGCACCGACACGTCAGGCTCGCGGATCGAGTTGGGACAGATGATCTGCCTGCAGGTCGATGGCCGAATGTTCACCGCGCAATGCCAGATGTCGCTGAATGTGCCGATGTGGCGCGAGGTGCAGGAAGGATGCCTGTCCTCAGAATTGGACTGGCCCGATCTGGATCAGACCCTCAAGACATCCGCGTCCTGAACGCTGCCTACATCTGCGCCAGCCAGCCATCAACGCGGGCCTTGTTCACCCCGAAATCCTTGCGGCCAAAGCGCAAGCGGCCATGGATGCGCAGCACGTCTCCGTCCTGCTGGACTGTGGTGTAGTCGGGAAATCCGATGATCCTGGTGCGGGTGATATAGGTGATCCGCCCCTCACTTACCGACCCAGCCAGAACGCTTGTACGCGGCCCGTTGCGGGCAATGGCATCCAGTGCCGCCAGTCCCCCGGGTCCGGTTTCAACGACGCGCAGAACACCGCCTTGCAGATCCTGGTTGGTCTCGGCCCGAGGGGCGGTGTGCCAGTCCGCCGGATCAGAAGGCGCAAACCGGATATAGGCCCCCAGCGCGATCACCAGACCAACAACACCCAAAATCAGCATGCGTTTCATTCCGTCTCTGTCCCTTTCCTGAACCCTACGCGGAACAGGTGCCGTTTCAAGGCGAACCCGGACAGCTACCGTGACGTCACGCCGGGCAGAATGCACAAAAGCTCGAACAGAAGGTTGGCAGCCGTCAGCGCCGTGTTCCCCGACGGGTCGTAGGGCGGAGAAACCTCGACCAGATCGCAGCCCACCACGTTCACCCCTTGCAGCGCGTGGATGAGCTGTAGCGCTTGCGGGGTTGTCAGCCCTCCGATCTCGGGCGTGCCGGTGCCGGGGGCGTAGGCCGGATCCAGACTGTCGATGTCATAGGTGATATAGACCGGGTGATCGCCGACCGTCTTTCGGATTTGCGAGCCGATCTGCGTGAGGTTCTGCTGCCACAACTCCCACGCGGGGAATTGCTGGAAGCCCCAGCCTCGCGCCTCGGTAAAGTCGGTTGAGGCATAGCCCGAGCCGCGAATGCCGATCTGAAAGGTCTTGTCGGGAACGATCAGCTTTTCCTCATAGGCGCGGCGGAAGACGGTGCCATGGGTCTCACGCTCGCCAAACATCTCGTCGTTTACATCCGCATGGGCATCCACATGCACCAAGGCCACCGGCCCGTGTTTGGCGGCGATCGCGCGCAGGATCGGCAGGGTGATGGAATGATCCCCGCCCATCGCCACCGGGATCACATTCTGCGCAAGAATGCCGTCATAGCTGTCCTTGATGATCTTTAGGCTTTCCGACAACGAAAACGTATTGATCGCCAGATCGCCGATATCAGCAATCTGCAATGTGTCAAACGGAGCAGCGGAAGTCGCCATGTTATAGGGCCGGATCATCGCGCTTTCACTGCGGATTTGCTTGGGTCCGAACCGCGTACCCGACCGCCACGAGGTGCCGATATCCATCGGTATCCCCAACAGCGCCACATCCAGCCCCGCCAGAGAACTCGCCTGCGGCAGCCGCATGTACGTGCTCGGCCCGGAGAACCGTGCCAGATCATTGCCGCTGATCGGTTGGTTATACTCAGTCATGTGCAGTTGGTTCCCATCCCTTCAGATCACGTCTCTCAGCACTTAGCGGAAACTTGGCTAACCATTGGTTAACATGCATCGATCCTCGTTTACTTTTTTCGCTCACTTACCGCCCCTGCCAGAAGACAGTTGATCCGCGTCTGGATCAAGGGCTAACCACCCCAAAACCGGCGTTCCCGTACCCGGCACAAAGGCCGGGTCCAGACCGGTGATGTTGCGCTTCGGATAGACGGGGCGGCCGCCGAAAGTGATCAAAGCCACACCGTACACCGGAATGGTGCGATTCCACTCGATCCGCCTATCGGGAGAGGCGAAGATATTGGCGTAATCGCGCCAGTCAACGACGGACAGCCCTATCAGCCCAGCGGCTGCGCCTTTTCCACGATCCGGGCAAAGAACGATGCCCCGACCGGCGCGATATCATCGTTAAAATTGTATTTCGGGTGATGCAGCCCGGCGCCCTTTCCCTGCCCCAGAAACAGATACGCCCCTGGACGCGCCTGCAGCATGTATGAGAAATCCTCGGCCCCCATTTCACGGCCCATATTGTCAATAACGCGGTCGTCCCCCGAAACCTCGCGGGCCACATCCGCAGCAAAGCCCGCTTTCTCGGCGTCATTGATCGTTGCCGGATAGCCGATCTGATAGTCCAACCTCGCCTCAACCCCGTATGAGGCCGCCTGCCCCGCCACGATCTGCTCCATCCTCTCGATCACCATCTTCTGAACAGTTGGATCAAATGTGCGGACAGTGCCGTTCAGGTAAGCCGTATCCGGGATCACATTGTTCACCGTTCCGGCGTGAATCTGCGTCACCGAGATGACAAGATCCTGCACCGCATAGTGGTTCCGGCTGACAATCGTCTGGATCGCCTGCGCAATCCCGCACGCCACCATCACCGGGTCTTTTGTCTGGTGCGGCATCGCTCCGTGACCGCCCTGCCCCTGTATGTGGATCTCGAACGTGTCCACGGCCGCCATGATCGGCCCGGCAGTCGTGTAGAAGGCCCCCTCGGGGTTACCCGGATCATTGTGAATGCCATAGACCTGAGAGATATCGAACCGGTCCATGATGCCTTCCTGCACCATCACATCCGCGCCACCGCCTTCTTCTTCGGCCGGTTGAAAGATCAGCGCTACACGACCCGTGAAATTCCGCGTCTCGGCCAGATAGCGCGCTGCCCCCAACAGCATCGTGGTGTGCCCGTCATGCCCGCAGGCATGCATCTTACCAGGGTTTTTTGAGGCGTATTCAACACCCGTCTCCTCGGAGATTGGCAGCGCGTCCATATCGGCCCGCAACCCGATGGTCGGGCCGTCGCCTTGCCCGTTGATGATCGCCACCATCCCGGTTTTTGCGATGCCTTCGTGCAGCTCATCCACGCCGAATTCGCGCAGGCGTTCGGCCACGAAGGCAGCGGTCTCGTAGCATTCGAACTCCAGTTCAGGGATCGTGTGCAAGTGCTGCCGCCACTTGGCCATATCGGCGGCAAAATCGGCAATTCGGTTGACGACGGGCATCTGGGGTGGACTCCTGATCGGGACTGCGGAATGGATGCATCTGACACCGGAACGAAAGGGTTCGCAATGGCCGAAAATCCTCTGATCCATGACAGCGATGCGGGTATCGAGCGCCTGCTGGAAATCATGCGCCGCTTGCGCGACCCGCAAACCGGCTGCCCGTGGGACATAGAACAGGACTTTTCGACCATCGCCCCTTACACGATCGAAGAGGCTTATGAGGTCGCCGATGCCATCGAACGGCAGGCCTATGATGAGCTGAAGGGAGAGCTGGGCGATCTGTTGTTCCAATCCGTCTTCCACGCGCAAATGGCTGAAGAAGCTGGGCATTTCACCTTTCAGGACGTGGTGCGCACCATGTCCGACAAGATGGTCGACCGTCACCCGCACGTCTTCGGCGACGAATCTCGCGACAAATCCGCCGAGCAGCAAACGCAGGATTGGGAAACCATCAAAGCGGCGGAACGCGCAGGCAAGGAACAGAAAGGCGCGCTCGACAGTGTCGCCGCCAACCTGCCCGCCTTGCTACGCGCCCACAAACTGCAGAAACGCGCCGCACGAGTGGGATTCGACTGGCCCGATGCCAGCCATGTCCTTGCCAAGATCACCGAAGAAGCCGCCGAGCTGGAAGAAGCGCGTAACGCCAAGGACGCCGACGCGCTTGAGGATGAATTCGGCGATCTGCTCTTTGTAATGGTCAATCTCGGGCGGCATCTGGGGATCGAACCCGAGGCCGCTTTGCGCCGCACCAACGCCAAGTTCACCCGCCGCTTTGAACAGGTCGAGGCCCGCCTGGCCGCGCGTGGCAAGACCCCCTCACAAAGCGATCTGGCCGAGATGGACGCGCTGTGGGACGAAGTGAAAACCGAGGAACATCGCGCGAATGGCAAACTCCCGCCAGTTGGCGCCTGAAACAGGTGGACAAGTCGCGTGACACTTGCGACTGTCCGACCTTCACGCTCTCCGGAGACACCAATGCCCCGCAAAATCATTATCGACACCGACCCTGGTCAGGATGACGCCGTCGCCATTCTTCTGGCGCTCGCCAGCCCCGAAGAGATCGAGGTGCTGGGCATCACTGCCGTCGCCGGAAATGTGCCGCTTGAGCTGACTGCCAAGAACGCGCGGATCGTCTGTGAACTGGCCGGCCACACCGAGGTGCCGGTCTATGCCGGATGCGACCGTCCGCTGAACCGCCCCCTGATCACGGCCGAGCATGTGCATGGCAAAACCGGGCTGGACGGTCCCGTTCTGCCGGATCCGCAGATGCCTTTGACCGAGGGCCACGCGGTTGATTTCATCATCGACACCCTGCGTGCTGAGGCACCGGGAACTGTCACGCTCTGCCCGCTGGGGCCGCTGACGAACATAGCCACCGCCTTCCAAAAGGCCCCCGATATCGTCGACCGGGTGCAGGAAATCGTACTGATGGGCGGTGCTTATTTCGAGGTTGGGAACATCACGCCGACGGCTGAATTCAACATTCATGTCGACCCGGAAGCCGCTGATATCGTGTTTAAATGCGGCAGACCTATCGTGGTCATGTCGCTTGACGTGACCCACAAGGCGCTGGTCACCAAGCCGCGTAACGATGCGTTCCGGGCGCTTGGCAACAATGCGGGTATTGCCGTTGCAGAAATGACGGACTTTTTTGAACGGTTCGACAAGAACAAATACGGCAGCGAGGGCGCTCCGCTGCACGATCCTTGCGTCACGGCCTACTTGATCCGGCCTGAGTTGTTCACGGGCCGCCATGTGAATGTCGAGATCGAAACCCAATCCGAGCTGACCCTTGGCATGACCGTCGCAGACTGGTGGGGCGTGACCGACCGCACGCCCAACGCTCTGTTCATGGGCGATCTGGATGCTGATGGTTTCTTCACCCTTCTGACAGAAAGGCTGGCCCGCCTATGACCGCCGCTTTAAGACTGGCTCGCCCCGAAGACCTGGACCGCCTGATGGCGCTTGTCTCTGCGTTCCACAGCGAACAGGGGATCGCACAGGACGCTGACCAACGGCGCGAGGCGCTGGTGCCTCTGCTTGAAGGCATCCCCCATGGCTGCATCTACCTGATCGGCCCGGGCCGCGCGCCTTTGGGCTATATCATCCTGACCTTCGGCTGGTCGGTTGAATTTGGCGGCATGGACGGGTTCGTGGACGAAATCTACATCCGCCCCGCTGTCCGCGGCCGCGGAATCGCAACCGAGGTTCTGCTGGAACTGCCCAAAGCCCTGGCCGAAGCCGGGCTGACCGCCTTGCACCTTGAAGTCGACCGAACGCATGAGGCGACGCAGAAACTATATCTGCGCACCGGCTTCAAACCACGCGAGCGCTACATGCTGATGAGCAAAGCGCTTTAGCGCGACTCGCCCCGGAAAACCACACTCGGGTTATAGTACATCTCCTGCACCGGATCGTCGGAGGAGACCTTTTGCCCTGTGATCGGATAGGTCCCCGGCCCTGCACAGGCCGTCAGAAATACAGTGCTGAAAACTGTCGCTACGAGAAGGAATTTCGAACCAGTCATGGTGTGCTCCTTTCTGTAATGACTTCAGTATAGAACACGAAACCGTGAGCTCTGTGTGATTAAGTTCACACATAACATCCAATAAGTCTCTAATTACCTGCAAATAGAGCGAATTCTCTTAGCCGAAGGAATTCACAGTCGCAGCCGTCCTATTGCTATCAAAAAAGCCCTCTTTCCGGGGAAAGAGGGCCTCTAACAGAGTTCAGAACCGGTTCTAAAATCACCGTTTCAGGATCGACGCCCCGGCATATTCCGCAACTTCACCCAGAGATTCTTCGATCCGGATCAGTTGGTTATACTTGGCCAACCGGTCCGAACGCGCCAGCGATCCGGTTTTGATTTGTCCGCAATTGGTCGCCACGGCCAGATCGGCAATAGTGGCATCCTCGGTCTCGCCCGAACGGTGCGACATCACGTTGGTGTAACGCGCGCGGTGCGCCATATCGACGGCGCGCAAGGTTTCGGTCAGCGATCCGATCTGGTTCACCTTGACCAGCATCGAGTTGGCGCAGCCACGCTCGATCCCTTCGGCCAGGCGTGCAGGGTTGGTCACGAACAGGTCGTCGCCCACCAGCTGCACCTTGTCACCGATGGCATCGGTCAGGGCTTTCCAGCCATCCCAGTCATCCTCGGACATGCCGTCTTCGATCGAGATGATCGGATAGTCCGCAACCAGCGCCGCCAGATAGGCCGCGTTTTCTTCGGACGACAGCGAGATGCCCTCACCCGCCAGAACATATTTGCCGTCCTTGAAGTATTCGGTCGCGGCGCAATCCAGGGCCAGATGGATTTCCTCGCCCGGCTTATAGCCCGCCTTTTCGATGGATTTCAGAATGAAATCCAACGCTTCGCGGGTCGAGGCGATGTTCGGGGCAAAGCCGCCCTCGTCGCCCACACCGGTGGCCAGACCTGCGGCCGACAGCTCTTTTTTCAGCGTGTGGAACACCTCGGAGCCCATACGCACGGCTTCGCGGATATTCGCAGCCGAGGTCGGCATGATCATGAATTCCTGAATGTCGATCGGGTTGTCCGCGTGCTCACCACCGTTGATGATGTTCATCATCGGCACCGGCAGCACACGGGCCGAGGTGCCGCCCACGTAACGATACAAGGGCTGTGTGGTGAAATCCGCCGCTGCTTTCGCCGTTGCCAGCGAGACACCCAGAATAGCGTTTGCGCCCAGACGGCCTTTGTTGTCGGTGCCATCCAACTCAATCATCGCCTGATCGATGGCCACCTGCTCGGTCGCATCAAAGCCGACCAGTTCTTCGGCAATCTCGCCGTTCACGGCGGCCACGGCCTCCAGCACGCCTTTGCCCATATAGCGTGATTTGTCACCGTCGCGTTTCTCGACCGCCTCATAAGCGCCGGTCGACGCGCCCGAAGGCACAGCCGCGCGGCCCATGGTGCCGTCTTCCAGAATTACGTCCACCTCAACCGTCGGGTTGCCCCGGCTGTCCAGAATTTCGCGCGCGTGGATGTCGATGATGGTGCTCATGAGGTCCATTCCTATGGCTGCAATCAGTTGCACGCCTCATAACAGCAACCGGCGAAAAGTAAACCGGTTGCGTTATCGCTAACACGCATATTTTCCTGCGTTTAGGGCTAACAGTTTGCTGTTTGCGCCAACACCGATCAGGCGGCAGCCAACTGCCGGGCCAAGCGACGCTCGCGGACAAAGGTGTACAGGCCCGACCCGATGATCAGCGTCGCGCCGGCCAAAGTCATCGCATCAGGGCGTTCGTTGAACATCAAGACGCCTGCAATCATCGAAAACACCAGTCGCGTATAACGGAACGGCATCATGGCCGAGGCCTCGCCCACCCGCATGGCTGACACAATGCCGTAGTAACCCAACATGCTGAAAATCACAGCGGCCAGATAAGGACCAACCTGCGCCGCCTGCACCGTGGCGTAAGACTGACCCGTCGACAGCATTAACACCAGCCCCGCCAGCGTAGCGGCGATATAGGCCTGCAACGCGACAACCGTAGACGCAATCCGCGCATCCAACCTGCGCGTGATCAGATCCCGCGCCGCAATGAAGACGACGGTCGCCACAACCAGCAGCGTTTCGGGCTGAAACCCCTCAAGGCCCGGGCGAATGATCAAAAGCACGCCGATGAAACCGACCCCAATGGCGCTCCACCGCCGCCAGCCGACCTGTTCGCCCAGAAACAGCGCAGCCCCCATGGTCACCACCAGCGGCAGAACCTGAAATACCGCCGCAACCGTGGACAGATCGATCAGCGACAGCGCGGTCACGAACAACACCGCGCCCAGCCCCTCGCACGCTGCGCGCGCGATCGGCAAGAGGGTCCATGCTGCGGGGTCAAAGATCCGCTTGCGCGTCACCACGGACAACAGCGCAAAGGCCAAACCGCAGAATACGCCCAGCACAATCAGAATCTGCCCGGTCGATACCGCGACCGACAGGTGCTTGATAAACATATCTTCGACTGCAAAAGCTGCCATCGAGCCGACAAGCAGCAGAATGCCGTTTACGTTGTTCATGCGCGTTTCCGTTGGGACAGGCCGGTGACGTCAGGCCCTTTTATCAGCAGAACAACATCTTTCCCGACATCGCAAGCCTGATTCCGACAGCTTCGATGAAGTGCCGTGATGCGGTCAATCGCGGTTGCTGATGGTTCAGTCCTTGTCCAGCGGCACGCCATACAGCTCCAGCCGATGACCCTTGAGCTTGTAGCCCAGCTTGGCCGCGATCTTTTCCTGCAGCGCCTCGATCTCGGGGTCGACGAATTCGATCACTTCGCCCGATTGCATGTCGATCAGGTGATCATGGTGGTCGCGCTCGGCATCCTCATAGCGCGCGCGGCCGTCGCCAAACTCCAGCCGCTCCAGAATGCCGGCCTCTTCGAACAGTTTTACCGTGCGGTAGACGGTGGCAATCGAGATGCCCGAATCCAGGGCCGACGCACGGGCATAGAGTTCCTCGACATCCGGGTGGTCCGCGTTCTGCTCCAGAACCTGCGCAATGGTGCGCCGCTGGCCGGTCATGCGAAGGCCCTTGGCTTCACAACGCGAAATGATCGTATCCGGCATGATGCCCCTCAGAAACTGCTCGGGTTTCTGTCTTAGTATGTCCGCCCGCGCCGCGCCACAAGAATTCGACATACCGGTGCAGATCATCCCGCCCGGCGCAGATCGGCCCAGATCGGCAAGTGGTCCGATGCGATATGGGCCGGACGATCTTCATGCACGCCATGGGCCTGCACCTCGACCCCTTGCCCCAGAGCGATCCGATCCAAGGCGCCCAAAGGTTGCGCGGCGGGAAAGCTGGGGATCGGCGGCAAAAACCGCATCTCGGGCACGAGGTTGTCCAGCACAGGTGAGCGCGACCATTCGTTGAAATCCCCGGCCCAGACTGTAGGCATATCCTCGAGTTTCGAGCCGAACTGGCGGATATGGGTGATCTGCCGACGGCGGGACGCGGACAACAGCCCCAGATGCATGCCCATGACCCTGAGCGGCCCTATGGGGGTATCGAACTCGACCCGTACTGCGCCGCGGGGCTCGAACCCCGGCAAGTCGTGATGGCCGGTCTGACGGACCGAGATCGCATCGCCCCGCCAGATCACCGCATTCCCGTGCCATCCCAGGCTACCGGCCCCGCCCAGATCGACGATCTGCCATCCAGCTTCATCCAACATGAACTGCGGCAGCGCGGCAGGCCGTGGCGGCAGCCGCTTGTCAGCCTCCTGCAGCACGACGATATCGGCACGCATACCTTCGAGAACCTGGAGGATGCGCTGTGGTTGACGCCGAAGATCAAGGCCGACACATTTCTGAATATTGTAGCTGGCAAGCCGCAGAACAAAGGGTGTTTTCATGTCGCTTTTCAAGGTCAACGGCACCAATCTGGAACCTTTTTGAACGGGCGCGGTATTGCAATACCACGCGCGTTCCCTCAAAGGTCTATGAGCATTACACTAAATAAGTTTACACGAAATGACGCGGGGTTAAACTGCCGCAAAAAGGAAACCCGCCCTTGGACGTTGAATCCACATTCGCCACGATGATCATTGCCGATATCGTGGGCAGTACGCCGCTATACAAGGCGGTGGGTGATGACGAAGCCCAGCGCCTGATCCAGCTTGAGATCGACCGCCTGCGCTCGGTCCTGCAGGAGTTCGGCGGCATTCCGGTCGGGCAAAAGGGCGACGACGTTCTCAGCTATTTCGAGAATCCAAGCTCGGCCTACAATGCAGCCCTGAAACTGATTGAGCCTTCGACCCATACACCGCTGTCGGTCCATGTCGGCGTGCATTGCGGCCCCATCGTGATCGGCAAGCGCGGCATCTATGGCGAGGCCGTCAACGTGACCGCCCGCTTTGCGACCGCCGCCAATCCGGGCGAGGCCTGTTTCAGCCAGGGCATCGCCGTCTTGTTACCCGCCGATCTTCGGCGCACGCTGACACCTCTGGGCCAGCTCAGCCTGAAAGGGCTGTCCGAGCCGCAGACGGCCTATTCCCTGATCCACCCCGAATCCGATTCGATCTCGCAGACGCGTCTGCCGCAGAGTTTTGGCCGCACCGAAGAGAACTGGCAGCCCCGCGAAGGTCTGACCCTGATCCTGCGCCACGAAGACCGCGTCTGGCGCTGTCTTGGGAACGGAGAGTTCAAGATCGGCCGTGCGCCCGATTGTGATGTGGTGCTGCCGCAGTCCTGGATCTCGCGCCTGCATGCGGTTCTGTCCATGAAGGCCGGCAAGCTGATCCTGACAGACCGCAGCACTTCGGGCACCTACGTGAAATCGGAATCCGGGCGGGAAATCCAGCTAAAGCGCGAATCGGTCATGCTGGCCGATAGCGGCCTGATCTCACCCACCCTGCCCATCGACATGTCCGAGACCTGTCTGCAATTCGAGCTTCTTGGCCGCAATCAGGTTCCGCAGAACGTGGCCTGAACCACCTCATTGTCGTTTGGGGGCCGTGTTAGGTCGGCATTCTCGGGCTGATCCTCAAACGGGCGTGACAACACATCGTTCAAACGGTGGAACGGCGCATAGTCCCCCTTTACAGCCGCTTCGATCATCTGCTCAACACGGTGGTTGCGTGGAATGAAGGCCGGGTTTGTGGCGGCCATCACCCCTTGCGGGTCCGCCTCACGCGATATACGCGCCTGCCAACCCTCAGCCCAGTTGTCAAACGCCTCGGGGTTCGTGAACTGGTCCCGCGCGGTCTCTCCGCCCAGCGCCCGGAACATGTTGGTGAAATCCGCCTGCTCTTCGGCCATACGCTTCAACAGGTCGGTGATCAGCTCAAGATCGCCCTCCTCCTCCTGCGTCAAACCCAGTTTGGCACGGAAGCGACCCAACCACGCCTGCTGCAACAGATCAGGCATGGCGTGTACGATCTCGGTCGCCTCTTCTACACCGTCCTGAGGGTCATCATATTGCTGGATCAAAGACGTCGCCAGTTGCGCCAGATTCCACACCGCGATTTCAGGCTGGTTCGAATAGGCATAGCGCCCCATCCGGTCGATCGAGCTGTAGACCGTATTGGGGTGGTAGCTGTCCATGAAGGCGCAGGGACCATAGTCGATAGTCTCCCCCGCGACCGAGGAATTGTCTGTATTCATCACCCCATGAATGAACCCAACGCTCATCCACGCCGCGATCAACTTCACCTGCGCATCGCGAACGGCCCGCAACAGGCCCATTGGCCCCTGGGCCTCGGGGTAGTGGCGCTGAATGGCATAGTCGGTCAGCTGTTTCAGGCTTTCGACCTGCCTGCGTCCGGCAAAGACCTGAAACGTGCCTACGCGCAGATGGCTCTGCGCCACACGGGTCAGAACCGCCCCGGGCATCAGCCCTTCACGGTAAACCGCTTCACCCGTCTCAACCGCTGCTAAAGCGCGCGTGGTTGGAATGCCCAGCGCATGCATCGCTTCTGAAACAACGTATTCCCGCAGCACCGGCCCCAACCATGCCCGCCCATCGCCTTGCCGCGAATAAGGCGTCCGGCCCGAACCCTTGAGCTGAATGTCACGGCGTATCCCGTCTTCGCCCACAGTCTCACCCAGCAAAACCGCACGGCCATCCCCAAGCTGAGGATTATAGGTCCCGAACTGGTGCCCCGAATACAGCTGCGCCAAAGGCTCTGCCCCGTCGGGCACGGTATTCCCTGCAAAAACCCGCGCCATCTCCGTCACATCTCCGGGCGTGACGCGCAAAATACGCGCCAACCCTTCGTTGAACGCAATCAACTGCGGCTCTTTCACAGGGACCGGAGACTGCCGCGTGAAAAAGGCATCTGGCAAACGGGCATAGGAGTTATCAAAAGGGATCATAAGGGTCATGGCGCAAACATATGACCTCAGGCGATGATTGCCATAGCGGATCGTGTGAACCCATGCATAATCGCGCAAAAACCAAAGGGCCAAACATGACCGCGCAAGAGATCATCGACCACCTGAACCTGCAAAAACATCCCGAAGGCGGCTGGTACCGCGAGACCTGGCGCGCACAAAACGAAGGCCGCGCCACGGGCACCTGCATCTACTTCCTGCTAGAGGCCAAAGAAGCCAGCCACTGGCACCGCGTCGATGCGACCGAGATCTGGCTCTACCACTCAGGCGCACCTCTGATCCTGTCGATCAGTGAAACCGACCAAGGCCCCGCAACTGACCACCTTCTCAGCCCCAACCTGTCCGAAGGCGCGCCGCAACTGGTTGTCCCTGAAAACCACTGGCAAGCGGCCCGAACGACCGGAGAATACACGCTGGTCAGCTGCACCGTCTCCCCCGGTTTCGAATTCGAAGGTTTCGACCTCGCCGCCCCCGATTTCGACATCCCGCGAAACCGATAGCCCAAGGGATCCAGACTTCATCTGGCTAAAAATACCTCGGGGGAGTCGCGCAAAGCGCGGCGGGGGCAGCGCCCCCACCCCCCTCCCAGTTATTTCTCAGCCCGGTTCTTCAAAAGCGCCGTCAACAAAGGTACCAGCAACGCTGGCAGCGAGCCCAACGGATTTGCGCCGATACTCTTGACCGCCTGTACCACCTCACGCGCCTCAGTGGCCATCTCTTCCATCTCGCCTTCAACGTCCGCGATCGCCATGTCACGCACCTCTACCGCCGGGGCGATTTCACCCTCGACACTGATCCGCCGCGCAAACAGAACCAGCAGCGCCGCTAAAACCATGTTCCCGGCCGCCAGTAGGCCAGCCGCGCCAGCAGATGACATCCAGGCATCCAGCGCGAAAAAGATGGCAACATTCAAGGCAACCAAACCGGCCAGCGCCGCGATACCCGCCAGCACCATCAGAATCGTCTGCTGCTGCATCACCGCAAGACGCCGACGCGCGATCAGGCGTTCCGTGCGATAGATCGTTACAAGATTTCTGCTAAGTCTGCTCATCTCACCCTCTCTACCTGCTGGCCCGACCGACCATATAGCCAAGCGAGAACGCAATCAGCAGAACCGTAATCGGATAGTCCTTCTGCAAGCGCCCGAACTCGGCAACGACGTCCTCACCCATGGCCTCGACACCGGATAGATCAACGCCATGCTCTTTCAGCAATCGGCGAATCTCATCGCTCGTTTTGGTCGGGACCTTTTCTTCGGCATCCGCCTCGGCGCTCTTCTCCAACTTCGCGTTGCGCGCGCGCAACGCCTCAAGTTCGGCTTCCAGTTCCGCTTTTGTCGCCATGAAACAAGACCTTTGTTGAAACAATTTTACACAAGCGTTGCACATTTAGACCCGCTCTTGAACCACTTGTCCCAAGTTTCCAGCTTAGCTGGCCTGATCCACCGAGACCCGACTGACAATGCCACCGCCCACCAAAGCCTGCACCCCCGTCGTTCCAGGGCATGAGGTCGGCAAACCTCGCGCCACGCGGACCGCGAGGTAGGCGAAGGCCTGAGCTTCGAGCATGTCGCCGTCCAACCCTACGGCCTCAACCGGCTCGACCGGGCAATCCAACGAAACGCGCAACATCTCCATCAAAACGGGGTTTTGCCGCCCTCCGCCGGTCACCAGCACGCGCGCGGGGGGCTTAGGGCAATGCTGCATACCCTGCGCCACACCCGCCGCGCACATCGCGGTCAGGGTCGCAACTGCATCTGCGTCGCTCAACGCCTGCACCAGACGCACCATCTCGGCAAAGTCGTTTCGGTCCAGGGATTTGGGCGGTATGCGCGCAAAGAATGGCTCGGCCAGAAACAGCTCAAGCGCACCGGTTTCCACAGTGCCGCCGCGGGCCACTGCACCGTCGCGATCCATCGGCTGGCCCAAGCGGGCCTGCATCAGATCATCCACAGGCGCATTTGCCGGGCCGGTGTCAAAAGCCAGCAACGCTCCGGGCGCTTCGGGGCCATCAAAGGACGGGTCTACATAGGTCAGATTGCCGACACCGCCGAGGTTCAGGAAACACAGCGGCTGCTGCGCATCGATCCATTTGGCACAGGCGAAATGGAAAAACGGGGCCAGAGGCGCGCCCTCGCCGCCCAAAGCCACATCATCACTGCGGAAATCCCAGACAACCGGCAAACCCAGCGCCTGCGCCAGCCCGACGCCATCGCCCACCTGCAAGGTGCCGCGCCCGCGCGGTTCATGTGAAAGGGTCTGGCCGTGAAAGCCGATCAAATCCACCTCTTCGAATTCCGACAGGGCCTCGGCATGGGCGACCGTCACCAACTCGCCCGCAACCTCGACATCGGGGCCTTGCCATTGCCCCAAGGCGGCCCGGATCACCGCGCGTTCGGCCTCGGAATAGGCGCGGTAGCCGGTTTCACCAAAGCTGAAGATCCGGTGACCATCGGTTTCGACCACGGCCGCATCCACGCCATCCATCGACGTTCCGGACATCGCCCCAAGCGCACGGATCGGCCCTTGTATTTTGCTGGACTGCCGCACGGTTGCCTCCTGCCAGTATCAGACGCCGCACATACCCTCTGAACAATCAGAGCGTGCAACGGCGCCAACCTGCCCCGCCTATGGCAGACAAGGCAAGCGCCTTGCACCCGAGATGCAAAGAATTCTGCCTTGCGCGCCCTACATGCGACGCTGGCCAGACGTGTTTTTCGGCGCAAAAGGCACCTTCCCCTTCCCCACGCCGCCGCCTATACAGTGCCCCGCAACAGTAACCCCGAGGGCACGATATGACCTACCACCCCAAATCGGATTTCATCGCCACGATGATCGAGCGCGGCTTTCTCGCCGACTGCACCGATTATCAGGGCCTTGACGACGCGCTGATTGACGGGGTGCAGACGGCTTATATCGGCTATGACGCCACTGCCCAGTCGCTGCATGTGGGTCACCTGATGAACATCATGGTCCTGCGCTGGCTGCAAAAGACCGGTCACAAGCCGATCACCCTGATGGGCGGCGGCACCACCAAGGTGGGCGACCCCTCGTTCCGCTCGGACGAACGCCCCCTGCTGGGCCCTGAACAGATCGACGCCAATATCGCGGGGATGCAGAAGGTCTTCGCCAAGTACCTGTCTTACGATGACAGCGACACTGGCGCGCTGATGCTGAACAATGCCGAATGGCTGGACAGCCTGAATTACCTCGATTTCCTGCGCGACATCGGGCGGCATTTCTCGGTCAACCGGATGCTGTCTTTCGAGTCCGTGAAATCCCGGCTGGACCGCGAACAATCGCTGAGCTTCCTCGAATTCAACTACATGATCCTGCAGGCCTATGACTTCCTTGAGCTGAACCGCCGCTATGGCTGCGTTTTGCAGATGGGTGGCTCAGATCAGTGGGGCAATATCGTCAACGGTATCGACCTGACGCGCCGCGTATTGGATCACGAGATTTACGGCCTGACAACGCCTCTGCTGACCACCAGCGACGGCCGCAAGATGGGTAAATCACAGGGCGGTGCGATCTGGCTGAACGGCGATATGCTGTCGCCCTATGAGTTCTGGCAGTTCTGGCGCAACACCACCGACGCCGATGTGGGCCGCTTCCTGAAGATCTTCACCGAGCTTCCGGTCGATGAGTGCGACCGCATGGGCGCGTTGCAGGGGTCCGAGATCAACGAGGCCAAAATCCGCCTCGCCAATGAGGTCACAACCCTTCTGCATGGGGCAGAAGCCGCTGCCACAGCCGAGGCCACGGCCCGCGAAGTGTTCGAAAAAGGCGGCGTGGGAGGAGACCTTCCGACCCTCACACTCAGCGCGGATGAGCTGGGCGATGGCATGTCCATCGTGCAGTTGATCGTGAAATCCGGTCTGGCCAAGTCCGGGAAGGAGGCAAAGCGCCTGATCTCGGAAAACGGGGCCAAGCTAGACGATGCGCCGCTGACCGATGCAGGCCTGATGATAGACGCGGGCGCGCTGTCTTCGCCGATCAAACTGAGCGCGGGTAAGAAGCGCCACGCGCTGGTTCAACTGGGCTGATCCCTTATCAACCCCGGGCGCAAAGATTACATGCGCCCGGGGCTTTGCTTGGCAACCTCGCCAATGCGAAGACTGCCGGTCTGATCTAGCAGCATAAATTGGCCACCACAGTAACTGGTCGCGTCTCGGACCGGCTAAACGGCTTGCTATTTTTTGCCCTTGCCGCCGCCTTTACCGTCGCCGCCCTTGCCGCCGCCTTTACCGTCGCCGCCCTTGCCGCCGCCTTTGCCGTCGCCGCCCTTGCCGCCACCTTTGCCATCGCCGCCTTTGCCGCCACCTTTACCGTCGCCGCCTTTGCCGCCACCTTTACCGTCGCCGCCCTTGCCGCCACCTTTACCGTCGCCGCCCTTGCCGCCACCTTTACCGTCGCCGCCCTTGCCGCCACCGCCTTTGCCGTCGCCATCACCGGGGCCGTCACCACCGCCATCACCGGGGCCATCTCCACCACCATCACCGGGGCCGTCACCAACACCGTCACCGGGACCGTCACCACCACCGTCACCGGGACCGTCACCACCACCGTCACCGGGGCCTTCACCACCACCTGTGTCACCGCCGCCTGACGGACCACCTCCGCCGCCATTGCCTGGACCATCAGACGATTTGTCCTCGCCCCGGTTCGAGGTCACTTGCACACTCGCCGTGGGCAAATCGGTCAGCAACGTGGTCAATCCCGGGCATTGCGCACCCGTCACGCGTAAAGTGGTTTCGAAATCCGCACGCCTTTGCAGACGTTCCAGAAAACTCGGTGTAACCTGCGCGCAATCGCACAAACCCGCGTAATCTCCGGCATTGGCGAGATCACGCGCTGTTTTCCAATTGCAGGTTTCTGGCGCGGCTGCTGCGCTTCCGACCATGAACACCCCGACAAACGGCGCAATCGCAAGCGCGCCAAGTTTTTGCTTCGTACTCTTTAACATTTCAGCACCTCCTGACGAAAAAACACCCGACCGCGTCAGGTTGTTCATTCACGAGTTGGCGATCTTCCGTGAAGTAGATCTGAAAGGTTTCTGAGGATTTCTTCAGAACCCAACGCAGGGTCCAAAGGCAAACCTATAGACAGGGCGCGGCTAAACTGTTTATTGAACATATGTTCATTAACCCGCGAGGAGGCCCACCATGATCCTGTCCGACACCGCAGCCATCATCACCGGCGGCGCGTCCGGTTTGGGCGAAGCCACCGCCCGGCACTTTGCCGCGCAGGGCGCTCAGGTCACGCTGCTGGATCGCGATGCAGACCGAGGCGCGAAGGTCGCCGCCGAGATCGGAGGGTATTTCACTGAGACCGACGTAACCCAAGAAGCCTCGGTTAAAGCGGCGGTCGAGCTGGCCACCGACAAAATGGGCAAGATCACCGCTGCCGTGAATTGCGCCGGTATTGCGGACGGTATCAAAACCGTTGGGCGCGACGGCCCGCACCCTCTGGACGCGTTCCAGCGCACCATAGACATCAATCTGGTGGGCAGTTTCAATGTCGCTCGTCTGGCCGCGGCCCAGATGGCCTTGAATGAGCCCGACGCAGAAGGCGCCCGAGGTGTCATCATCAACACCGCCTCGATCGCGGCGTTCGACGGGCAAAAGGGTCAGGCAGCCTATGCGGCGTCAAAAGGCGGCGTCGTCGGCATGACGCTGCCCATGGCGCGCGATCTGGCCTCAACCGGTATCCGCGTGATGACCATCGCGCCCGGTATCTTCATGACACCGATGCTGGCCGGTCTGCCGGAAGAGGTGCAGGCCCAATTGGCCGCCGACGTCCCGAACCCACCCCGCTTAGGCGACCCGAAGGAATACGGACGCCTCGCCGCCTTCATCGTCGAGATGGGCTATCTGAACGGAGAGGTCATCCGCATCGACGGCGCGCTGAGGATGCGGTGATCATAAGACACGGCTCTGACCCCAATTGGCAAGCGCTTCGATCACGGGGCGCAGAGCCTGCCCCTTGTCGGTCAGGCTATATTCTACTTTTGGTGGGACTTCGGCGTATATTTCCCGATGCACGATCCCGTCAGCTTCAAGTTCACGCAGCTGTTTGGTCAGGCTGCGCTGCGTGACGGTGCCCAAAGCACGGGACAAGGCATTGAATCGCATCGTCCCACCCAGCAAGTGATAGATCACCAAACCTTTCCACTTACCCGATATCTGTTCCAAAGAGGCCTCGACGGGACATCCCCCGCTGCAATCATATCTCTCGAACCGGTCCATCAACCCTCACCACTTTAATTTCGGTATACTTTTGGTACCTACCATCACAAATAGTGCGTACTTGCGCATTAGATATTTAAGCCACATACCCTTTGGTATCTCAACTCAAAGCTGATGGAGACACCATGGCATTGACCATTCTCGCCCAGATCACCGCACAACCCGGCAAAGAAGAACTTGTGCGCACCGAACTGGAAAAACTGATCCCGATCACGCGTGCTGAAGAAGGATGTATCCAATATGACCTGCACGTGGACAACTCCAATCCCGGTTTCTTTGTTTTTTATGAAAACTGGGACAGCAGGGATCTGTGGCAAAAGCACATGAACGCGCCCCATTTGGCAGCTTACATGCAGGCGACAGATGGAGCGGTGGCCGATTTTACGCTTTTTGAACTCAGCCGGGTCGGCTAGGGCTCAATGTGTCGGGGCTCACCGGCGTGACCCCGACCTCCATCAGGCTCCTTCAGCCTTTTCTTCCAGCAATAGCCACTCTTCCTCGGCCGCCGACAGTTTCTCCTGCCGTTCGACCAACGCCTCGGTGGCTTTCTGGAACTTGACCGGCTCGCGCGTGAACAGGTCGGGGTCGGCCATCAGCTCTTCCAGCTTGGCAATCTCGGCCTCAAGCCGCGCGATCTCGGCCGGGAGCTTCTCCAACCGGTGCTTTTCCGAGAAGGACAGCCCCGATTTCGGCTTGACCTCCTGCTTCACCTTTGGCTTGGAAGCTTTTGTTTTGTCTTCTTTCTTGGGGGTCAAGTCACCCCGCTGAGCGATATAGTCCGACCACCCGCCCGCATAGACGGTCGCGCGGCCATTGCCCTCCATCGCGATGGTCGTGGTGGCAATGCGGTCCAGAAAATCGCGGTCGTGACTGACCAGCAGAACCGTGCCGTCATAATCGTCTAAAAGCTCTTGCAACAGGTCCAGAGTTTCCACATCCAGATCGTTGGTCGGTTCGTCCAGCACCAACAGGTTCGACGGTTTCGCCATCAGCTTTGCCAGCAGCAAACGCGCTTTTTCCCCGCCTGACAAGGATTTGACAGCCGCTCTTGCCTGCCGTTCATCGAACAGGAACTCTTTGAGATAGCCCACAACATGCTTGGGCTGCCCGCCGACCATGACCTGATCGGCCTTGCCCGACACTCGCATCTCGGGGTCGCCGGTCAGGCTGTCCCACAGGGTCATCTCGGGGTCCAACTGCGCACGGGTCTGATCGAACACCGCGATCTCCAGGTTGGTGCCCAGCGTCACGGTGCCTTCATCCGGGGTCTCCTGCCCCAGCAGCATCTTCAACAGAGTGGTTTTGCCCACCCCGTTCGGCCCAACAAAAGCAACCCGGTCGCCGCGCTGCGCCAACAGATCAAAGCCGCGCACGATCTGCTGATCACCATAGGCTTTCGACAGAGCTTTGGCCTCGATCACCTTGCGCCCGGATTTCGGCCCGGCCTCAAGCGACATAGCGGCTGAGCCCTGACGTTTGATCTGTGCCGACTTCTCGGCCCTCAAGGCCTGCAACGCCCGCACGCGACCCTGATTGCGTTTGCGCCGCGCGCTGATCCCCTCGACCGCCCATTTCGCCTCGGACTTGATCAGGCGATTCAACTTGTGGCGCTGCTGATCTTCCTCTTCCCAGACCTTGTCGCGCCAAGTCTCGAACGCCTCAAACCCCTGCTCTTGCCGCCGTACCATGCCCCGATCAATCCACAGGGTCGCACGGGTCAGTGCCCGCAGGAATGCGCGGTCGTGCGAGATCAGCACATAGGCGGTTCGCGTCGCGCCCAATTCACGCTCCAACCACGCAATGGCTTCGATATCCAGATGGTTGGTCGGCTCGTCCAGCAACATCAGGTCCGGCGCTTCGGCCATCAGCTTGGCCAAAGCCGCCCGCCGCCGTTCCCCGCCCGAGGCGGTCTCAACTGCGCGCGACGGATCAAATTTCAGGCCCTCGCCTGCGCGTTCGACCTTGTACAGCTCGCCCGGCTCCAACCCGCTTGAGGCATAATCGCCCAGCGTCGCGAACCCCTCCATCCCCGGGTCCTGCTCCATATACCCGACGGACTTACCCGGAGGCACAACGATTTCACCCTGATCCGCCTCAACCAGCCCCGCCATCACCTTCATCAAAGTGGACTTACCCGAGCCATTGCGCCCTACAAGCGCAACTCGATCACCCGGCTGGACCACCAGATCCAAACCGGAAAACACCGGATCACCCCCGAAGGTCAGGGAAATGCCGGACATCTGCAACAAAGGAATTCTCGCCATGCCAGCCAGCTAAACCGGCAGGGCTGGCGCGTCAACGCCCACACCTTCTTCTCGTCGAAAATCCGGAGTTACCGAGCCACCGCCCGCAGCAACCGTTTGCGGGCCGGGGGAATCGCCCCAATCTCCAACCCGGTGAAAACATGCAACGTGTTCATATGCCGATCCACCACCGCATGATCGCTGACCCAGCCGCCCATCATCAGATAGGTGCGCAGCAATGGTGGCATCCGCAACATCGCTTTTTTGACATCCGGCCTGCGCCGCAGCTTGGACGCAAATCGAAACACATCAGGCGCTTTCACCCGCGGCAACCAACGTTTCGGCGCCAGATGGCGGTGTTTGAGCATCGCGAAGGCGTCCAGATATTCGGCTGTCTCGGTCCCTGCAAACGAGGAACACCCAAACAGCATCTCGATCCCGTTGCGGTCCACATAGGCCGTCATTGCCCCCCACGCGACCCGCAGGATGTCCGGGTCTGTCCGGTCGGGGTGGATACAGAACCGCCCCATCTCGACCATTGGGCCTAAGAACCCTTCGAGACTGGACAGATCATAAAACTGTGCCGAGTAACTTTGTCCAACCTCAGCCCCGTTGCCCATAGTCAGCATGCGGAAACAACAGACCAGAGCGCCCCCGTCCTGCAGGTCTTCCACCAGAACATGGGCACAAACCGGGTCAAAGGCGTCCGCGTCCAATGCACCGGTGCCAAAGGCCCGCGTTCGCAGCGTCTGCGCCGCGGCCAGATCTTCGTCACTCTGCGCCAGTCGCGCGTGGTAGCGCCCTTTGCTCAACAACACAGCCATGATCGCATCCTCCGTCCTTGCTGACCGGAATTCAACCTCATGGCTTTGCTATCACAGCAGATTTGACCGCCTTGTGAAGACGGCACGACAATCCTGTGACTTAGTTTGTGGCGCCCGGAATGTTGGCCGGATTAAAGGTGCCGATATTGCCCAGCAGCTGACGCAGGAAGCCTTTGTTCTGGATGCTGGATTCGGTCACGCGCCGTTCAAGGGTCACGACTGCTCCGTCCTCCAGACCGAACCTTTCGATATTGCGGACGACGCCGCGCTGATCGAAGCTGATGGCAAGCAACTCGCGCGAGATGACCTCGGGGCGTTTGGGGCCATAAAACCGCACCCGCGACGCGACATAGTAATAGCCCGAATCCTGCACCACGCCCGAAGTGCCCGGCGCGCCGATGGCTTCGGCCACGGTTTCGCGGGTATCGACACCTACTTTGATCTCGGCCAGATCTTCGGGCGGCGGTATATAGCCGTGATTCTTGAATGTCGGCGAACAGGCCGCAACCACAGCCAGACAGGCAATAAAGACGAGCGATTTCGTTGCTCGTTTCACCGTGTTTGCACCCATCACCATATACACCCTCTTGCCTTGATCCGTATCGGCCCCTATCCGCTTACAGAAACCGATGCCCCGGTTCAACACAGTAAAGGGTCACGAATGAGCAACACGACATCTCTGCGGGTGGCCGACCTGCCCCAAAACGCGCCGACATCTTTCGAATTGCGCCCAAGCGCCACGCAACTGGATGCTATCAAATCCGAGCTTGACCTGCTGGGCCTGCGCAAGCTCAGCTTTGTTGGCACACTCAAAGCTGAAGGAAAGAAGGACTGGGTACTGACCGCCAAACTGGGCGCAACGGTTGTGCAACCCTGCGTCGTGACACTGGAACCGGTGACCACGCGCATCGACACTCCCGTCACCCGCACCTTTCTGGCCGAATGGGCAGACCCCGAAGATGAAGAGTTCGAAATCCCCGAAGGCGACGAAACCGAAGCTTTGGGCGCCGAGATTGACCCCGCCCAAGTGATGATCGAAGCGCTTTCGCTTGCCCTCCCCCTTTATCCACGCAAAGAAGGGGTCGAGCTGGCGCAGGCCGACTATACCGAACCGGGCAAACAGGCCATGACGGACGAGGACGCGAAACCCTTTGCCGGGCTGGCCAGCCTGCGCGATGCACTGAAAAAAGACGAGTGACAGGGCAGAGATTTCCTGTCATAGCAGGCGGTCAGAAAAATCGCTTGAACATGTCGAGAATCGCAGTATTTTCGCGCGCTCATCGGATTTAAGGTTGGACAACGTGGGGCATGTACCCTAAACGCGCGTCAAACCACGATAAACGAAATATGAAACCCGGTCGGCGGCGATTCTGCTGACCCTCAGTAGACAAAGGTTGAGACCATGGCCGTCCAACAGAACAAAGTTTCCAAGTCGCGTCGCAACAACCGCCGCGCACACGACGCTCTGGTTGCTGCAAACCCGAACGAATGCCCGAACTGTGGCGAGCTGAAACGCCCGCACCACGTCTGCGCATCCTGCGGCCACTATGATGACCGCGAAGTCGTCGCTCAGGCCGACGAAATCGACCTGGACGAAGACGCAGCATAAGCCTGATCGAGCGCTAGCCTTCGCATGACGGAACAACCCACGCACGCCGGACGGATCATCATTTCCGTTGATGCCATGGGGGGGGACGATGGTCCCGCAGTCGTTGTTGCAGGCTTGGCGCAATCGGCGAAGAAGAACCCCGATATCGGGTTTCTGCTGCACGGTCCTGAAGACAAGCTGCGCAAGCTCGTAGCGAAACGGCGCGTCCTTGATGGGCGCGTCGATTTTCGTGATTGTCCCGACGTCGTCACGATGGAGGACAAGCCCAGCCAGGTTGTGCGCAATGGCAAGCAGACCTCGATGTGGTCCACGCTTGAAGCCGTACGTCAGGGCGAAGCCCACGGTGCTGTATCCTGTGGCAACACGGGCGCGCTGATGGCGCTTTCGATGATGCGTCTGCGCAAGCTGCCCGGTGTCAATCGTCCGGCAATTGCGATTCTGTGGCCCTCGCGCAACCCTCAGGGGTTCAACGTGATGCTGGATGTCGGCGCTGATGTGCGGGCCGATGCCAAGGATCTGCTGCAATATGCGCTGATGGGTGCCTCTTACGCGCGCAACGGCATGGCGCTACAACGCCCCCGGATCGGGTTGTTGAATGTTGGCACCGAGGAACACAAAGGTCGGGCAGAGCTGAAAGAAGCCCATGCCATGATCACCGACTTCGCCGAATCCGCGAATTTCGATTTCGTGGGCTTTGTCGAAGGTAGCGATATTCCAGGCGACAAAGCAGATGTCATTGTCACCGATGGGTTTACCGGCAACGTCGCGATCAAGACCGGCGAAGGCACGGCCAGTCTGATCGGCGATCTTCTGCGCGAAGCGTTCAAGTACACGCCCCTCTCGCGACTTGCGTCGGTGCTGGCGATCACCTCGCTGAATCGCCTGAAAAAGCGTATTGACCCGCGCCGCGTGAACGGGGGCGTCTTTCTGGGGTTGAACGGAACCGTGGTGAAATCCCACGGCGGGGCAGACGCGACCGGAGTGTCAGCCGCAGTCAAGCTGGCCTTCACGCTGGCCCAATCAGGTTTTGCCGAAAAGTTGGCAGCACGGGTTGCATCAACGGCCCAGCTTGCACAAGATGCCGCGCATGCCGCGCCGCAGGCGGAAAAATAACAAAGAAGGCAGTACCTCAAACATGGCAGGCCGTTCAGTCGTTGTAGGTGTCGGACATTATTTGCCCGAACGTGTTGTCCTGAACTCCGAGTTTGAACAGACTTTGGATACAACGGACGAATGGATTCGAACCCGGTCGGGGATCGAACGCCGCCATTTTGCTGCCGAGGGCGAAACAACCTCGGATCTTGCAGCCAATGCCGCAAATGCCGCCCTTGCAGATGCCGGGCTGGAGGCTGACGACATTGACGCCATCGTCCTTGCGACCTCAACCGCTGATCTGACCTTTCCATCAGCGGCGACCATGGTTCAGGCCCGCCTTGGCATGACACGCGGATTCGCCTTCGATGTGCAGGCCGTCTGCGCCGGATTCGTTTTCGCGCTGAGCAATGCCAACGCGCTGATCCTCTCTGGTCAGGCCAAACGCGTTCTGGTCATCGGCGCCGAGACGTTTTCCCGAATCATGGACTGGACTGACCGCTCGACCTGCGTGTTGTTCGGCGACGGCGCAGGCGCCCTGATCCTTGAGGAACAGGACAGCACAGGTAGCGCGACCGACCGAGGAATTCTGGCGACCGATCTGAACTCGGACGGGCGCTATCAGGACCTGCTTTATGTGGATGGTGGTGTGTCCACGAAATCCACCGGTCATTTGCGGATGCAAGGCAATCAGGTCTTCCGGCATGCCGTTGAAAAACTTACCAAAACCGCCAATATAGCGCTGGACCGCGCCGGGTTGGGCGCCTCGGACGTGGATTGGATCGTGCCGCATCAGGCCAATATTCGCATCATTCAGGGCACAGCCAAGAAGATGGGCCTGCCGATGGAAAATGTCGTGGTCACCGTTCAGGATCATGGCAACACCTCGGCCGCATCCATCCCTTTGGCCCTGTCGGTTGGCAAACAGCGCGGGCAAATCAAACAAGGCGATCTGATCGTAACCGAAGCCATCGGCGGCGGGTTGGCATGGGGCGCCGTTGTTCTGCGCTGGTAACCGGCGCAATTCAGCTTACACTCCCACCTGCAATTCATTGATATTGACAGTGAATTTGCCCCAGCCTTATGCTTTGACAGCAACAGGGGAAAAGGTATGAGCGACAAAACACTGACTCGAATGGATCTGAGCGAAGCCGTCTTTCGTGAAGTTGGCCTATCACGCAACGAAAGCGCACAGCTGGTTGAGAGCGTTCTGAACCACATGTCCGATGCGCTTGTACGCGGCGAACAGGTGAAGATTTCCTCGTTTGGTACGTTCAGCGTTCGGGACAAGACCGCTCGTATCGGTCGCAACCCCAAAACCGGCGAAGAGGTTCCAATTCAACCGCGCCGCGTGCTGACTTTCCGCCCGTCGCACCTGATGAAGGATCGCGTCGCCGCCGGGAATCGCAAGTAACCCTAGGACCCCTCAGACATGAGCAAATCTCCTGACGCATTTCGCACCATAAGTGAAGTTGCGGATTGGCTCGGAGTACAGGCCCATGTCCTGCGCTTTTGGGAAAGTCGTTTTAGCCAGGTCAAACCCGTGAAACGGGCCGGAGGGCGCCGCTACTATCGCCCCAACGACATGCGTTTGCTGGGCGGTATCAAAAAGCTGCTGCATGAGGACGGAATCACCATCAAGGGCGTACAGCGGATTTTGCGCGAACAGGGTGTTGCCCATGTGTCCGCCCAGTCCCCCTCTCTGGATGAACCTGTGGCTGAGGAAGTGGACACCACAGTTGTGCCCTTTTCCGCCAAACCTACCCCTCAGACAGAACAGATCCACATGGATCTGGACGCACCGCAAGAGGCCAAGGCACCAGACACAAGCCCGGACCTGCCCGAACTGGATGCCGCGCCTTTGGGTCGTGGCATCGCTTCTCTGGCTTGGAACCGGTCGGAATTCGACGCAGAACTACTCAGCCGTATCGCGCCCTTGGCCAAGGATTTGCGCGCATGGTTGAACCGGGTGGAAACACAGGCGGCAGGTTAGAAAAAAGGCAATGTTTTCCTCTTGCCCCTGCCGGGAAAACCGTTATGAACACTCCAACGTCGGGCTATGGCGCAGCCTGGTAGCGCGTCCGTCTGGGGGACGGAAGGTCGCAGGTTCGAGTCCTGCTAGCCCGACCAAATCACACCGACGTTTATGGCAGACAGGCCAGATCCCGCTCTGGCATCAGGGGGGATCGAAATGACAGGTGTATGCCCGAACCAGCAGATCGAAGCGATGATTGCGCGTGGTGAGATCAATGCCAGCCCGGATGTGATCCCGGCGCAGGTGCAACCTGCCAGCCTTGATCTGCGTTTGGGAACAGTCGCTTACCGCGTCCGCGCCTCGTTTCTGGCAGGCGAAGGGCGATCGGTCGTCGACCGCCTGGCCGAGTTTGAGATGCACCGGATCGACATCACCGACGGGGCCGTGCTTGAGAAAGGCTGCGTCTATCTGGTGCCATTGATGGAATCGCTCGCCCTGCCCGCTGATACCAGCGCAGTGGCGAATGCCAAAAGCTCGACCGGGCGACTGGACTTGCTGACCCGCACCATCACCGATGGCGGGGCCGAGTTCGACCGGGTGCCCGCAGGCTATACCGGACCACTTTACGCCGAAATCTGCCCGCGGTCTTTCTCGGTTCTTGTGCGGCCGGGCATGCGGCTGAACCAGATCCGGTTCCGTCAGGGGCAAGCCGTTTTGACCGATACGGAGCTGACCGCCCTGCACGCCGAATCCCCTCTGGTCGATGGGCCCGCCGTCATTCAGGACGGGCTGGGCTTTTCGGTCGATCTGCAATTGCCGGATACCGATCTGGTCGGCTACCGCGCAAAGCCTCATACCGGCGTGATTGATCTGGACCGGATCGGCGCATACGACCCGCAGGACTACTGGGAAGAGGTGCGCACGAGTGATGGCTGCATCATCCTCGACCCCGGCGCGTTCTATATCCTTGTCAGCCGCGAGGCGGTGCATATCCCGCCCATGTACGCGGCGGAAATGGCCCCCTATCTGGCCATGGTGGGTGAGTTCCGGGTGCATTACGCGGGCTTCTTCGATCCCGGCTTTGGCCACGCCGCCGCAGGTGGTGCCGGATCGCGCGGTGTGCTTGAGGTCCGCTGCCATGAGGCCCCATTCGTGCTGGAACACGGTCAGGTCGTCGGACGTTTGGTGTATGAGAAGATGGCCGAAATGCCTACGCAGCTATATGGCGCAGGCATTGCCTCGAACTATCAGGGACAGGGACTAAAACTGTCCAAACACTTTAAGGCAGTCGGGTAAGGTCAAACTTCCGCCTTACCCGCCCTCACCTCAACCCCGGTTGTCGGTGTTTTCGCGACTCGGATCCGAGTCATCCTGACGACGCGCAGGAGGTTTCATTTTGCGCCCCATCTGGCTGGCCACGTCAAACCCCTTGTTCACACCTGTATTGACAAGGCGGCGCATGACTTGGCGGACGATCATGTCGATGATCCGATTTGCATTCATTGCTCAACTCCGTTTCTTGCGCCTCAACATAGGGTATCTATGCGGCGACAAAAGGGCTGTTTGATCACTCTTCCTCGAAGAGTTCGGTCTGATCTTCGTCAACTTCGTCTTCACGCCCCTCACCCAACGGGATTGCACCCGGCGGCGGGCGGTTTTCCAACAAGCCAGCAGCGCGCAATTCCTTGAGGCCCGGCAGGTCGCGGGCGTTTTCCAGCCCGAAATGATCCAGAAACTCGGACGTGACGACAAAGGTCACCGGGCGACCCGGCGTCATGCGGCGGCGGCCCAGCCGGATCCACTCCATCTCAAGCAGTTGGTCGATTGTCCCGCGCGAAACAGAGACACCGCGTATCTCTTCGATCTCTGCCCGCGTGCAGGGCTGGTGATAGGCCACGATAGCCAGCGTTTCGATCGCCGCGCGGCTCAGCTTGCGGGTCTCGACCGTTTCTTTCTGCATCAGGAAGCCAAGATCAGGGGCAGTCCGGATCGCCCAGGCCTCACCCACCTTGACCACGCGCACACCGCGCCCTTCATAGCGTTTCTGAAGCAATTCAACGGCTTGCGCGGCACTACTTCCATGCGGCATCCGCGCCTCAAGATCGGCAATCGTAACTGGTGCGGCGCTGGCGAACAGCACTGCCTCGACCATCCGCTCCTGCTCGGCCAGAGGGGGCGCTTCGAACAGTGTGCCGGTTTCTTCGGTGGCTTCAGTCACGGGTCTCGGTCCTCTTGCGCAGATGGATCGGGGCAAAGGTGTCGGTTTGCTTGATCTCCATATGTCCTTCTTTCACCAGCTCCAGCGAGGCGGCAAAGGTCGCCGCCGTGGCCGAGCGTCTCCGCACCGGATCACCATCCCATCCGTCAGGCAGATAGGTCTCCATATCGGTCCAGGCGCCGGCAAACCCAATCAGGGGGCGCATACGTTCCAAGGCCTGCTCCATCGTGAACACCGAGTCGCGGTCCATCACAAAGGGGCGGAATTCGTCGCGGGTACGGATGCGCGCATAACCCTGCATCAGGTCCAGCAGCGTGGCGGAATAGGTTACTGTGCGTATGCGGGTGACGTCTTCGGCCTGCCCGCGCTTGAAGAAATCACGCCCCAGCTGATCGCGTGCCATCAGCCGGGCGGCGGCATCGCGCATGGCCTGCAGGCGTTCCAGCTGAAACGCCAGATGGGCGGCAAGTTCTTCGCCCGAGGGCCCTTCGTCATCCGGGTCAGGCGGCAGCAGAAGACGGGATTTGAGAAAGGCCAGCCACGCAGCCATCACCAGATAGTCGGCAGCCAGTTCGATCCGCAGCGCACGCGCCTTTTCGACAAAAGCCAGATATTGCTGCGCCAGCGCCAGAACCGAAATCTTGCGCAGGTCGACCTTTTGCGTCCGCGACAGGGTCAGGAGCACGTCCAGCGGGCCCTCAAACCCGTCAACGTCAACGATCAGCGCTTCGGCTGCCAGCCGGTCGGCGACCGAAACCGGATCTTCGCTGAAAAGACTATCGTTCATATACCTGCCCGCCCATTAGGGCAGATAGTTCAGCCTCCGTGGCCTCGATGTCAAGTTCGGCGGGCGTTTTGCGCATGGCCAAGGCCCGATCTGCGCGGGCCTGCGCCGCCTCGGTCATCTGGCCTGCGGCTTCAAGCACTTCACGACGCTCGGTAAAGCTGCCGTTGCAGTGCAATACGACATCGCAGCCCGCCTGCAAGGCCTGTACCGCGCGCTCGGGCACCGACCCGCTGAGCGCCTTCATGGTGATGTCATCCGTCATGACCAGCCCGTCAAAGCCGATTACCTCGCGAATGACCTTCATCATCGGGGCCGAGATCGTGGCGGGGGTAGGATCGATCTGTTCGAACACCAAATGAGCGGTCATCGCCATCGGCAGGTCGTTCAGTGCCTTGAAGGGGGCGAAATCGGTCTGTGTCAGCTCTTCGAGCGGCAGGTCGACGCGCGGCAGGTCGAAATGCGTATCCAGCGTGGCCCGACCGTGGCCGGGCATGTGCTTGACGACGGGCAACACGCCTCCATCCAGATGCCCCTGCGCAACGGCGCGCCCCAGCTGAGCGATGCTCTCTGCATCATTGCCGTAGCACCGGTTTCGTAGAAAGGCATGGGTTTCCGGGCGCGCAACATCCACCATCGGGGCGCAGTTGCTGTCGATTCCCAGTTCAAACAGCTCATGCGCAATCAGGCGATAACGCAGGTACATAGCGCGTTCGGCCTGGCCTCCGGCCCGTTCGGCATGATCGAGCGGCGGCATCCATTCGCGCGCCAGAGGGGCACGCAGGCGTTGAACACGACCACCTTCTTGATCAATCGTGATCGGGCAGTTCCGCCCTACAGCCTCACGAAAGTCGTCGCACAGGGCGCGGACCTGATCGGCACTTTCGATATTGCGGGCGAACAGGATGAACCCGAACGGGTTCATCTCGCGGAACAGGGCCCTTTCGTCATCGGTCAGCCGCAGCGCTTCCGCGTCAGAGATCGCGGCTCCGAACGTCACCTGACGGCCACCGGGATACAGTCGGCCCCTTGCGCCACCAGCGCGGCACAGAACTGGCGCGAGTCGCTAAGATCATCAAAGCCAAGCGCGCGCAACCGGTAGAAGGTCCGACCGCCACTTGAGGTTTTCTGGATAACGCGTTGTTTTCCATCCATATACTCACCGAACTGACCGTTCAGACGCGCCCATTCGGACTCGGCGACATCCGCGCTCTCGAACGCGCCAAGTTGTGCCAGACGGGTGCCTTTGCTCAACGTGTTCGGGTCCACATCCAGCCCGACGGCGGTTTTGACGGCCGCGTTGATCGCTGCCTCAGACGTATCGGTGACCACTGCACGGCGGGCCGGGCGGGTTTGCGGGCGCAACGAGCGGCGCACGCCCGGAAGCTCGGCAATGGCCGGGTCTGGCAGGGCTGCGGCAAAATCCGCGGGGTCAATCGCCGGCTCTTCCTCGGGTGTCACCAAAGACGCCAGTTGCACGCCATCCTCAGTCTGTACGCCGTCAGAACGAGCCGCCTCGCCCGCGAGTTCGGCAACCAGAGCATCCACTGCATTCTGCCGCAGGGCCGCAGCCTCTTTGTTCGAGATCGGCTCTTCAACCACATGAACAGCTTTGGTCGGCTTCAATTCACCAGCGGGCAGGTCCTCATCCGTCAGCGAGACCGGACGCGGTGCCAGGATCAGACGATCAGCAGGGGCCGCAGCCGAGCCTTCGGCAGCAACGGCATTCACGGCCAGACCCTGATGATCTGCGGGGCGTCCACCCGGGTTTTCGGGCTGAATGCGCATCGGACCTTCAGCGGCACGGACAACAGGCACGCCGCTGACATCGCGCATCACCAGCTTGTAGCTCCAAATCCCGATCCCGGCGACCAGCGCCAGTGAGGCAACCGCCCCCAGCACATTCATCGCCTTTCCAACGCCAAAACCGCTGCGCGGCGCGGCATGGTCGGCCATCTCGTCGGGGTAGTCATACCCATCATCGGCATAGGATTGATTCGGGTAATGCATCTGCCCGGGGCTTTGATGCCCCGAGTAATCGTAACTCGTCATGTCCGCCTCACCGCCCGATTGCGCCTGAAATTAAGGCGCGCGGGTCATTTCTTGTCTGCCTCAGATCGGCGGTTCGGGCGGCATTGGTTACCGCATCTCCTGCGCCGGAGTAACGCCAAGAATACCCAAGCCTGCTGAAATCACAACAGAAACGGCACGCGCCAATGCGATTTTCGACTGGCTTGTGGCAACATCGCCATCCTGGATGAAGCGCAGCTGAGTTTCTTCGTTGCCCTTATTCCACAGGGCGTGAAAATCCCCAGCCAATTCATACAGATAGAAGGCGACGCGATGCGGTTCGTTGGTGCGGGCCGCGATCTCGACCAAGCGTGGCCATTCGGCCAGTTTCTTGGCCACAGCCAGCTCGGACGCATGGTCGATCTTGCCCAGATCCGCACCCATAAGGGTCGCATCGTCGGCGGTAATCTCGGCCTCGGCGGCGCGGCGCAGCACGCTCATGACGCGGGCATGGGCGTATTGCACGTAGAACACAGGGTTCTCACGGCTCTGCTCAAGCACCTTGTCGAAATCGAAATCCAGAGACGCGTCGTTCTTGCGTGTCAGCATGACAAACCGGGTCACATCCGGCCCCACCTGATCGACCACATCGCGCAGGGTGACAAAGTTCCCTGCCCGCTTGGACATCTTGAATGGCTCGCCATTCTTCCACAGCTTCACCAGCTGCGTCAGCTTGATATCAAGCGACACCTTGCCATCGGACAACGCCGAAACAGCGGCCTTCATCCGTTTGACATAGCCACCATGGTCCGCGCCAAACACGTCGATCAGCGCGTCAAACCCACGAGTTACTTTGTCATAGTGATAGGCGATATCCGGCGCGAAATAAGTCCACGAACCATCCGATTTCTTGACCGGGCGGTCGACGTCGTCGCCATGCTCGGTGGATTTGAACAGCGTCTGCTCACGCGGTTCCCAATCCTCGGGCTTCTTGCCTTTGGGTGGCTCCAGCACGCCCTCATAGATCAGGCCCTTGTCTGTCAGAGACTGCAACGCAGCCTCAATCCGGCCCGTGCCATAGAGGGATTTCTCGGAGAAGAATACGTCCATCTCGACGCCCAGCGCCTTCAGGTCGGCGCGGATCAGGTCCATCATCGCGTCGGTGGCGAAGTTGCGCAGATCTTCCAGCCATTCGCCTTCGGGCTTGTCGATCAGGCTGTCGCCATATTTCTCTTTCAGCGCCTCGCCGATCGGGATCAGGTAGTCACCGGGATAGAGACCTTCAGCGATCTCGGGGCTCAAACCGTTGGCTTCGCGGTAGCGTTCATAGGCTGAGCGCGCCAGAACATCCACCTGCGCCCCGCCATCGTTGATGTAATATTCCCGGGTCACGTCATGGCCGGAATAAGCCAGCAGACTTGCCAGAGCGTCCCCGAACACAGCACCCCGCGTATGGCCCACATGCAGCGGGCCGGTCGGGTTTGCCGAGACATATTCCACGTTGACCTTCTGCCCCTGCCCCATGGTCGAGCGGCCATATTCCGTGCCCATCTCCAACACCCGCGCGAGAACACCCTGCCAGACCGTCGCCGACAGACGCAGGTTCAGGAACCCGGGCCCCGCAACCTCGGCGCTGGTGATCCGATCATCGGCGGCCAGCTTGACCGCCAAAGCATCCGCAATGTCGCGCGGCTTCATCTTGGCGGGCTTTGCCAGCACCATCGCCGCATTGGTCGCCATATCGCCATGCGCGGCATCACGCGGCGGTTCGACCGCCACATTGTCAAAGCTCAACCCCTCGGGCAGAGCGCCTTCGGACTGCATCTGCGCCAACGCGTCCAGTACAAGACCGCGGATCTCGGAAAACAGGTTCATTTCGGATGTCCTTTTGCTTGCTCGGCGGTTTACCACGCAAAGCGTCAAGGTCAATGGAAGGCATCGGTTTGGGCTTGGATTGTCCACGAACAAGGCTAATTTAGGCAGGACTGCAAAACCGGAGACAACCCATGCGCCTAGCCCTGCCCCTTGTCCTTGCCCTAGCAACGCCCGTATGGGCCGAGATGCCTGCACCCCAAGGGCATGTTCTGCTAACATTGGGCGGCGCAGTGTCCGAGACCAATCTGTCAGCGCGCGGAGACAACGACGGCGGTCTGCTTGGATATCTGGAAGTCACGCATAGCGGAGCTGCCGGTTTCGACACCGCGATGCTGGACGCGCTTGATCAGAGTGAAATCACGATCCCCTACGGCCCCGAAGGCAACAAACGCGAGATCACGTTCTCTGGCCCCCTTCTGTCGGATGTGATGTCAATGGCCGGAGCTGAGGGAAAAACCGCCAAACCCATGGCGCTGGACGGCTATCAGGCCGAAATTCCTTGGAGCAGTATCGAGGCCCACAGCCCCATTGTCGCGACCCATGCGGATGGAAGCCCGATGGGCATCGGCGGCTACGGCCCCACCATGATCGTCTTTCCGCCAACCAGCGATCCCGATCTAGCACAGGAACAAGCTGGTCAGCAGGTGTGGGCGTTGGCCTATATCGGGATCGAATAGCTACTGGCCGGTCAGGCGCTTGTGATCCTGCAGCGCAAACCGATCGGTCATGCCCGCAATGTAATCTGAAACAATCCGCGCCAGCGCGGTCTCATCCTGCGCCGCTTCGATATCGTCATGCCAGCGGGCTGGCATCTGCTTGGGGTCATTCAGGTAGATCGGGAACAGGTCTTCGACCACACGAGCCATTTTTGCCCGAACCTCCATCACACTGGACGCGCGATACATCCGCGCGAACAGGAAAGCGCGGATTTCCTTGAGTTGCCCCCAAAGCCCGGCAGAAAACTGAATGACCGGAGCACCATAGTGCCGAATATCCTCAACCGACTGCGCGCCCGATCTGGCAATAAGCTCTCGCGAGGTATCAATCACATCCGAAACCATGACCCCAAAAACCCGTCGCAACGCCTCATGCCGGCGGCGATACGGATCCAGTCCGGGATAGGTCCGATCAACTGCCGCATAGCACTCTCCTACAATCGGAAGCTGCCGGATTTCCTCGTCAGAGAACAGGTCGGCCCGAAGCCCATCCAGCAGATCGTGGTTGTTATAGGCAATATCGTCGGACAGGGCCGCCACCTGCGCCTCGGCGCTGGCGTGCGTATGAAGTTCCAGATCAAATCCGCCGTTGCATTCGGCCAGAGCCCAAGGCAAGTCGCCTGTCACCGGTCCGTTATGTTTCGCAATTCCCTCAAGACATTCCCATGTCAGATTGCAACCGTCGAACTCAGCATAGTGGCGTTCCAGCTTGGTGACGATGCGGATGGCTTGCGCGTTGTGATCGAAACCACCGTAAGGAGCCATCAACGCATGCAGCGCGTCCTCACCCGTGTGACCAAAAGGCGTGTGACCCAAATCATGCGCAAGCGCGATGGCCTCGGTCAGTTCCGGGTTCAGGTCTAACGCACCCGCAATGGTCCGCGCAACTTGAGCCACCTCAATCGAATGTGTAAGGCGGGTGCGATAGCTATCGCCCTCATGTTCGACAAAAACCTGCGTTTTGTGCTTAAGCCGTCGGAACGCGCTGGCGTGAATGATGCGATCGCGATCACGCTGAAAACATGACCGGAAACTGCTTTCCTCCTCAGGCACCAACCGGCCGCGTGCGCGGACTGGGTCTGATGCAAAACCCGCTCTGTTCAAAAGTCTGGTCCTTGTCGCCTGTCGATAGGTTTCATATATTGTACGTTGGTTGGGAAATAAACCTTTGGAGTCCGGCATGAATCTGCCTCCGACAGTAACAGAACGCGCGTTTGATCGCCTTGCTGAAATCGGCGCTGCCAATCAGGGTCAGGCCCTGCGTGTCGCCGTCGAAGGCGGCGGATGTTCCGGTTTTCAATACGAAATCGCGCTGGACGAACCAAAGGAAGACGACCTTGTCTTGGAAGGCAAAGGACAAAAGGTGATTGTCGACTCGATCTCGTTGCCCTTTCTGGAGAATGCGGTCATTGATTTCACCCAAGAACTGATCGGCGCGCGATTTGTGATCGAAAACCCCAACGCGACGTCTTCCTGCGGATGTGGCACGTCGTTTTCGATGTAAACCACATGGGGGCTTTGCCCCCACACCCCCAAGGTATTTTCAGCCAGATGAAGCAGGGATCCGCTCTCCGACCTGAACGCCGGAGAGCTTCACCTGGCGCGGTCATCGGCGCCTCCGCCTGTACCGCATCTCTTTGCTACAACCAAATTGGTTAAGGATCCGTTTCTTCATCTGGCCCAAAATACCTCGGAGCGCGAGGCAGAGCCTCGCAAACCCACCCACCACCTTGCCGCTGGGGTCATTCTGGGCGATAGGTTGCCAACAGCTTCGGAGGATCGCGCATGAAAATCGCCACGTTCAACATCAATGGCATCAAGGCGCGGGCCGAGGCCTTGCCACGTTGGTTGGATGACGCCCAGCCAGACGTGGTTCTTTTGCAGGAAATCAAATCCGTCGACGAAAACTTCCCCCGAGAAATCTTCGAAGACCGCGGGTACAATGTCGAAACACATGGTCAGAAAGGCTTTAACGGTGTCGCCATCCTCTCGAAGTTACCTTTAGAGGATGTAGCGCGCGGCTTGCCCGGTGGCGATGAGGACGAACAAGCGCGCTGGATCGAGGCAACGGTTGTCGGCAAGCAGGCGCTACGGGTCTGTGGCCTCTACCTGCCGAACGGAAATCCAACGCCCGGGCCAAAATACGACTACAAACTGGCGTGGATGGAGCGTCTTTACGATCGTGCCCGTGACCTGTTGGCCAGCGAAGAGCCTGCGTTAATGGCGGGCGACTATAACATCATTCCGCAGGCAGAAGATGCAAAACGCCCCGATGCATGGCGCGAGGACGCCTTGTTCCGGCCCGAAAGCCGGGCCGCGTTCCGCAAGATCCTGAACCTTGGGTTCACCGAGGCGTTCCGTGCCCGCGTGCAAGGTGCAGGTCATTATTCCTTTTGGGACTATCAGGCCGGAGCCTGGAACAAGGATGACGGCATTCGTATCGACCATTTTCTACTGACCCCGCAGGCTGCCGATCTGATGCGGGATTGTCAGATCGACAAAGAGGTGCGTGGGCACGAAAAACCCTCGGATCACGTGCCGGTCTGGGTTGATCTGGATATCTGAGGTCAGACAGTCGGGTCGTAGTTGTAGATCCAGTCATATTTCCGCGTCAGGCGCGGACCTATAGCCGTCAGAACAGCTTGCGCTGCCAAACGCATAGGGCCACGCAAGTGGAAGTTGCGCGCATTTGCGGATGCCGCTGCGACCACGTGTTGCGCGCGGCGCTGTCGCGCGACCTCAAAGGCTGCAAGGGCCTGCCTTACACCCGATTGGCTGTCGAAAGATCTGGCGAGAACCCAAGCATCCTCAAGCGCCAGACACGCCCCCTGCGCCATGAAGGGCAATGTCGGATGAGCTGCATCACCCAATAGGGCCAAGCGTCCGTTCTGCCATTTCTCGGCCACCGGGCGCAGGAACAGGGCCCATAGATGCGGTTCCTCGATCTTTGTCAGAATGTCCCTCACCGGCCCGCCAAAATCGGCAAACCGAGCGCGCAAGTCATCGGGATCGCCCTTTACGCGCCAGCCTTCCTGCTGCCAGTCTGAACGCTCTTCAATCGCGACAATGTTCATCAGACGTTGATCACGCAACGGATAGGTAACCACATGGCGTCCCGGCCCCATCGTTAGCGAGGCTTGCGGTTTCTCAACCCTACCCTCCCACGGCACCGTGGCGCGCCAGGCGATCTGGTGGGTAAAAGCCGGGGCTTCGGGGCCGTTCAGGATCGGGCGAAGGGCACTGCGCCCGCCATCAGCCGCAATGACACATTCGGCCCGCAAGCGCGTACCGTCTTCCAGCACAAGCTCGGCCTCGGACGGGTGTTTGCGAACCGTCTGAACACGAGCGCCAAGATGTATTTCGACGCCCACGCCTTCGGCAGCTTGACGCAACAACTCCAGCAAATCCGCGCGGTGATAGTAGAATGTCGGGCCTGCCGCCGGGGGCGGGATACGGCTGATCACCCGACCCTTGCGATAGTCGCGCAGGACTGTTCCGTGAGAAAGCTGTGCGGCCTCGGGCTGGTCCCCGGCAACCCCCAAGGCACGCAGAACGCACATCCCGTTTGCGCTGATCTGAAGGCCTGCCCCGACCTCGGTCAGCGCAGGGGCCTGCTCTAGCACAGTCACCTGCGCCCCGCGCTGGCGCAGCGCCAACGCCGCCGCAAGGCCGCCAATGCCGCCGCCAACCACGCAAAACTTCAATCCGTTGATCTTCATGGCCTTGCCTTAACGCAAAAACGCCAGAGCGACAGGCCCCGGCGTTTGAATTCTCAGCATTTCTTGGATGATCAATCGTCGCGGTGGACCTTTTCGCGACGCTCATGCCGTTCCTGCGCCTCAAGCGTCATGGTTGCGATCGGGCGCGCATCCAGACGCTTCAGCGAGATCGGGTCGCCGGTTTTTTCGCAATACCCGTATTCGCCTTCGTCGATCCGGCGCAGAGCCGAGTCGATTTTCGCCACCAGTTTGCGCTGACGATCCCGCGTGCGCAATTCCAGCGCGCGATCGGTTTCCTCACTGGCGCGGTCAGCGACATCCGGAATGTTGCGGGTGTTATCCTGCAGCCCTTCGATCGTGTCGCGGCTGCCTGCGAGTAGTTCTGTCTTCCAGTCCAGCAGCTTGCGACGAAAATACTCAAGCTGCAGATCATTCATGAAAGGCTCATCTTCGGCCGGACGGTAATCTTCCGGCAGAAAAACTTCCTGCTTCATATTTGCTCCCTCGGTATGGCCTGTAACGTCGGTCACGGTTGTTTCACCAGACATTTGGCTCTCCCTTCTGCGCAGCGTTTAGCCGACAGGCGATGGAATGTCACTACACAAACGTAGAACCACCGCCCCGTCGCAAGCCTTCGTCTAAATATGAGACAAAGAACAAGAAATCCTTGTTTTTCTGTGAAAATCGGCAGGCAATTTCAGGGCATTATTCAACCTGCGGAAAAGGCGTCTGCCAGCGAATCATGCAAAAGCAGTTGAAGTCTCTGGCAATTTCAACGCGCCGACGCAGCGGCCCGGCTTGTCAAATTCGCCGCCGCTCTGTAACCCGGGCACCACAGTTTCGCCCGAAACAGCACGAGGACCCGATGACCGCACGTTTTCAAGGCACAGCCGAATATGTCGCTACCGATGATCTGACTATTGCCGTGAACGCCGCCGTCACGCTGGAACGTCCTTTGCTGGTCAAAGGGGAACCCGGTACTGGCAAGACCGAATTGGCAAAGCAGGTCGCCGGTGCTTTGGGTTTGCGGATGATCGAGTGGAATGTGAAATCCACCACCCGCGCGCAACAGGGCCTTTACGAGTACGACGCCGTCAGCCGGTTGCGGGACAGCCAGTTGGGCGAAGAACGGGTGCATGATGTCGCCAACTACATCCGCAAGGGCAAGCTCTGGCAGGCGTTCGACGCCGATGAAAAGGTCGTGCTGCTGATTGATGAGATCGACAAGGCCGATATCGAGTTTCCCAACGACCTGCTGCAGGAACTCGACAAGATGGAGTTCCATGTCTACGAGACCGGTGAAACGATCAAGGCCAGGAACCGCCCGATCGTGATCATCACCTCGAACAACGAAAAAGAGCTGCCCGACGCCTTCCTGCGCCGCTGCTTCTTTCACTATATCCGCTTCCCGGACGAGGCCACGATGCGCCGCATTGTCGAGGTCCATCATCCCGGTATCAAGGATGCGCTGCTGACCACCGCACTGACGCAATTCTACGAAATTCGCGACACGCAGGGACTGAAAAAGAAACCCTCGACCTCCGAGGTTCTGGACTGGCTGAAACTATTGCTGGCCGAAGATCTGAGCGCCGAGGACCTCAAACGTGACGGGGCTAATGCGCTGCCCAAGCTGCATGGTGCATTGCTGAAAAACGAACAGGACGTGCATTTGTTTGAGCGCCTGGCCTTCATGGCGCGCAGTCGGCGTTAAACAGGATGTGAGCGCGGCTTGCTAACGGGCAAGCCGGGTGTCAGCATCGAGAAACCAAAAATCGACAGGACGCATCGCTTGGCCAAAGATCTGAACATCCGCCCGCTGACCGCCGAGGACAAGGCCCAATGGGCCGAGATGTGGCGTGACTACCTTGCGTTCTACGAAACGACCCTGCCCGACTCGATCTATGAGACGACATTTGCACGTCTGTTGGGGGATGACCCACAGGATTTCTCGGGCTTTGTTGCGGAACAGGACGGCAGGCTGGTTGGATTGACGCATTTCCTGTTTCACCGTCATGGGTGGAAGGTGGAAAATGTCTGCTATCTACAGGACCTGTTCGCCCGTCCCGAGGCGCGTGGAACCGGCGTAGGGCGCGCCCTGATTCAGGCGGTCTATGATGAGGCTGACCGCCAGGGCGCTCCGTCAGTTTACTGGCTGACGCAGGATTTCAATCACACCGCACGCAAGCTTTATGACCGCATTGGCACTCTGACCCCGTTCATAAAGTACAACCGCGCATGAGGCGGCTAAGCGCCCTCGTCGCAGTGCTGGCGCTGTCGGCCTGTACCACGATCGAACGGATCGAACTGCCGGATAACGTCAAGGTCGTAGAGCAATCCCTGCCCCCCGCCAAGTCGTTCTCGGTGGCGCGCCCTACGCCCCCGGCACGGTCCAATACCAACATCGCTGCCGATTTCGTCGACCTGCATTTTGCGCTGGAAAGCGGCGTGGAACTGCCGGTTTTCACCCGGTTTGAAACGCCCGTCACCGTGCGCCTGACCGGCATGCCAACGGCCAGCATGCAGCGTGACCTGACCAGCCTGTTGACCCGCATTCGGCGCGAGGCCGGGATCGACATCCGGCAGATACCCGAAGGTCAGGCCAACATCACCATCGAGGCCGTCACCCAGCGCGACATTCAACGCATCCTGCCCAATGCCGCCTGTTTCGTGGTCCCCAATTCATCCAGCCTTGAGGAATACCGCCGCGACCGCCGCAAGGCCAAAAGCAGCTGGACCGAGCTGCAACGGCGCGAGCGTCTGGGCATTTTCATCCCCGCAGATGTCAGCCCGCAGGAAATCCGCGACTGCCTGCATGAGGAACTGGCACAGGCGCTGGGGCCGCTCAACGACCTCTATCACCTGCCCGATTCCGTGTTCAACGATGACAATATCCACACCGTTCTGACCGGGTTCGACATGCTGATCCTGCGGGCGGCCTATTCGCCTGAGCTGCGTTCGGGGATGACCCGCGAACAGGTTGAGGCCGTGATCCCCGGCCTGCTCAGCCGTCTCAATCCGCGTGGCGACAGGCTGACGGTTCAACCGCTGACCGAAACCCCGCGCGAATGGATCGACGCGATCAACAAAGCTCTGGGTCCCGGTCCCGGCTCGCCCCGACAGCTGCGCGCCGCAAAACGCGCGGCCGAGATCGGACAGCAACTGGGCTGGACCGACCATCGCCGTGCCTATCCGCACTATCTGATGGGCCGCATGATCCAGTTCCGCGATCCCGCAGTCGCCTTGCAGAACTACCAGATCGCCCTGCAATTCCTGAACGCCACCCCCGGAACCGAGGTTCACCGCGCCCATGTCACGGCGCAAACGGCCTCTTTTGCGCTGGCACAGGACAGAGGGCCTGAGATTCTACCCGATCTGAACTCTGCAATAGATGTGATGACACGGGCGGAAAACGCCTCACTTCTGGCCACGCTGCTGCTGCTGAAATCCGAGGCGCTGAAACAGGCCGGACAGGATCAGCAGGCGCGCGCGGTCAGGCTGGACAGTATCGGATGGGCACGATACGGATTTGGCTCGGATTTGGTGGCCCGGTCTCTGGCCGAGGGCGACGTCGGATCTTCGGAAAACAACACAGGCGGATGACAGACGAATGCTCGTAGTACTGGGAATGGCTGCTTTGGGTGCGATCCTGGGCGCAATGGCCGCACGCAAGCGCAACGGCAACCGGGCCGACATGGCGCAATACGCGGCAGGTTATGGTATTGCCTTTGCGCTTTTGGGCCTGATCCTGTCTCTGATCCTTGTGCGGTTCGTGGTGTAGCCCATGTTCCTGCCCTTTTTCGAGAATCTCAGAAAAGCAGGCATTCCCGTCTCTCTGCGAGAGTATCTGACCTTTCTTGAGGGGACGAAAAAGGGTCTGGCCACCTATGATGTCGAGGCGTTCTACTATCTCGCCCGTGTCTCGATGGTGAAGGACGAGCGCAATATCGACAAGTTCGACCGCGCCTTTGCCGCCAGTTTTGAAGGGCTGGGCGAGATCAGTTTCGATCAGGTGCTAGAGGCGGTCGACATCCCCGCGGATTGGCTGGCCAAGATGGCCGAAAAACACCTCTCGGACGAGGAAAAGGCCGAGATCGAAGCCCTTGGCGGCTTTGACAAACTGATGGACACTTTACGCGAACGCCTGAAAGAGCAGCAAGGCCGTCATCAGGGAGGGAATAAGTGGATCGGCACGGCAGGGACCTCTCCGTTCGGGGCCTATGGCTACAACCCCGAAGGCGTGCGGATCGGCCAGAAGGAAAGCCGTCACCAGCGCGCGGTGAAGGTCTGGGACAAGCGCGAATTCAAGAACCTGGACGACACTGTTGAACTGGGAACGCGCAACATCAAGGTCGCCCTGAAGCGCCTGCGCCGCTGGGCCCGCGAGGGCGCGGCAGAGGAGCTGGATCTGGACGGCACCATCCGCGCCACCGCCGAACATGGCTATCTCGACGTCAAAACCCGGCCTGAGCGGCACAATGCGGTCAAGGTCCTGCTGTTTCTCGACGTTGGCGGCTCCATGGACCCGCATATCAAGGTGGTTGAGGAGCTGTTCTCGGCCGCACGGACCGAGTTCAAGCATCTGGAATACTACTACTTCCACAATTGCCTGTACGAAGGCGTCTGGCGCGACAACATCCGCCGAGACCACGAGCAGACCCCCACCCACGAAGTACTGCGCACCTATGGCGGCGACTACAAATGCATCTTCGTCGGCGACGCCTCGATGAGCCCCTACGAAATCGCCTATCCCGGCGGCGCCAACGAGCATTGGAACCAGGAGGCAGGCCAGGTCTGGCTACAACGCGCGCGCGAGCAGTGGACGTCAAACCTGTGGATCAACCCGGTGCCCGAGAAATACTGGGGCTACACCCAGTCCATCGGCATGATCCAGGAGATTTTCGAGAACCGCATGGTTCCGATGACACTGGCCGGACTGGAACAGGGCATGCGGGAACTGACGCGGTAGGGTCATCTCGTCGCTACTGTTTGTAGGCGATCTGGCTGACATAGGACATATAGCCAAAAAAGGTGTTGTTTGCGACGCGTTCGCGGGCCTCCTGCCGGAGGGCCTCGGCCGTGGCGGGTTGCAATATCCCCTCCTCGACCATACGATCTGCACCCCGGTCGATCACGGTCAGGAAATATGCTGCCTCACCTTCTGCAACATAGCCATGTCCTTTTTGCGCCCCCAGAGAGAAGCCCGCATCGCTCAGCAATCCCGAAATCTGACGCATGATCCACAAGTTGGTCACATTCTGATTGATCATGAAGCGCACCAGTTCGTCCAGCGGGTCGTAATCCGCGATCCGGGCGGTCGCCGTACTGTAATCCCCGTCGCAGATCGCCAGCACGCCACCCGGTTTCAAAAGCCTATGAGCTTCTAGGATCACGGTTTCAGGTTCGGGCACATGACATAGCAGCGTGTGCATCACAACAAGGTCAAAACTCTGTTCGGGTAAACCCGTTCGCCTTGCGTCTCCTATGGAAAATGTCAGGTTGCGGATATCCGCGAAGTGGGTTTTGGCCCGCTCTACCATAACCGGAGAGGGCTCGAGCCCCAAGGCGCTCTCGGCGCCCGCCATGGTGATCAAATCCCGGGTAACATGTCCGGTCCCCGATCCAAGTTCGACCGCGCTGGCATTCGGTGGCAATTCGATATCGGACAGGTAGGACCGCCTGATGTCTATCTGCGCGGGATCCACGCAGCGCGCATCTATCGCATCCGCGATACGAGTCTGAAGCGTTTCATCCATTGAGGCGAGATCGGAATACGGGTCGGACACAACACCACCTTCTGCAACATCCGATGGAGTTTACATTAAAAGCGCTCAGAAATCATCCATGAGGGTATCTTTGGCGTGTATGACAAAGAATTTGGTTGTCCAGATGCGTACCAAATCCCATATCTATGACATGCTTCGCTTAACCCCGATCCTTCTGGCGATTGCCTATGGCCTTGCGATGTACCGGATTTCCATCTGGCGCACCCATCGTGAATTGGATCAGAAATCGACTGAACTGGCGGACCCTGCCCTCAAACGGATGACGGACCGGCTGGCCGCCGCTTTGGAAATCGAGCGGGTGCCGGTTTATATCTACGAGATCGATCCGGTGAACGGGCTGGCCGCGCCGGACGGGCGGATTTTCATTACGCGCGGGTTTTATCGCAAGTTTCGCAACGGTGAGGTCTCGGCCGAGGAGATGACGAGCGTGATTGCCCATGAGCTGGGTCATGTGGCCCTGGGGCATGCGAAGCGGCGGATGATTGATTTCTCGGGTCAGAACGCGATGCGGACCGCGTTGATCATGGTGTTGAACCGGTTCATTCCTTTCATCGGGGCGATGATCGCGAATGCGCTGACCTCGCTGCTGGCCTCGCGTTTGTCCCGGCAGGATGAGTATGAGGCGGACGAATATGCCGCCGCCTTGCTGACCAAGGCCGGGATCGGGATCGCGCCGCAGAAATCTTTGTTTCATAAGCTGGAAGACCTGACGCAGCAGCGCGCGGGCATGGCACCTGCGTGGTTGATGAGCCACCCGAAGACGGATGAGCGGATTGCGGCGTTGGAGGCTTTGGAGCAGCGTTGGGCGCGTGGCTGAGGTTGCGCAGCGAGAGGCCAGCCTCTCGCGCTCTCCGAGGTATTTTTAGCCAGATGAAGGGGGATCGCGCTTAGGTGGTCAGGGCTTTGCCAAGACGCGGCAGGCGGGCCTTTTTCATGAGCGGGCGCAGGGTCCATTGATCGCCGGACAGACGATTGGCTTCCGATAGGACCGCGTTGGCGGCTTCCGTCATGCCTGTGGGGTCGGTTTGCCAGAATCTGTGGAGCAGGCCATCCGGGTCGCGGCGCTCAAGCCCTTCTTCGGACAGGATGTTTCTGGGGAAGTCTTTGGCGTTGACGGTGACGATGATATCTGCCGAGGCCTCAATGGCTGTTGCCAAAACGTGGATATCGGCCTTGTCGGGCAGCCAGAGGCGCTGTTCGATGCCTTTTTGGGCCGCGCGTTCGGCTTTGGGCCATTGCGCTTGGGTCAGGGCGATCTCGGCGCGGGCCTGTGTCTCGCCCTCGGGGCCGAGTTTACGGGCGGCGCGAGCCCATTCTTCAAGGATACGCGCGGACCAGATGGGAGTGAAATGGCCGAGTTTTGCCGCGCGCAGCAGCATCTCTCGCATCACCGTCGGGTAGATGACGCAGGTATCCAGAACCGCCTTCACAGCCGGTAGAATACGGCTTTGAGGTAGCCGCTTTCAGCCAGTTGCGGCAGTTGCGGATGATCCGGTCCGGCAAAGCCCGTGTGGATCAGTTGCGCCTGCCGCCCGGCCCGTCCGATCCCACGAGATGAGGCATCGCGGAAGCGGCCCAGATCGGCAGCGTGCGAGCAGGAGCAGAGGCCCAGGTAGCCGCCGGGTTTAACCAGCGGCGCGGCAAGGCGGGCGATGCGTTCGTAGGCGCGCAGCCCAGCGTCGAGGGCCTGTTTTGATGGTGCAAAGGCGGGCGGGTCACAGATGACGACATCGAACTGCGCGCCCTCTTCGCCCAGTTGTGCCAGCACATCGAAAGCGTCGCCTTGGCGGGTCTGGAACCGGCCAGCACATCCGCTTGCCTCGGCCCCTTTGGCGGCAAGATCCAACGCGGCGGCAGACCCGTCGACGGATAGCGCCCGTGCCGCCCCACCCGCCAACATGGCGAGGCCGAAGCCGCCCACATGGCTGAACACGTCCAGCACCTGAGCTTCGGGATGCACCAAACGCGCCGCAAAAGCATGGTTGGGACGTTGATCGTAGAACAGGCCGGTTTTCTGACCGCCTGTCAGGTCGGCCATGTAGGTCGCGCCGTTCATGGGAACGGGCAGAGGCGCGTCGGGTGCGGTTCCGCGCAGGGTTTGGTTGACGTCGTCCAACCCCTCCAACCCGCGAGTCCGGCCCGAGGCGTTTTTCAGAACGGTTGTCACGCCAGTCACCTTGACCAGCGCGTCGGTTAGCACCTCCAGATGCGCCTCAGCCCAGGCGGCGTTGGGCTGGATCACGCAGGCATCGCCGAAACGGTCAATGATCACGCCGGGAAAGCCATCGGCCTCGGCGTGGATCAGACGGTAGTATGGCGCGTCAAACAGGCATTCGCGCATCTCAAGCGCGCGGCGCAGGCGGGTCTCGAACCAGTCCGCGTTCAGATCGGCGTCAATATCGCGATCCAGCACGCGACACATGATTTTCGACTCGGGGTTCACGGCGACCAGAGCGATCGGCGCGCGGTTTTCATCCTCAAGCACGGCCAGCGCCCCGGCGGCGATTTTTCGCGTGCGCCGGTCGGCGACAATGTCGTTGGCATAGACCCATGGGAACCCATGGCGCAGCCCGCGCGCATTGGCTTTGGGTTTCAGGCGGATACGGGGGCGGTCAGCGGCTTGGGTCATGACCGCCTCATAGTCGTGAACAGCCCGAAGGAAAACCCCCTAGCGCTGGCGAGAGCGCCAGCCGCCGCGCCGTTTGGGCGCTTGTGCGGCCTGCAGCCCTTCGGTCATCACCTGTGTCATGGGATGATCGGGTTCCTGCGCAGAATAGGCCGCGTGCAGATCGGCCAGAGCCTGTTTCTGATCTACGCCATCGGGCAGGCTAAGCGCCCAGTCCAGAAAGATACTGCGGCATTCGGGCATGGCGATGCCTTCGATGTTATACGCCTCGCGGATCAGGCCCTTGGGGTCGTTTGGATCAGTGCTGCGCGCCATCTTCATCCTCTTTGATTGCGCTGCCGATGATTGCGGCGGCGGTGGAGTAGCTGTCCTGCAATGCGGATTGCAGCGCTTCGACCTGCTCGAACCCGGTGGCGCGGCACAGGAAGGCCGCCCCGCCCTCACCAATCTTGTCCGCCTCGATCACCTTGCCCGAAAGCAGCCGCGCCGCGCATTGTACCGACCAGCATAGATCGTAGCTGTCTTGCAATGTTTGCGCCTGCGCGACATCCAACAAACCGACAGCGACCGCCCCGTTCAGGCCAGAGGCCACATCCCGGTCCGCGATACCCGCCATCAGCGCGCCGGTCTCGGCCATCAACTCGATATCCATCATCCGGCCCGGGCCGTTCTTGGCATCCCAAACGCCCGCCGGGGCCTTGGCCGCCGCCAGACGCGTCCGCATTTCGGACACTTCATGCAGGACTTTGTCTGCCTCCCTGCGGCGCGACAAAAGCTTAGTTCTGAAGGTTTCGATGTCCTGCGCCAGCCCGGCATCCCCGGCGACGATATGCGCGCGGGTCAGGGCGAGATGTTCCCACACCCAGGCCTCTTCCTGCTGGTAATGCGTGAAGCTGGCCCAACTGGTGGCAACGGGCCCTTGATTGCCCGAGGGGCGCAGGCGCATGTCGACCTCGTAAAGCCGCCCCTGAGACATCGGAGCCGAAAGCGCCGTGATCAGCGCCTGAGTGAACCGTGCGTAGTAGGTTCGCGTTGCCAGCGGGCGTGGACCGTCGGACATGTCCTGATCAAGCGGATCGTAGATCACGATCATATCCAAGTCGGATTGCGAGTTGATCCGCCCTGCCCCCAGTGACCCCATGCCCAGTATGGCCGCTCCGCGCCCCGGTCCGGGGCCGTGTTTGCGAGCGAAGGTTTCCGTCACATAGGGCAGAATCGCGGCGATCACGGCTTGCGCAAGCTCGGCATATTGTCGTCCGGCCTGCGCCCCGTCGATCAGTCCGCGTAGATGGTGAACACCAATGCGGAAATGCCATTCCTTGCACCAGCGCCGCGCCAGATCCAGCTGTGTTTCATAGTCGGCTTCCTGCGCCAGTTCTTCCACCAACTCGGCCTGCAAAGCCTGCAAACCGGGCCAATCGCTGAAGAAACTGCCTCCGATCACCGCGTCAAACACCGAGGCGTTGCGCGACAAATGTGACGCCAGCGCATGAGAGGTTCCGACGATGTCGATCAACAGGTCGATCAGATGCGGATTGGCCTCAAAGAGCGAGAACAGCTGAACGCCCGCTGGCAGCCCCGCCAGAAACCCGTCAAGCGCCAGCAGGGCCTCTTCGGGTTGCGCGGTTTTGGCAAGACGCGAGAGGATCTCGGGTTTGAGGCGGTCGAAAATGCGCCGTCCGCGCTGCGACCTCAGGGCCGGATAGGTGGCCCAGCGGGCGAGGACATTCTTGTCAAACCTCACCTCGGGCGTAGGCGCGGGTGCAGGGCCTGTGCCCGGCGCAAAAAAGCCCTCGGTCAGTTCATGCACCTCGGTCAGGCGACGGGTCAGATCGTTGGTCAGATCAGCACTGCTGAGACCCATCAGGCAGGCGACCCGTTCGATCCCATCGTCTGATTGCGGAACCTTGTGAGTCTGGGCGTCGTGGATCATCTGAATGCGATGTTCGACCTCGCGATGCGCGCGATAGTGATCGGTCAGCTTTTCCGCAACCTCTTCCGGCACCCAGCCCTTCTGCGCCAGAGCCGCCAGCCCGGGCACCGTACCGCGAACGCGCAGATCGGGGTCACGCCCCCCCGCAATCAACTGTCGGGTTTGGGTGAAAAACTCGATCTCGCGAATGCCGCCCTGCCCCAGTTTCATATCATGGCCGGGGATCGAGAGGCTGCCGCCCGTGCCTTTGTTTTCACGTATGCGCAGGCGCATGTCATGGGCGTCCTGAATGGCGGCAAAGTCCAGATGCCGACGCCAGACAAAGGGTTTCAGAGTATCCAGAAAACGCTCTCCGGCCGCAAGATCGCCCGCACAGGCGCGCGCTTTGATATAGGCGGCCCTCTCCCATGTGCGGCCGAGGCTTTCATAGTACCGCTCGGCCGCCTCTGTCGCCATGCAGACCGGCGTCACCGCCGGGTCGGGGCGCAGGCGCAGATCGGTGCGGAACACATAGCCATCAGCGGTTTTGTCGCTGAGCGTGGCGCAGAAATTGCGCGTTGCCCGTACCATTCCGTGACGCGCTTCGTAGAAATCATCCGGGTCAAAGCGCGTCTCGTCAAACAGAACGATCAGGTCGATATCCGAGCTGTAGTTCAGCTCATGCGCGCCCATCTTCCCCATCGCCAGAATGACCATCCCGGCAGCGGTTTCGACATCATCCTCGGTCATCCCGGGCAGCTTCTTGCGGCGGACCAAGGCGGCAATCTCGGCCTTTGCGGCCACATCCGCCGTCAGTGCGCCAAAATCGGTCAGCGCTGCCGTGACCTTTTCCAGCGGCCAAGCGCCTGCGATATCGGCCAAAGCGGTCAGAACTGCCATACGTCGCTTGGCCAACCTTAGACCCGGCTTGAGCTGATCCGGCGCCAGGGCGCGCGCAGCCTCCATGACCTCTGCCAAGGCGTGGTCGGGCTGGTGCAATGCCTGTGGTAGCCACTCTCTTTCTTGCTCGATCAGGCCCTTCAGATACGGGCTGGACCCTGCGGTTCCGGCGACCAGATCGCCTTGTTCAGGCGTCAGATCGGCAAGCAACGCGCGGGTTTCATCGCCCAAAGACTGGTCGAACGCGCGCGGCAGACGGTTGATGGTCAGACTTTCACTCATATCCGGAGCCTGCGCACCGCTGGGTGGCAAGGTCAATGCGGCAAACGCTTCAATCCAGCTCGACCGTGGTGTCCTGACTGAAACTGTTGATCCAAGCCCCCGCCCGGCGTTCCCAGAGCGAGGATATGAGCATCGCTTCCCACTCCTGCGCGCCCGGTCGCACATAATCTGCCCGATAGGACAACAACACGATATCCGGGGTCAAAATCCGCAGGCGCTCCTCGCTCAACTTGAAATCGGCCATTGTCGGAGCCTCAGCGAATTGCCCGACATGGTCGTCCCGGTTTGCAAAACCCGACGGATAGACACCCAGGAAATCGGCGCTCAGAAGCACCCGGTCAGCGTCGGCGTCACCACTTACCAAGGCAGACCATACCTGCTTTTCCAATTCCAATATCTCTGCAAGAGCCGGTGCGGTTGTGTTCTCAGTCATCATGCTTGCACCGTGCTGCTCGAAGCCTGCACCGTCAACCAAATCCGAAAATGTAAATCTTTTTCACATAGAGCCCTTGCAACCCCGCAAACGCTCCCCATCTAGATCATGTGAAAGGAATTTACATCAACCCCAGGAGAGATCACATGACCGCATTGTCCGAACCCGCCGCACCCGCTAATCCGGGGTGGCTCTATCGTGCCGAGGCCTGGATGGACGACAAAGGCAAAGGCGCCTGGATCGCTGCCATGGTTCTTGGGTTCATCTTCTTCTGGCCCTTGGGCCTCGCCCTTCTGGCCTACATGATCTGGAGCAAACGCATGTTCAGCAAGTCCTGCAGTCGCCACAAATCCATGCGCAGTCACATGAGCGCAATGAAACCATCAGGCAACAGCGCCTTCGACGCCTACAAGGCCGACACCCTGGCCCGTCTGGAGCGTGAACAGCAGGATTTCGAATCCTTCCTGCGCCGCCTGCGCGAAGCCAAGGACAAAGCCGAGTTCGACCAGTTCATGGACGAACGCGCTCGTGAAAACCACGAAGACGACGGCAAAGGCGAACCGGCCTGATTTGACTTGCCCTGCCCCGACCATTCGGGACAGGGTAACACCACCCTCCCTTTCGGATACCTGACCATGAACCACCTGCCCGATCCTGATACGCAACCCGAATTCTACCAGTCCGTCGCAAGCAAGCGCTTTGTCGCATGGCTGTTCGACATCGCCTTGATCTCACTTCTGTGCATCGTCCCCGTCTTCCTGACGGTCGGTGTGGGACTGTTCTTTCTGCCACTGATCTACGCCGTGATCAGCTTTGTCTACCGGGTCATTACGATCTCGAACGGGTCTGCCACGCTGGGCATGCGCTTCATGGGGATCGAGCTGCGCGACGCGTTCGGCGAACGCATGGATATGGGCAAAGCCGTGGCCCATACGGCTGGATACTTCATCAGCATGGCGTTTTTCGTGGTCCAGATCGTGTCTGTGATCATGATGCTGACCAGTGCGCGCTGCCAGGGTCTGACGGATGCTTTCCTTGGCACAGTCATGATCAATCAGCGGGCCTGAACGCAACACACTTGAATCACTTGGCGGCTTGAAAAACCGTTGCTATCATCCGGTCCGAGGCTACACGGGACCTTCATGCGACATACGCTGCCAATTGCACCACAATTCTATGTGACGGCCCCCCAACCCTGCCCTTACCTTGAGGGCAGGATGGAGCGCAAACTCTTCACCGCCCTGCAAGGCTCAGGCGCGGATCAGTTGAACAATTCACTGTCCCAGCAAGGGTTTCGCCGGTCACAGAACGTCCTCTATCGCCCATCCTGCAGCGATTGCGCCGCGTGCCTTTCCGCCCGGATCGACGTCTCGGCCTTCCGCCCGACCAAAAGCCAGAAACGTGCGGCCAAACGCAATGGATATCTGGAACGCCGCGCAACCTCGCCCTGGGCCACCGACGACCAGTACGAGCTGTTCCGCCACTATCTGGATACCCGCCACGCCGATGGCGGCATGGCCGATATGGACGTTTTCGAATTCGCCGCGATGATCGAGGAAACCCCGATCCGCAGCCGCGTTGTGGAATATGCTGACCCCGAAACCGGAAACCTGATCGCCGTCAGCCTGACCGATGTTCTGGATGACGGGCTTAGCATGGTGTATTCGTTCTACGATCCAAACCAACCCCAAAACTCCTTGGGTACGTACATGATCCTCGACCATATCGAGATCGCGCGCGAGGCCGGTTTGCCATATGTCTACCTGGGCTACTGGGTCCCCGGCAGTCCGAAAATGGGCTACAAGGCCAAGTTTTCAGGGCTAGAGGCCTATGTCCAAGGTCAATGGCAAAAGATCAGCAAACCCGAGACCTTTGCAGATGCCTCGCACCATCCTCTCGCCTCGGCTCCCATAGCCGAGCAGGTGGCAAACATCCAACTGCCCGATCGCCACCCCACCAAACCCTGATCCGCTCTTCATCTGGCTGGAAATACCTCGGGGATGAATTGGCCGCAGGCCAAGAAGGGGCTGGCCCCTTAGATCGCTTTGCGTTTGATTTGAATCGAAATACGCTGCCTCTCCCTACGCTCGAACGCGCATTTCGATGGTTTTGCCTAAGTTAAAACGCAAAACGCTTTGACCAAATCCAACACAGTAAAAGGGGGCCCGCAGGCCCCCTTTTTCAATTGACTAAATGCCGAACCATCAATTCGGGATCAGATCCGGCACGATGGTCACAATGGACGGGAAGAACCACAGGATCGCAATGCCAACGACCTGAATGATCACAAACGGGACGACACCGCGATAGATATGGCCCGTCGTCACCTCTTTCGGCGCGACACCTCGCAGATAGAACAGGGCAAATCCGAAGGGCGGCGTCAGGAACGAGGTCTGCAGGTTCACCGCCACCATGATCGTCACCCATTTCGGATCGAAGGATCCGCCATAGATTACCGGCCCAACAATCGGGATTACGATGTAGATGATCTCGAGGAAATCCAGCACAAAGCCCAGAATGAACAGCACCAGCATCACGATCAGGAAGACCGTGAACTCGTTGTCGAAGCTCTTCAAGAACTGCTGGATATAGTGCTCGCCGCCGAAGGAAATCACCACAAGGTTCAGCAGCTGCGACCCGATCAGGATGGTAAACACCATCGATGTCACCTTGGCCGTCTCACGCACCACCGGGGTCAGAACCCCGCTCGTGAACAGGACCCAGCACCCGAACAGCAGACCAAACAGAGCATAGAGATACGTCGCATAGGCCATAATGAAAGCGATCCAGGTCTCGACCGGGACATTGCCCTGATTGATCCGCAGGTCAAAATTCACGCCCAGCAGCAGACAGATGATGACCGCAAAGGTCGACCAGATAATCACCATCCCGGACCGACCCTGATCCTGCAGCTTGCGATATGCGGCCAGCATGATCGCACCACCTGCCCCCAGCGCCGCAGCGGGTGTCGGGTTGGTGACACCGCCGAGAATCGAACCCAGCACCGCGATGATCAGAACCAGCGGCGGGAACACCACGCGGATCAGATCATTGGTGGCACAGCGGGCGGCGGCCTCCTTACAGCCGTAGATCGCAATGGCGAACGGGATCGCAAGCAACAGGAATGTCCCCCCGGATGAGGTCGTCGGCTGGACAAAGAGAATATCCACCAACAACATCAACAACAGGCCAATCGCCCCAACGATCAGAGGTTGCGGCGAGCGCGACGGCGCGATGCCACGACCCAGAACCAAGGTCAGCGCCAGCAGCACCACCACAATCGAAACACCGGTTCCGATCGGAGCCGCACTGGCGATTTTGGCGTCACGAGCGGCGACCAGCTCCTCTTCGGTCAGGCGCTCGGCGCTGGCCACGCCACCGGCGGCGTCGATTGCCTCTTGCTCGGCCACAGCCTGATCCCAGGCGGATTGACCATGCAGCTCGATCATCGAGGCCTGACACTCAACCGAGACATTCGTGCGCAAGGACGCACCCTGCCCCACATCCGAGAAAGCCGAGACCGAAATGTTCTGGCTGCCGATCACACCCGCGCTGCCCAGAAGCACCGCACCGACGATGATCGCAACCGGCGCACCCAGCAGCCAGGTCAGACCCTCAGAGCGGGTGATCGCCTCACCAGAACCGCCCGACATTTCGACAGCCGGAGCTTTGTCGGGGTTCAGCAGGGCATAGCCAAAGGCATAAAGCGCATAGAGCAGCGCCAACATGATGCCCGGCAGCAAGGCCGCCTGAAACAGCGTCCCGACCGAGACCACGGCCGGTTCACCCAGATAGGTCAGCGCATCAGTACACCCGGCCTCGACGGCGCGCGTTTCCTGCGCGGTCGAATACAAGTCACCTGCCAAAGTGCCCAGCAGAACGATCACGATGGATGGCGGGATGATCTGTCCCAGCGTCCCCGAGGCCGCGATCACGCCTGTCGCCAGCTCGGGCGAGTAATTGTTCCGCAGCATGGTCGGCAAGGCCAGAAGGCCCATGGTAACCACGGTCGCACCAACGATCCCGGTCGAGGCGGCCAGAAACGCGCCCACAACAACAATCGACACGGCCAGACCACCGGGCAGCGGACCAAAGACTCGTGCCATCGTTGTCAGCAGATCGTTGGCGATCTTGGAACGCTCCAGCGTGATGCCCATCAAAACGAACATCAACACGGCCAGAAGGGTCTCAATCGACTGACCGGCCAGAACCCGTTCGTTCATGCGGTTGACGATGAACGAGACGTTGCGGTCCAGCGCGGTTTCCCACCCGGAGGGGAAGACCGCCTCGCCTATCCTTGGCAAGTCCGGGTATCGAAAGACCGAGACTGTGTCCGCTTTGACCCCGGAGTTCACCAGATCACGGTAGGCTTGTGAGCTTGTGTCAATCGCCTGGTGGATCAGCAATCCGGCGCTGTCCAACGCGGCGATGATTCCAAAGGAAATCACACCTGCCCCACCGATGGCGAAGGCCACCGGGAAGCCTGAGAGGATGCCTCCGAAAAGGCAAAAGAATACAATAATGAGGCCTATCTCGACGCCATCAAGTCCGAATAGCATTGTCTTGGTCTCCGTCCTTAATGTGCGCCTTCGTAGGCTTCTTCACCCTCACCAAGGCTATCCTTGTCGAGGTATTTTCCGGCGCTTTCCGGCCCTTCCACGTATTCCAGATACGACCGCCACAGAAAGGCAATCGCATGCAGGAACACCATGCCCGCAAAGATCACGAGCAGGATTTTGAACAGGAAATACGCGTTGAACCCGTTCGGGCTGAACCCGATGGTTTCCACGTTCCAGCGCAAAGCGCGCGACTTCGCGAGCAACCGGTCCAACGCGTCGCTCGCCGAGGGTTTCGGCACGATCAGGTGCCGCCACATGAAGTACCAGCCATACATCCAGGTCAGCACGGCCATCGGCATCATGAACAACACCGAACCGCACATATCGACCACCCGCTTGGCGCGGTGGCTGATACCGGCATAGATCAGGTCAACCCGCACGTGCCCGCCCTGTACGAAGGTGTAGGTGCAGCACAGGCACACGACCATCGCGTTATAGAGCTTCAGTTCTTCGGCAAACCAGCTGATGTCCTGATTGAAGGGGATACCCAGACCAAAGGACATATCAGGCCGGGCAAAGACCCGCTGCATGAAGACGATGACGATCTGCTGGATCACCATCAGCAAACCCGCCCAGGCAAAGAAACGCCCGGTCGTATTGGCGAACGCCTCGAGCCCGCGCACCATGCCCCACATGAAGTTCCGGTAATACAGGCCGATGGCCGTCAGCACCAGAAACAGCGTGAAAACCACGAAGAAGAACTCGACCGAGCCTCCGTAGTAGACAAAGCGCATGATGGATTCTTTGTCGGACCAGTCCAGCCACAGCTGAGGGTGCGTGATCGCATATCCAAAATTATAGAAGGCTTCGGCAATGCTCTGAATGAACCAGATCAGTCCATTCCACAGGGCGCCGAAAAACGAGATACCGTTATCGTCCTGCATGTTGTCCCCGGGTCACGTCAGTTGCATTGCTGACTATAGCGGCATGATGGGTCCGCGCATATGCAACAAGAAAGGTTCCCCCGCGCATGCAGGGAAACCGTTTGGTCAGTTCACTTGGGATTAGCCGCGAACGCGGTCGCGCTGAGCTGTGTAAACACCCGACGACAAGTTGTTCCAGCCCGACGAAGCAGCCATCGAAGTCATGGCGCTGTCGTGGATTTTCTTGAACAGCTCGTCACCCATGTTCTCGTCCAGAACCTCTTGCGAAGCCTTGCCGAACGCATCCCATACGCTGTCTGGGAATTCCATGACCTTCACGCCACCCGACTGCAGACGCTGCAGAGCTGCACCGTTGTTGGCCAGGAACTGCGCCAGGTTCCACTGGTGCGCTTCGGCAGCTGCGATCTCGATGATCTTCTGCTGGGCCGGTGTCAGTTCGTCGAACACGTCGCGGTTCGTCGCCAGCGACAGACCCGCGCCCGGCTCGTGGAAGCCCGCAGTGTAGTAGGTCTTGGTGATTTCCTGGAAGCCCGCTTTTTCGTCCGCCCAGGGGCCGATCCACTCGGTGCCGTCGATCGCACCCGAGGACAGCGCCTGATACACTTCCGAACCCGGAATGTTCTGAACCGATGCGCCCAGCTTGCCCAGCGCTTGACCACCCAGACCCGGCATGCGGAACTTCAGACCCTGGAAATCCTCGGGGCCATTGATCTCTTTCGAGTACCAGCCGCCTGCCTGCGCGCCAGTGTTACCCGCCAGGAAGGATTTCAGGCCGAAGATCGAGCCCAGCTCGTCATGCAGCTCCATACCACCGTCGTGGTAGTACCAGTTCACCAGTTCCTGCGCGGTCATGCCGAACGGAACAGCAGTAAAGAAGGCATAGCCTGGGTGCTGACCCACAAAATAGTAGTCAGCCGCGTGGTACATGTCGGCCTGACCGGACGAAACGGCGTCGAACACTTCGAACGCGCCGACCAGTTCGCCTGCTGCTTTGATTTCAACATTCAGGCTGCCATCGGACATCGCGTTGATGCTGTCGGCGCAGCGCTGTGCGCTGTCGAACACGCCGGCCAGACCACGACCCCACGAGGTCACCATGGTCAGGGTCCGCTGACCCTGCGCATAGGCCGGTGCCGCCAGTGCAGTTGCCGCAGCAGCCGAGCCGCCCAGAGCAGATTTCTTCAGAAATGAACGACGATCCATATGAGTGTTCCTCCCCTTCATAAGTCTGTACCCGGAAACCTCCGGGCCTGTCGTTTTCAATGGATCGGAGCGTAAGCACAAGGATGTGAAAGGGAATACCTACTACTGCGTAGAAACCCGGGTTTCTGACCGACTTTCGCCGAAAAAGTCGGCGAAAAAGCCAGCCATTCAACATTCCCCAGGGCATTTATCCCCAGAAACGCTCAATCTTTTTGCATTTTATCGGCTGCTTGCGTATCGATTCGACCATGCAAAGACTCCGACATCTGGTTTCGCTGACCTATGCGCAGAAACTGTCTTTGGTTGCGGCCATCCCTCTGGTCGTTGCCGTTGCGGCCATTGCCTTTCTGGTCGCCTATCAGGCCCGTGCAACGGCTGAACGCGAAATACAGGCGTTGGAGCAGCGCCTGATAGAGGCCAAGAAGGAAGAGCTGAAGAACTATGTCACGCAGGCGCGCAATGGGTTTGCTTATATCTACGGGCGCGCCGAACCCGATGATGATATCGCCAAAACGCTGGTCACCCAGATCCTGTCGGCGATGATCTACGGGCAGGACGGGTTCTTCTTTGTCTATGACTACGACGGTACGAACCTGGTCAGCCCCCGCCAGACCCAGTTCATCAACCGCAATTGGGACGGTCTGACCGACAGCGACGGTACTCCGGTCGTGGATGAGTTCATCCGTCTGGCACGCCAGGGTGCAGGCTGGCACAGTTTCATGTGGGAAAAGCCCTCGACCGGGGAAGAGGCACAGATGATCGCCTATGTCGTGGGCCTGCAGGATTGGCGCTGGGCCGTGGGCACCGGCGTTTTCATCGACGATGTGCTGGCAACCGTCGCCAATGCCCGCGCCGAGGTCGAGGCGCGTGTGCAGCGCACATTCCTCTATATCGGTGCCATCGTTCTGGCCGCTGTTTTGATCGTCTTCGCCTCGGGCATGTTGCTGAATATACGCGAACGACGTCTGGCGGATGCCAAGCTGAAAGAATTGACCCAACGGGTGTTCGACGCCCAAGAAGAAGAACGCGGCCGCGTCGCGCGCGAGCTGCATGATGGCATCAGTCAGATCCTTGTCGGTGTCCGATATGCGCTGGACAATGCCCGGCGGCGCTTGTCTCGTGGTGACGACACAGGCGCGCAGGCCCCATTGGACAAGGGAATTGATCATCTGGGGGCGGCGATCACCGAAGTGCGCCGCATCAGCCGAGACCTGCGCCCCGGCGTACTGGATGATCTGGGCCTGGGCCCGGCCCTCAAGGCGCTGACCGATGACTTCCGCGAACGCACCGGGATCGAAACCGAGTTTTCGACCGTTGTCTTCCGCAACCGGCTGGATCAGGACAGCAAGATCGCCCTTTACCGCATCGCGCAGGAAGCCTTGACCAATATTGAGCGCCACGCAGACGCTTCGCGTGTTACGATAGACCTGCGTGGGCATAAGAAAGGCGCGACCATGCGGATCACCGATAACGGGCGCGGGCTGCGGTCCGAGCCGGACAAGGCCGCAACCGGGATCGGGCTGCGCAACATGCAGGAGCGGATCGAACAGCTTGACGGCACGCTGCGAATTCTGTCATCACGCGGCCCGCAAGGCGGCACTGTGATCGAAGTCAGCCTGCCCCTCAGCCACCTGCTGCCACCGCAGGAAGACGCAACGCCGAACCGAAAGGCCGGGACATGACCATCCGAGTCCTCATTGTCGACGATCACCCCATGGTGGCCGAAGGCATCCAATCCATCCTAGAAAGCTATGATGAGATCGAAGTGGTCGGTACTCTGGGCAGCGGTCAGGCCGCCGTTGATCACGCGGTCGAATTGGCCCCCGACGTGATCCTGATGGATCTGAACATGCCCGGCCTCGGCGGCCTCAGCGCGACCGAGCTGATCCTCGAACGCCTGCCCGAAACACGCATCCTGATCCTGTCGATGCATGACAGCCCCGAATATATCTCGACCGCGCTCAGCCACGGGGCCAAAGGCTATGTGCTGAAAGACGTGCCCACGGATGAGATCAAGGAAGCAATTGATGCCGTGATGAAGGGCGAGCAATATCTGTGCACCGGCGCCAGCGGGTCCTTGAAACCCAAAGGCGACAGTACCCGCGAAGCCCTGACCGGACGCGAACAGACCATCCTTCTGGAACTGGCGCAGGGTAAATCCAACAAGGAAGTCGCACAAGCGCTCGATATCTCGGTCCGAACGGTCGAGACCCATCGCAAAAACATCAAACGCAAACTGGGCATCTCCTCAACAGCAGGCCTGACCCGCTATGCGCTGGAACATGGCGTATTGCAGGGTACCGGCGTCGGGTTCTGAGCCCACCGCAGCGCGGCACGCGCTGCCCGGCCCAACCAGAGGAGGCGCGCCGCAGGCGCGTTGACGATGGGCGGGAGGGCTACCCGCGTGGCCTTATATCCTCACCGAAAAAAATCAACGTCCCATCCTCGTCAATGACGTGAAATTCGCGTTGCTGGTACGGCTGATCAAAAGGCGCGCGCACTCGCCCGTCGGGCAAATCTTCCAGACCCGGCTTGAGGCTTTCATACAGCGCATCAATCCCCTCGACATCTATATAAAAAGACTGCTCATCCCCCAATGGCCTACCATCAGCGCGTGGCGGGCATTCCAGCAATCGAATGGCCACAGGCCCGCGTGACAGAAACGCATAGTTGTCTTGCCTAAAGCGTTTCGGGTTTTATCTGAAACATCAAGCGACACGAATGTCCCGAGAACGCTGAAAGCGTGACAGGGTATTCGTGTCACGGGTTTAACCCGAAACGCTATAAACCCACAGCTGAATCCCAGCCGCTCACAATAGAAATCAATCTGGTTTTGCAACGACGAACACAAAACAAACGGGGTGAGTTGCAATACACGTGCCATGCCAAGACCTTTCCTGAATTGACGTCAGCCTATCGGCACCGGCAACTCAGTCCAACAATTCATCCGCCCGGCGGCCCTCGCGCGCATGGTGATGCGGTAGAACCCGACCATAAAGCTGCCGCGTCCTTTCAACCCCGCCACACATGCCTTCGGTATCCACAAACGAGAAGATGCCCACATAGCGCTTGCGCGCGCCTTCAACCGGCGCAACCCGGTGCAGGGCATAGCGACCCTTGAATATCTGCAGATCACCGGGCTGCAAGTCTATCCTGTGAACGGCCTGCATATCGCCATCCAGAACTCTTCTTACCGCCGAAAAATTCTCATCCTCAGAACTGCGCAGATTCGGAGCATATTCAAACGCGCCGCCTGCCTCGGCGTTCTGAATGGCCAAGGTCACCGTGTAGTTGTTGGTGTCGAAATGCCAGGGAAACCCCTGCCCCTCTTCCAGGACATTGATGATGACATCCGCCAGCGGATCATCATAGCGAAAGAACCGATCCTCAGGCTCATCCAGCGCATCGCGGATGAAGGGCAGAAAACCGTCGGACTCGTAGATGCGCCGCAGAGGACCTGATTTGGGGAAATTGTCCGCAGGCACAAACGCATTCGACCGGTCATAGAAGCGGCGCACCGGATGCCCGATCCCAAAGCTGGGATTATCCTTGGTGAAATAGACATTCGTGCGATTGAAGGACCGATGCGCCCTGGGCGAAACCGTCTCGGCCTCTTCCAGCAACCGAACCAGCCCGGCCTCATGCACAAACCCCGGCAAAACCGCGCAGCCATCGTGCTCAAGCTCTCGGTGCAGATCTCCGATCAACTGACGATACGCAGCCGAGTCTGGGCGATCAATCGGATAGCGCCCCAAATCCACGAGTTCCTGCAGCAAGGCCGACCTCCGCGTCTGTTCCTCATACAAGACAGCCTGCCGCAGCAAATGACATGCTTCTGGTTCATTTCAGACATCGCGTTGGCGGTTTTGGACAAGTCGGAAATCCGTCGAAGCACCGCACGACCCCCTCTATTTTGCCGGAAATTCCCAACGTGCGTCATTTTGCGCAACAAAATGTCGGAAAATTCATCAATCCGGTCATGAAATTCATACGATTGACTGTTGACGCTCCGTCGCGCCGAACATAATGTCCCCTGCAAGCTGATAAGGAGCCTCTGGCGATGAACACGCTAGTCGTAATCGTAGGAAACACGCGTATGGGCCGGTAACGGAAAACCACAATCGAACCCATGCGCCTCCGAAAATCTCGGGGGCTTTTTTTTGGCAAACGCAAGACACATGTCGCGAACGGAGCAAAGCAGATGACACGTGAGATGACCGGCGCAAAGATGGTGGTTCAGGCCCTCAAGGATCAGGGTGTGGACACAGTATTCGGATACCCCGGTGGCGCCGTCCTACCGATCTATGATGAGATCTTTCTGCAAAACGACATCCGCCATGTCCTGGTGCGGCATGAGCAAGGCGCGGTTCACGCCGCCGAAGGCTATGCCCGGTCGACGGGCAAACCTGGCGTTGCGCTGGTGACATCCGGCCCTGGCGCGACCAACGCGGTCACCGGTCTGACGGATGCGCTGCTGGACTCGATCCCGATTGTTGTTCTGACCGGTCAGGTCCCGACCTTCATGATCGGCTCGGATGCGTTTCAAGAGGCCGACACCGTTGGCATCACCCGCCCCTGCACCAAGCACAATTGGCTGGTGAAGGAGACGGATTCGCTGGCTGAAACCATGCACGAGGCGTTCCATGTTGCCACCTCGGGTCGTCCGGGTCCGGTGCTGATCGACATTCCCAAGGACGTGCAGTTTGCAACGGGTGACTATACCGTCCCCAAAGCCTCGACCTCGCACTATCAGCCTGTTGTGAAGGGCGATCTGGAAGAGATCACCGAACTGGTGGCCGCGATGGAGACCGCCAAGAAACCCGTGTTCTACACCGGCGGCGGCGTCATCAACTCGGGCCCCGCAGCCAGCCAATTGCTGCGTGAACTGGTGGATGCGACTGGTTTCCCGATCACTTCGACCCTGATGGGACTTGGCGCTTACCCGGCCTCGGGTGAGAACTGGCTGGGCATGCTGGGGATGCATGGTCTCTATGAGGCCAACCTGGCGATGCATGATTGCGACCTGATGATTAACATCGGCGCGCGGTTCGACGACCGGATTACCGGCCTCATTGACGCCTTCTCGCCGAATTCGAAAAAGGCGCATATCGACATTGATCCGTCCTCGATCAACAAGGTGATCCGCGTTGACATCCCGATCGTCGGCGACGTGGCCCATGTTCTGGAAGACATCCTGAAGGTCTGGAAATCGCGCGGCCGCAAGACCGATGCGGCCTCAGTCGCCAAATGGCAAGAGCAGATCGCCGACTGGCGCAAGGTCAACTGCCTTGCTTACACCAACAGCGAAAAGACGATCAAACCGCAATACGCGCTGCAACGCCTTGAAGAGCTGACCAAAAACCACGACCGCTACATCACCACCGAGGTTGGCCAGCACCAGATGTGGGCCGCGCAATACCTTGGGTTCGAAGACCCCAACCGCTGGATGACATCGGGCGGTCTGGGCACGATGGGCTATGGCACCCCGGCCTCGATCGGTGTGCAGATGGCGCATCCGGATGCGCTGGTGATCAACGTCGCGGGTGAGGCCTCGTGGCTGATGAACATGCAGGAAATGGGCACCGCCGTTCAGTACCGCCTGCCGGTCAAACAGTTCATCCTGAACAACGAACGCCTCGGCATGGTCCGGCAATGGCAAGAGCTGCTGCATGGTGAGCGGTACTCGCATTCGTGGTCCGAGGCCCTGCCCGATTTCGTCAAACTCGCCGAAGCCTTCGGCGCCAAGGGCATCCTGTGTTCCGATCCCGCTGATCTGGACGACGCGATCATGGAGATGATCAACTATGACGGCCCGGTGATCTTTGACTGCCTTGTTGAAAAGCACGAGAACTGCTTCCCCATGATCCCGTCGGGCAAAGCCCATAACGAGATGCTGCTGGGCGAGGCCGAGACGCAGGGCGTGATCGATTCCAAAGGTTCGGTTCTGGTTTAACAACATTCGTCGGAATTGACCGGGCGTCCAACGCCCGGTTTTCGCAAGATGATGAAAGGGACATAAATGTCTGCCCTACATATCAAAAAAGGCTCTAGCCGCCATTCGGCCTATAACCTACGCCCCACCTTTTCGGACGTGCAGGAGCGCCACACCATCGCGGTTTTGGTCGAGAACGAGCCGGGCGTTCTGGCCCGCGTGATCGGCCTGTTCTCGGGCCGTGGCTATAACATCGAAAGCCTGACTGTGGCCGAGGTCGACCACACGGGACACCTCAGCCGCATCACCATCGTCACCACCGGCACCCCGCAGGTGATCGAACAGATCAAGACACAGCTGGGTCGTATCGTGCCAGTTCATGACGTCCATGACCTGACGGTCGAAGGCCCCTCGGTCGAGCGGGAACTGGCGATTATCAAGGTCGTTGGCGACGGCGATAAGCGGGTCGAGGCCCTGCGTCTGGCCGATATTTTCCGCGCCAATGTGGTCGACAGCACGTTGAACTCGTTCATTTTCGAGATCACGGGCGCGCCTGACAAAATTGACGCTTTTGCCGATCTCATGCGCCCGCTTGGGCTGATCGAGATCGCCAGAACCGGTGTGGCTGCCCTTTTGCGCGGCGACTGACAACAGATTGGTCCCGGCCGGGCATCGCCGGGACCTTCCACGTGGGATGCATTGAGGTGAATCTTGTCTCATTTTGAGATAAACTGCGCAAAAAAGCCTGCAAATTACCCATAAAGATTACTCACAACAGACAAAACCTATTGCCTTTGCTCTGCACCTGACTAGCATCGCAGGCGCAACGCGGCGTGGGGAAACGTTGCTTTGGGGTCATCTTTACGATTTCGGTCACACAACCGGTCCTCCGGGCTGCACCGCTGTTTTTCGACTGAAACTGCCGATGCATGGGGAATCGATGCCAAACGACACGCGCAGCCCTGCCGAACTTCGCGCCATGTTCGGGGCAAACCTCAGACGGTTGGCGCGAAACTACCCATCGATTTCGGCATTGTGCCGCGATCTGGGCATCAACCGAACGCAATTCAACAGATACCTTGCCGGCGAAAGCTTTCCCCGCGCGGATATTCTGGACCGGATGTGTCGCTTCTTTGATGTGGATGCCCGCATCGTTCTGACCCCGCTTGACGACATCCCCGATGCCAATACGCATCATGTGAACGCAACTCTGACGCAATTCCTCGGCTCGGGCGCTCAGGCCACCCACGACTGTACCTTTCCGCCAGGGTTTTATGCGGCATCGGACACTCGGACGTCCATCGTTTTGCACGCCAAACGGCTGCCGCAATGCACTTTGATCCGCGGCTTCACACCGCGCAGCGCCATGCCCGGCAGCTCATCCAGGGCACGAGAGGTGCGCGGTATAGCGAGCTGTTCCGGCGATTATGTCTACATGCTGATTTCCGGTCGAAACGGCCAGAACAGCCGGGTCTATGTGGTCAGCAAGAAAGATACCGTCTGGCAAGGCACAAGCTACACCCGCCCAGAAAAAGACGACGCGCGCCCCGTGACCCTGATCCGTCTGGGGCAGGATGCAATAGATGCGCTTGGTGCCGCACGTAAGCTGACAAGGGCCTACAGGCCCGAAGAACAGCGCTAGCTCGGGTCATCCTCGCAGATCAGGCGATACAGGTGCCAGCTTGCATGGCCTAAAAGCGGCAGCACCAGCAGCAACCCCAGGAACCACGGCATCATCGCAACGAATGTCAGCACGGCGATGAAAATGCCCCAGCCGATCATGACCGGAAAGTTGTCCCGCACATAAGAGAAGCTCGCGATCATTGCAGACACGAAATCCAGTTCGCGATCCAGCAGCATCGGGATCGACAGCACGGTGATCATGTACAGAATGGTGGCAAAAACTGCCCCGACAGCGGACCCTACGGTCAGCATCGTCAATCCGTTTGACGTGAGGTACACCTCAAGCGACGAGGACACGTTCGTCAGCGTCGACAGCCCCATGAACAGGGCAAAGATCATGTGCCCCAGAAAGAACCAGAACAGAAACATCACCACGATGATCGCGCAGATTGAGGGCAACTGGCGGCGGCTCTGATGCAGTACAACCCCGAAAATTGCCTTGAAATCCAGGTCTTGCCCCCTCTCCAGACGGCGAGAGACTTCATAGAGACCGACCGCCGCAAATGGCCCGATCAGAGGGAAGCCGATCGCGGCAAGGACCAGCCAATAACTTGTTCCTGTCTGAATGGTCACCCAGGCGATGGCCCAGCCCGCCAGCACATAGAAGCCCGCAAAAACCAAACCAAACTGCGGTGCCCTGCGTAGATCAACCCACGCCCGCCGCATCGCCTGTTTCAACATCCCACTGTCAACAGGGCGCATCTGAGGCGCACCGAAAGGTCTTTCCATCTGTTTCTCCTCCACCTCTGGCCCTATCTCATCGCAGGCCTTTTTTGCGGCCATGTCGTTGCCTCATGATACGCCGCCCCCAAGGACAGCAGCCGCGCGTCCGAGCCTTTGGGACCAAATAGCTGAAAGCCCATGGGCACCCCTTCGGCTCCGAACCCGGCAGGCGCTGCCAGGCAGGGCAAACCAATCAGGCTGACCGGCACGGTCACCTGCATCCAGCGATGATAGGTGTCCATCGCTCGTCCCTTGATCTCGCGCGGATACGGCGTCTCGATATCGAAAGGCCAGACCTGCGCAGCCGGCAGAACCAATGCATCATAGTCCTGAAACAGCCTCGCCGCCCGCCGGAACCAGTCCGACCGGGTCACACTGGCCGCGTGCACCTGCATCGCGGAGAGCGACAGGCCACGCTCCAATTCCCACTGCGCGCTGTCTTTAAAGGCCTCTGATTTGCCCTGCAGCGGTTGCAATCCTGCTGCCACCGCCCAGGACCGCAGGGTGACCCAACTGTCCCACATCCTTTCTGCATCGAAAGGCGGAGCCAGGCTTTCGACCACTGCGCCTTGCTCTTCAAAAACACACAAGGCGTCGCGGCAAAGGCCCAGAATGCCGTCCTCAACCGGAAACGCGCCGCCCCAGTCTCCCAACCAGCCAATCCGCAAGCCCTTCAGATCAGCAGCCTCAACAGGACCCACAGAACCGGTATCCGCAACCAAAGGTGCCCGCGGTTCAACGCCCGAGATCACGTCGAGCAACAGCCCCAAATCCTCAGGGCAGCGCGCCATCGGCCCCAGAGTCGACAACTGATGCAGAAAGCCATCCCCGACAGGTTCCGAAGGTACCCGCCCCCAGCTGGGGCGAAATCCGTAGACGTTATTCCACGCGGCCGGATTGCGCAGACTTCCCATCATGTCCGAACCATCGGCCAACGCGACCATCCCGGTCGCCAACGCAACCGCCGCGCCGCCGGATGAACCGCCACAGGTACGCGCCCCATCATAGGGGTTCCGGGTCGCGCCATAGACCGGGTTGAACGTGTGTGAACCAAGCCCGAACTCGGGCGAGTTCGTCTTGCCGATCAAAATCGCCCCCGCCGCGCGCATCCGCGCCGCGATCAGATCATCCTGATCAGGCACAAAATCGCGAAACAAGGGCGATCCCTGCGACGACACTATCCCGGCGACATTGACCAGATCCTTCACCGCGATCGGCAGCCCGTGCAGTGGCCCCCGATGAGGCCCCGCATCCAGCGCCGCCGCCTCGGCCAGCAGATCATCCCCTTCGCGCAGGGCCACTATCGCATTGACCGCACCATTCACGGCCTCGATCCGCTCTAGCGTCGCAGCCATCACCTCGACCGCTGAAACAGCGCCAGATGACAATTTACCGGCCAACGCCATTGCAGAAAGCTGAGTGACATCCATCCGGGTTTCAACCGCCTCGATCTGTTAAATTCAAATCCAGCCTAGCCGCGCACCCCGACCAATAAAACCCATTGTTTAAATACATCTTTTCCCAAATGGCCAAGCACCACCCGGATCCCCTTCATCTGGCTAAAAATATCTCGGGGGAGTCGCGGCTTGCCGCGGCGGGGGCAGCGCCCCCTGCCCAGCCTTAGTCGCCCTGCGCCTCAGACCGGCTCTTGCCCGCCACATTCAACGCCAGTGTCGCCGCCATGAACCCATCCAGATCCCCGTCCAATACACCTTTGGTGTCCGAGGTCTCGTGATTGGTCCGCAAATCCTTCACCATCTGATAGGGCTGCAAAACGTAAGATCGGATCTGGTTGCCCCAGCCCGCATCTCCCTTGGCTTCATGCGCCGCGTTGATATCGGCGTTCCGGCGGTCCAGCTCTTGCTGGTAGAGGCGCGATTTCAACGCCTTCATGGCAATATCGCGGTTCTGGTGCTGCGACTTCTCGGACGAGGTCACAACGATCCCGGTCGGGATGTGCGTGATCCGCACCGCCGAGTCCGTGGTATTCACGTGCTGACCACCCGCGCCCGAGGACCGATAGGTATCAATCCGAATATCGGCCGGGTTTACCTCAATCTCGATATTGTCATCGACCACGGGATAAACCCAGACCGAACTGAACGAAGTATGCCGCTTGGCCGCCGAGTCATAAGGCGAAATACGCACCAACCGATGCACACCGCTTTCCGATTTCAGCCAGCCATAGGCATTGTGACCGGAAATCTTGTAGGCCGCCGACTTGATCCCGGCTTCTTCACCCGCGGTCTCGGATTGCAGCTCGACCGTATAGCCCTTCTTTTCCGCCCAACGCACATACATCCGCGCCAGCATCGAGGCCCAGTCGCAGCTCTCGGTCCCGCCTGCGCCCGAGTTGATCTCGAGGAAGGTATCGTTGCTGTCGGCCTCGCCATCCAGCAGTGCCTCCAGCTCTTTCTTGGCGGCCTTGTCTTTCAGAGACTTGATCGAGGCTTCGGCGTCCTGAACAACCTCGGCGTCCTCTTCCATCTCGCCCAGTTCGATCAGCTCGATATTGTCACTAAGATCGGTTTTGATGGACTCGTAGGTCTCGATCGCGTCGACCAGCATCTGCCGTTCGCGCATCAGTTTTTGCGCGTTCTCGGGGCTGTCCCACAGGTTCGGATCCTCGACCCGCGCGTTGAATTCCTCAAGCCGATGGGGCGCGGTTTCATAATCCATACGCTGGGCCAGCAGCTCCAGCGACTTTTCGATTTCCGCCACGATATTCTGGGTTTCGGCGCGCATGGTGTTGTCCCAACTTGCTCAATCAGGCCTGCGTGATAGCAAGAGCCGAAGGCCACCACAAGACAGGCCAGACCGGATTGCAAGTCTGGCCGTCAGAGAATTCGCAAAGCGATCAGTAAAGGCCGCCGGTACTCAAATCCCCTTGCGAGGCTTTGGGGCCGACGGTGACAGTGCTGCCGGTCGAAGTCTGCACCTGAACGCCTGCGCGTTGTGCCTCTTCAAACAGCGGAAGGTCCGATCCGATGGCAAAGCCACCGTCATAGATACGGTCGATAAACCCATCCACACCATCCCGGAAGAACTCGGCCACGACATAGTCGCCGGATGCGTCCGCAGGCAGACGTGCACCGCTGAAACGGTCGATCTTGATGAAGTGACCACCCTCGGGCACTTCGAACGGGCCGCCGCCGTATTTCTCGACCGCTTTTTCCATGAAACTCTGGAACACCGGGCCGCACATGGTGCCGCCATAGGCCCCCCGGCCCATCGGGCGCGGGCGGTCATAGCCGATATAGCAACCGGCCACGATGTTCGAGGTAAAGCCGATGAACCACGCATCCTTGGATTCGTTGGTCGTACCGGTCTTGCCCGCCGTGGGCACCGGTAGATTGATATGCCGTGACGCCGTTCCGCGATCCACAACGCCTGTCATCATCGAGGTCAGCTGATACGCGGTAATCGCATCCATCACCTGAGAACGGTTGGTTTCAATGGTCGGAGACTCGTTCGGCTCCAACCAGGTCGAGTTGCAATCGAGGCACTGGCGATCGTCATGGCGATAGATCGTCTTGCCAAAGCGGTCCTGAATCCGGTCAACCAGTGTAGGCTCGACCCGCTCACCGCCATTGGCGAACATCGCATAAGCCGCAACCATTTTATACAGCGTGGTTTCCTCGGACCCCAGCGAGTTGGCCAGGAACGCGCCCATCCGGTCATACACACCAAAGCGTTCCGCATAGCCCGCAACGACGGGCATCGTGACCTCTTGCGCCAGACGGATGGTCATCAGGTTCCGCGACTGTTCGATCCCTGTGCGCAGCGGCGTCGGGCCGTAGAACTTGTTCGACGAATTCTTGGGCCGCCACAGGCCCTGCGGGGTATTCACCTCAATCGGGGCGTCCACAACGATCGTCGCAGGGCTGTAACCACTGTCGAGCGCAGCGGCATAGACGAACGGCTTGAACGAGGATCCCGGCTGGCGTTGCGCCTGCGTGGCGCGGTTGAACACGGTATCCTGATACGAGAACCCGCCCTGCATCGCCAGAACGCGACCCGAGTTCACGTCCATCGCGACAAAGCCACCCTGCACTTCGGGCACCTGACGGGCGGACCACTGGCCCTCTTCTCCGGCCATGACAAGGATCACGTCACCACGTTTGAAATTGTCGAAAAAGTTGCCCTGCATCCATTTGATGTCAGAGCGCGGAATGGTGCCGTCAGCGGGGCCGTCCTCGATGCCCACGGTCAATTGTTGCTCGGCCACGTCCAGTACAACGGCCGGGTACCACTGGGTCGGCAGCACGACGTCGCGGGGAATTTCCAGCTGGGCCAGTGCATCGCGCCATTGGGCTTCCTCCGCCAGCTGTTCTTCGGCAATCACCTCGCCCGTGCCACGCCACTTGCCGCGCGACAGATCGTATTTCTGCAACGCCTCACGCAGCGCAAGCGCGGCCTCGACCTGCATTTCCTCGTCAACCGAAGCGCGCACGGTGAAGCCGCCCGTAAAGAACTCACCCTCACCGAAGTCTTCGCTCAGCTGACGTCGGATTTCGTCGGTGAAATAGTCACGCGGCGGCAGCGCGGTGCGGAAGCTTTCGAAATCCCCGTTCTGGACCGACCGCAGAGGCATCTCGACCTCGGTTTCATAGGTGGCCTGATCAATGTACCCGTTCTGGTTCATCTCGCGCAGGACGTAGTTGCGGCGGGCCAGCAGGCGTTCTTTCTGGCGGACCGGATGGTAGTCCGATGGTGCTTTGGGCATCGCGGCCAGCATCGCGGCCTCATGCGGGGCCAGTTCCTGCAGGGTTTTGTTGAAATAGGTCTGCGCCGCAGCGGTCACACCGTAGGAGTTCTGACCCAGAAAGATCTCGTTCATATAAAGCTCGAGGATCTGTTCCTTGTCGAGCGTATCCTCAAGCCGGGTAGCGAGGATGATTTCCTTGATCTTGCGCTCGGCCCGACGGTCGCCCGACAGCAGGAAGTTCTTCATCACCTGCTGCGTGATGGTCGAGGCACCGCGAACAGTTTCACCTTTGGTGCGTACAGCTTCGACACCAGCAGCGATGATGCCGCGCGGGTCATAGCCCTGATGGGTGTAGAAATTCTTGTCTTCCGCAGAAATGAAGGCCTGTTTCACCAGGTCGGGAATTTCCTCGGACGGGGTGAACAGACGGCGTTCCTGTGCAAACTCGTCGATCAACTGCCCCTCGCCGGAATAGATCCGGCTGATCGTGGGCGGCTTGTATTGGGCCAGCGACTCGTGGCTGGGCAGGTCGCGGCCATACATCCAGAAGACCGCGCCGATCACCAGCGCAACCATGAAGATACCCAAAGTCACGAGGCTGAAAACTGCCCCGAAAATCGATAGAATGAACCGGATCACGTCACTGCCTTTTTTTCGCGCTGCCGCCTATATAGGGATGCTGCGCCCAAGGGTCAAAACCACAAGCGCATTCTAGCCGTTTTGCGCCGTCAGGTCACTGTCCAATCAGGGACCGTCTGATCACATCTTGCTGCCGCCAGTCCTCCAAACCCTGATAAATCCCCAGCGCCATTTTGGCGCGCCATTCGGGGTTTTTGATGTTTTTCAGGTCTCTGGGGCTGGAAAGAAACCCAAGCTCGACCAGGACAGACGGGATATCCGCCGCCTTCAGTACCGAAAATGAGGCTGTGCGCAGCGGTTTGCGGTTCATCGGCCCGCCCTGTTGCGCCATGCCATTGGCAATCGCATCCGCAAGCGACGTGGTACGGGGTTTGGTTTCCTGCCGCGCCATGTCCAGCAGCACATCGGTGACCTGATCATCGGCCCCGTTCAGATCAACGCCGGACAGAAGATCGCTCCGATCATGACGTTCGGCCAGTTTGACGCTGGCCACGTCCGAGGCATCCTCGGACAAGGTATAGACCGCCGCGCCATGGGCCTGACCTTCGGAAAGGGAATCGGCATGCAGCGAGATAAACACATCCGCACCCGCCCGGTGCGCCAATGCGATACGACGCTCAAGCGAGACAAACTGATCGTCAACCCGTGTCAGAACAACCTCGTAACCACCTGACCGCAAAAGCAATTCGCGTATCTCGCGCGCGAAGGTCAGCATCATGGTCTTCTCGTCAATGCCGCCGAACTCAGCCCCCGGATCAATACCGCCATGGCCGGGGTCCAGCATCACCCGCAAGACCTGCGTCCCGTTGCGCGGGACCTCGGATGTGGTGACGGCGGGTTCGGGAAGATCCCAGCCGTGGTTCTGCGGCACGCCCGCCGATGCGTTGAACCTGTCAAAATCGGTGCCGACCAAATGCAGGGTCAACAGCGCCGCGCCCGAGGCCTCATCCAACCGCAGCTCGGCAGTGTCCACCTCCATTGGCGCGCCCAGTTCCAGCACCATGCGGGACCAGCCGGGAACATAGGCCCCGAATTGCACACCGGTGATCCGGTCGGTTTGCAGGAAATCCTCGGCGTTGAGGCCGGTCCAGTCGACCTCCTGAAAGTCGAGAACCATGCGGTAGGGATCGCGCAGCGTGAAGATGCGGTAAGGCACACCCTGGCTGACGCCAAGATCGACCTGAACCGCCGTGCGACCAGAATCGATGATGCGGCTTTGGTCCGGCTGCACGCGCGCCAATGCGGTAAAGTCCTGTGCCAATGCGGCACCGGACAGCGCCCAGATCAGCGCGATGCAATAGAAAATCCTGCTCATGGCCTCAAGTTTTCCCGAGATCGTTTGAGCGTGACCCTAGCGCATCCGCCTCCTCTTGTGAACGCTTTACACCGGCTGCAACGCGCCGCGTTCGACCATGAAGCTGCGCAGACGCTCTAACCCGTCCTGGATATCGGCAGTGGCCCTTGCGTAGGAGAACCGCAGGGTCGTATGCCCACGCTCGGGATCGAAATCCAAACCGGGCGTGACGGCCACTCCGGCCTGCTCCAGAATCTCGGCAGCAAAGGCGCGGCTGTCATCGGTCAGGTCAGAGACATCGGCATAAACGTAGAACGCCCCGTCAGGTGGCGCGATATTCGTGAAACCGGCCTTGGGCAGCCCTTCGAGCATCAGCGCGCGGTTGCGACGGTAGACGTCGAGATTGGCCTGCAGCTCTTCCTCGCAATCCATCGCGGCCAAGGCGGCCACCTGGCTGGCATGGGGCGCGCAGATGAACATGTTCTGGGCGATCCGTTCGACCACGCGGACCTGATCCTCGGGCACGACCATCCAGCCAACACGCCAACCGGTCATCGAGAAATACTTCGAGAAGGAATTGATCACATAGCATTCATCCGTCAGCTCCAGCGCGGTGACGGCTTTGGCCTCATATTCCAGCCCGTGGTAAATCTCGTCACTGATGAACGAGGCACCCTGCCCCCGCGCAGCGTCAATCAACGCGCCCATCGACGTGTGATCCAGCATTGTACCGGTCGGATTGGCGGGGGACGCGACCATCAGGCCCTGAAGATCAAGTCCGGCAAAATCCGAAGGCACTGGTTGCAACCGGTTCTCGGGCAAGGTCGGCAGGTCGACGGGCACCAGCCCAAGCGCTTTGAGGATCTGACGATAGGACGGATATCCCGGTGCGCCGATCCCCACACGATCCCCGCTGTCGAACAGTGCGGTAAAGGCCAGCAAGAACCCGCCGGAAGACCCCGGCGTTACCACCACCCGTTCGGGGTTCAGATCGACATTGTACCACTCGCCATACATCTGGGCGATCCGCTGGCGCAAAGCGGGCAGCCCAAGCGCGACGGTATAACCCAACGGGCCTTGCTCCATTGCTTTGGCAAGGGCCGCAGTCGCGGCTTTCGGGGCGCCGGTTCCGGGCTGGCCGACCTCCATATGAATGATGTGGCGTCCGGCTTCTTCGGCTTTGCGCGCGGCCTCCATCACGTCCATCACAATAAACGGATCGACCCCGGACCGGGTTGAGTTTCTCATGCCCATCTCCCATGTTGCAGCCATGGCTTTTGAACGCGTATCCCGGCTGGCGTCAATCCCGGCCCTGATACTTGCGGCTGTCCTCTGGCTGACGGCGGCAGCGCAGAGCCACGCCCAAAGCCTGATCCGCGATCCCGATATCGAGTTCGGCCTGCGCGAACTGGCCTTTCCGGTGCTGCGCGCAGCCGGACTAAGCACCAATCAGGTGCGTATTCTGGTGGTCAACGACAACACCTTCAACGCCTTCGTGATCGACTACAACGCGATCTACCTGAACTACGGCCTGATCCTGTCGGTCGACAGCCCCGAAATGCTGCAAGCCGTCATCGCCCACGAGGCCGCCCATATCGCCAACGGTCATCTGGCCCGCCGTCACCAGAACCTGCAGGACGCGCAACGCAAGGCAAGCCTTGGCACGGCGCTTGCCCTGATCGCAGCCGCGGCGGGCGGAGGGGAAGCCGCTGCCGGGATAGCAGCCGGCACGCAAAGCGCGGCCATTCGCAGCTTTCTGGGGCACACGCGGGCCGAGGAAGCCTCGGCCGATCGCAGCGCGGCCAGCTATCTGCGGTGGGCCGGAATCTCACCCCGTGGGATGGTCGCGATCCACCGTAAATTCGCCGGGCAGGAATTGCTGAGTACAGCCAACCAAGATCCCTATATGCGCTCGCACCCCACAGGCAGGGATCGTCTGCGCGCGGCCGAGGCGTTTCTGGACGAGTTCGGCGATCAAAGCCAACCCAATGAAACCGCCGACTACTGGTTTGCCAGGGTGAAGGGTAAGCTCTCGGCCTTTCTGCGCTCTCCGAGTTGGACAATGCGCCGCGCGAAAGAGGAAACGGCTTACGACATCCAAATGATGCGCGAGGCGTCGGCCCATCATCAGAACCGCGATCTGGCCCGTGCGCGCGCGGCGATAGATGAAGCCTTGAAAACCCGGCCCGAGGATCCGTTCTACTATGAACTGAAAGGCCAAATCCTTCTGGAAAACAGGCAAATGTCCGAGGCGGTTGATGCATATACTCAAGCGGTTGAAATGGCGCCCCACGATGCGTTGATCCTTGCCGGATACGGGCGGGCGCTGCTGCTGCAGGGGCAGACCGACAAGGCGTTGCAAGCACTCGAAAAAGCCCGCGCCCGCGACTACCGCAATGCACGGCTGATGCGGGATCTGGGCGTCGCCTATTCCAAGGTCGGCAACAACGGGATGGCTTCGACCGTCACCGCAGAACGATACGCCTTGCAAGGCCGGCTGGTCGATGCAGGCATTCACGCAAGACGGGCCATCGGGCAACTTCCCGAAGGCTCACCGGGTTGGCAAAGGGCACAAGATGTGTTGATTGCCTCAAAACGCGCAGAGAAAGCGAAAAGGAAACGCAAATGATCCTGAAATATGCAGCCCCCGCCCTTTTGGGGCTTTCCCTGATATCGACATCGGCGCAGGCACTGGACCTCAACGCGCTCAGCGATGCGGAAAAAGCCGAGTTCGGAGCGCAAGTGCGCGCGTATCTGCTGGAAAACCCCGAAGTGATCATCGAAGCGATCACCATTCTGGAGGAGCGCAACGCAGCCAGCCAGGAACAGACTGATCGCGATCTGGTCGCTTCGAACGCGGATGAGTTGTTCAATGACGGTTACAGCTGGGTTGGTGGCAACCCGGATGGCGACATCACTCTGGTCGAGTTCATGGACTACCGCTGCGGCTATTGCCGCCGTGCCGTGCCCGAGATGGCCAGCCTGTTGGCCTCAGATGGCAATATCCGTCTGGTGATCAAAGAGTTCCCGATTCTGGGCGATGCCTCGGTTTTGTCCTCGCGCTTTGCCGTGGCGACCAAACATGTCGCCGGGGGTGACGCCTATAAACAGGTCCACGACGCCCTGCTGGAATTCAGTGGTGAGCCCAGCGAAGTGACACTGCGCCGCATCTCGGACGGGCTTGGGCTGGACAGCGACGCCATCATCGCCGCGATGGACAGCAATCAGGTCACAGAAGAGATCACCCGCACCCGAGAGCTGGCACAACGCATGCAGATCACCGGCACGCCCTCGTTCGTTCTGGGCACCGAAATGCTGCGCGGCTTCCTGCCCGCAGATCAGATGAAGCAGATCGCAGACGGCGTGCGGGCTGAACAGGGTTGACACCTCAGGGGCGGCATGACCGCCCCTTTCTCTATACTAGTCGAAGGGATATGGCGCGTCGCATTTCATGGACACGACCCAAGTCGGCGTGCCGTTCGACCTGAAATCAGTCGCCGGAACTGCTTCACCCTTGATACCGGCGGGAATAACATCGCGTCCCTGCCTTTGGCTTTCCGTCAGGATTGCCTGCAAGTCCTGCGGATTGGTGTATTTTCGGATTCCGGTATTTTCAGTGATCGGCCCAGACGGGCAATAGGTGCCCCGAGCAATCTGTTGCGCAAACGTAAACGCCGCTTTTGCATCGCGACCATCGCGCAACGACAACGCAACCCTAGACGTCAACCGCGGATCAACTGTCATGATCGGCGTGAGGCTGCCCTTTGGTTTGCCCCTCCCGCCCGGGCTGATACGCACATCGGTGCGCGTCGTGGTTCCGTTCTCATTGGACCCTGATACGTTGACGGACAAGTACCCAAGCTGCGTTCCCTGCGTTGGCGGAACCGGGACATGAAAGGCGCCCGGCTGCTTGTTATAGTCGCTTGAAGGGCTGCTACATGCAGTCAAAGCGGTGGCCAAAAGCCCCGCGCAAATCGCTTTGAGTTTCAATACTCACTGCTCCTGAAAATTCATTCCTTTGCCGCTACTAGTAGCGGCAAATCAGGCCAGAACATGGCATCATACTATGAAACTCTGAAACTACTCAGCGGCCTCAGCCGTTGCATCTAATTCGGCTGCCTTCTTCTCGACCTCTTCCACGATGTGGTCGATCATCTGGTCGTTCGACATCTTGTGGCTAGCCTTGCCTGCCAGATAGACCATGCCCGCCCCTGCTCCGCCGCCGGTGAAGCCGACATCGGTCATTAGCGCCTCGCCCGGACCATTTACGACGCAACCAATGATCGACAATGACATCGGCGTCTTGATGTGTTCCAGGCGGTGCTCCAGCGCCTCGACGGTTTTGATCACGTCAAATCCCTGACGCGCGCAGGAGGGGCAGGAGATGATGTTGACCCCGCGATGGCGCAGGCCCAGCGATTTCAGGATTTCAAAACCAACCTTGACCTCTTCGACCGGGTCGGCGGACAGGCTGACGCGGATCGTGTCGCCGATCCCCATCCACAGCAGGTTGCCCAGCCCGATGGCGGATTTGATGGTGCCGCTAACCAGCCCTCCGGCCTCGGTGATCCCAAGGTGAATGGGGGCATCGGTGGCCTCGGCAATACCCTGATAGGCCGCCGCCGACAGGAACACGTCGCTGGCTTTCACGCTGATCTTGAATTCGTGGAAATCATTGTCCTGAAGAATGCGGATATGTTCCAACCCGCTTTCGACCATCGCCTCGGGACAGGGTTCGCCGTATTTCTCAAGCAGGTGCCGCTCTAGCGAGCCTGCATTCACACCGATCCGAATCGAGCAATTGTGGTCGCGCGCGGCCTTGATGACCTCTTTCACGCGTTGTTCGTTGCCGATATTACCCGGATTGATCCGCAGACAGGCCGCGCCGGCCTCTGCCGCTTCGATTCCACGACGATAGTGAAAATGAATGTCAGCCACGATGGGCACCGGGCTTTCGCGCACGATCTCTTTCAGCGCCTTGGCCGAGTCCTCATCCGGAACGGAAACCCGCACGATATCAGCTCCGGCCTCAGCCGCAGCCTGAACCTGCGCGACCGTTGCCGCCACATCAGTGGTCAGGGTGTTGGTCATGGTTTGCACTGCGATCGGAGCATCACCTCCGACCGGCACGGTGCCGACCATGATCTGACGGGATTTGCGGCGGTAGATATCGCGCCAGGGACGTACGTGGTTGAGCGACATGAAGAGAGGTCCGCATCTGCCTAGGTTGCCTCATAGATAGTTCGGCAACCGGGGTAGAGCAATGGCAAGACTACTCGGTAGGTGCGTCCGTGGTTTGCGTCCGAAGCTCGGCCACCAATTGCTTGAGGGCACTGTTCTGCTCGGCCTCGAGATCGGCGACGGCATAGGTCTCAGCCACCGCGTCCTTGGACAGGACAACCCCTTTCGCCACAGTACCCGGCGCACCGACCGGCCCGAAATGCTCACCATTCATCGAAAAGAACACCGAACCCGACGCGCCAGCCCGCAACAGCGGGGGTTCTTCGGTCAGCGGCACTTCGAATACGTTGCCCTGTTCAACCGTGCCCAGCGTGCCTTCGAAGATCACGCTGCCATCGGCGGCCGTTACGCGCATCCACGCGGGGTTCACGGCCACGATCTTCAACGTTGTATCCAATTGCTCGACCACCTGTGGCAAGGCCGGGCGTTCAACTGTGTGCAACTCGGCGACCTGAACCTCGGGCAGTTCCGGTGCGCGGAACGTGCCGACGGTCCGTGGGTCAAGCGTGGAAATCGGAGCATCCCGCGCAACCATCACCGGAACATCCAGCGCTTGCGGACGATAGAGGCGATCCAGTGCTTCGGCAGAGGCTGTCTCGACCGTGTCTGTGCTACGCGCCGCATCAAGGGGGTCGAGGTCCGACAGAACCACCGGCGCTTGCTCAACCGGGCTGACCTGCACCTGCTGAATCTTGTTCAGCACGGCCCAGCCGCCATAGCCAATACCGCCAATGACGGCCAGCAACACCAGCGACGAGCCAATGGCGCGTGGTTCGACCTGACTGACAAAGGATTCCTTGCCCGGAATATAAGGCGTGTTCGGAGACATGAACGGATCCCGCCCCATCGGGCCACGGGCTGGAAGACCTCCGGTCGGTTTGCGGACAACCGACGCCTCGGCAGACATGCCATGCGCGACCTCAAAGCCGCTTTCCTTGCAGAAGATGGCAAAGGTCTCATCCGGGTTCATGCCCAGATACCGGGCGTAAGAACGCACATACCCGGCGATGAAGCCGGGTGTGTCAAACGCATCGGGATCGGCGTTTTCTATGGCAGCGATGTAGTTGGCTTTGATCCGCAGTTCGCGCTGAACATCCAAAAGGGATTTGCCCATAGTGGCGCGTTCGCCGCGCATCTGATCGCCAAGCCGTACTTCGTAGTCGTCAAACCCCTTTGGTCTGACCTCTACACCTTCTTCGGAATTGCGCTGTGATCTGCGCCCTATCATTCCTGCCGCCCCATTTTTGCCCGTCGCGTGTTTCACGCTAGTGGCGAATCGTCCCCATAACGATTCGTCCACTTATTTTGTTAGCGTAAGCTTAACACGCGGCAAACAGGTTGCACACTTTAGCGTGAGGTTATCCGGCAAGTTCGGCGCGATTTAGCGCACAATGTGACCAAAGTTCGTCCATCGCCTGAACCAGACGGTTCACCTCACCCGGGCCATGGACCGGAGATGGGGTAAAGCGCAGGCGTTCCGTACCACGTGGGACGGTCGGGAAGTTGATCGGCTGCACATAGATACCGTGATCATCCAGCAACCGGTCGCTCAGGATTTTGGTATGGACCGGGTTGCCAACGATGACCGGTACGATGTGGCTGCCATGGTCAATCAGCGGCAGGCCCAGACCTTTCAGGCGCAGCTTCAGAATCTTGGCCTGAGTCTGATGTTGCTCACGCAGTTCCTGAGCCACCTTCAGATGCGCGACCGAGGCCGCAGCACCCGCCGCAACGGCAGGCGGCAGAGACGTGGTAAAGATGAACCCCGGCGCGTATGAGCGGACGGCGTCGCACATCTTTTCGCTGGCAGCGATATAGCCCCCCATCACGCCATAGGCTTTGGCGAGGGTGCCATTGATGATGTCAATGCGATGCGCCAGACGGTCACGCTCGGTCACACCACCACCGCGCGGGCCGTACATGCCAACTGCATGGACCTCGTCAATATAGGTGAGCGCACCGAATTCATCGGCCAGATCGCAAATCTCTTCGATCGGACCAAAGTCACCATCCATGGAGTAGACAGATTCGAAGGCGATCAACTTGGGGGCTTTGGGGTCGTCAGCTTCAAGCAGTTCACGCAGATGGGCGACGTCGTTGTGGCGGAAGATGCGCTTGGCGCCGCCATTGCGCCGCACGCCTTCGATCATCGAGGCATGGTTCAGCGCGTCCGAATAGATGATCAGACCGGGGAACAGCTTGGGCAAGGTCGAAAGCGTCGCGTCATTGGCGATATAAGCGCTGGTGAACAGCAGAGCGGACTCTTTGCCATGCAGATCGGCCAGCTCAGTCTCAAGACGCTTGTGATATACAGTCGTACCCGAGATGTTGCGCGTCCCGCCCGACCCTGCACCAGCCGCATCGACGGCCTCGTGCATTGCGTCCAGGACAACCGGGTGCTGGCCCATGCCCAGATAGTCATTGCCGCACCACACGGTAATGTTTTGTCGCGTTCCATCGGGACGGGTCCGAACGGCATGCGGGAAGTGCCCGTTGCGGCGTTCGATGTCGATAAAGGTCCGGTAACGTCCTTCGTCATGCAGCCTGGCAATCGCTGAATCGAGCTGAGCAGTATAGTCCAACGGACCCTCCTTGATCGCCTCGGGCAAACCCCTTACCCGAAGCTTGTATTCTGCCACCCTCAGAGCCGTAGCTTTCAAGCGACTTTGCGTTCCCACGTCGGACCTTTCTATAGCCATACGTCTGAACCCAACTTTGATTTGTATCAAATATAAGTTTCATAGCCACGCAGCAAGTAAACTTACGTCTAATAGACGCGGGGAAACGACGCAGGTACAAAGCTATATTCCGGTCAGTTACAAGGGGGCACGGCTGTACACTCTTCTCTGGACGGCAGCGCCAACACTGGTAGGGTTCGCACAAATCCATTCCCATGCAGGAGCCCTGTTATGTCGCTAGACGCCGTGCTGAGCCGGATCGATTCTGATCTGCAAACCTCGATCGACCGCCTGATGGAGCTGTTGCGCATCCAGTCCATCTCAACGGATCCCGCCTACAAAGCAGAGGTCGACAAAGCCGCAGATTGGTTGGTATCGGACCTGCAGAGCATTGGGATCGCAGCAGAAAAACGTGAAACACCTGGCCATCCGATGGTCGTGGGGCATGTAGGCGAAGGCCGTGAAGGTCCGCATGTGTTGTTCTATGGGCACTATGACGTGCAACCCGTCGACCCGCTGAACCTGTGGAACCGCGATCCGTTCGACCCTGCGATAGAAGAGACCGAGAACGGACCCGTCATTCGCGGCCGTGGTTCGTCCGATGACAAGGGCCAGTTGATGACCTTTGTCGAGGCCTGCCGCGCCTGGAAAGCTGTCCACGGCACCCTGCCCTGCCGCATCACCTTTTTCTTCGAAGGTGAAGAGGAATCAGGCTCGCCCTCGCTGGTGCCATTCCTTGAAGCGAACAAAGACGAATTGCAGGCCGATCTGGCCCTGGTTTGCGACACCTCGATGGTGTCCCGCGGAGTGCCCTCGATTGCTTCGCAATTGCGCGGAATGCTGAAGGATGAGTTCACCATCGTCGGCCCCCGCATCGACCTGCATTCCGGCCACTACGGCGGCCCCGGCCTGAACCCTCTGCGCGAATTGTCCCGGATCGTGGCCTCGTTCTATGACCATGAAACCGGACGCGTCGCTGTCGAAGGTTTCTACGAGGGCGTTCACGAGGTCCCGGCAGATCAGTTGCGCCAGTGGGAAAACTGCGGCTTCGACGAAGCCGAATACCTGAACTCGGTGGGCTACAGCGAACCGCACGGTGAGAAAGGCTATTCCACGCTGGAACAGCAATGGGCCCGCCCCACGCTTGAGGTCAATGGTCTGTGGGGCGGCTACAACGGCGCCGGATCAAAAACGGTGATCCCGTCGGAAGCCCATTGCAAAATCACCTGCCGTCTAGTCGGCGACATGGACCCCGATGCCCTGCGCGAAAAAATCCGCAACCATGTGCAAGAGCGCCTGTCCCCGGACGCCAAAGTTGTCTGGGACAATGACCTGGAAGGGTCTCCAGCATCGGTCATGAATCTGGACCGCCCTGAATTCGAAGCCGCCCGCGCAGCACTGTCTGACGAATGGGGCCGCGAGGCCGTATTCACCGGAATGGGCGGCTCAATCCCGGTCGTTGGTTATTTCGACACTGTTCTGGGACTGGATTCGATGCTGGTCGGCTATGCCAATGACGACGATGCCATCCACTCGCCGAATGAGAAATACGATGTCAAAAGCTTCCACAAGGGCATCCGCTCTTGGGTCCGCATTCTCGATGCTTTGAATTCGTAGAAGTCTTTTGCGAGGCTCTGCCTCGCGCTCCGAGGTATTTTCGGCCAGATGAAGGACGGATCCCATGCTTCATCTGGCTATAAATACCTCGGGGGAGTCGCGGCTTGCCGCGGCGGGGGCAGCGCCCCCTAACCCCTTACATATGGATTACGCGATCATACGCATCCAGAACGCTCTCATGCATCATTTCTGACAGCGTCGGGTGCGGGAAGACAGTGTTCATCAGGTCTTCTTCCGTCGTCTCCAACTGACGACCTACAACGTAGCCCTGAATCATCTCGGTCACTTCCGCGCCGATCATATGCGCGCCCAGCAACTCACCGGTTTTTGCGTCAAAGATCGTCTTGATCATGCCCTCAGGCTCTCCTAGCGCAATCGCCTTACCGTTCCCGATGAAGGGGAAACGGCCGACCTTGATGTCGTGGCCCAGCTCTTTGGCTTTGGCTTCAGAATAGCCGACCGAGGCCACTTGCGGGTGACAATAGGTGCAGCCTGCAATGCTTTCGGGTTTGACCGGATGCGCGTGTTTGCCTGCAATCAGGTCGGCCACCATGACGCCTTCGTGGCTCGCCTTGTGCGCCAACCAAGGCGCGCCGGCGATGTCGCCAATCGCATAGAGGCCATCCACACCGGTGCGGCAGTACTCATCAGTCACAACATGCGTGCGGTCGATTTTCACGCCCAGTGCCTCAAGGCCCAGATTCTCGACATTGCCGACGATGCCAACAGCCGAGATCACGGTGTCGAACTCGTGCTTCTCGACCTTCCCTTTGACCTCGATATGCGCCGTGACTTTGCCTTTGCCGCGGTCAAGTTGCTTGACCATGGCTTTTTCCATGATGGTCATGCCCTGCTTGGTGAAGGCTTTCTTCGCAAATGCGCTGATCTCGGCGTCTTCCACCGGAAGCACCCGGTCCATCACTTCAACCACGGTCGTATCCGCGCCCAGCGTGTTGTAGAAGCTGGCGAATTCGATCCCGATCGCGCCCGAGCCAATGACGAGCAGTTTCTTCGGCATCCGCGGCGGCTGCAGTGCGTGTTTATAGGTCCAGACCAGGTCGCCATCCGCCTCGAGCCCCGGCAGCTCACGCGCACGTGCGCCAGTGGCAAGCACGATGTTCTTGGCGGTCAGCTCTTCGGTGCCCTTTTCGGTTTTGACCGAAACTTTGCCTTTTGCGGCAATCGTCGCCGCGCCCATAACAACGCTGACTTTGTTCTTCTTCAGCAGGTGGCCGATCCCGCCTGACAATTGGCCCGCAACCCCGCGTGAGCGTTTGACCACTGCGTCCAGATCGTAGCCGATCTTGTCCGCCGTCAGGCCGAAGTCTTTCGCGCGCTCCATCAGGTGGAAGACTTCCGAGGATCGCAACATTGCCTTTGTCGGAATGCAGCCCCAGTTCAGGCAGATGCCGCCCAGATGCTCTCGCTCGACCACGACGGTCTTGAGGCCCAACTGCGCCGCGCGGATTGCGGCCACATAGCCGCCCGGACCAGCACCGATTACGATCAGATCAAAAGATTTTTCAGCCATGTGTCCCTCTCGGCCCAGGTCGGTTGGAAATTTAGTTTAGCATTAAACTATTTCTCATGACGCATCAATATAGTCATACCGCGACAAAAGCGACGCCGGTATGTTATTGTCGATACGTGCAGTTTTCAGCCTATACCCAAGCTTTTTCAAAGGCTAGAAAAGAACACCCAGGGTTTTCGCCCGCCTTATATTCACAAAGCATTCGAAAGACTTAATCATGGCCAAGACCTTCAAAGACCTTCTCCTTGCACTTCTGAATGCAACGCTGATCCTTGTCGCACTTTGTCTGTTTTTGGGGTGGAAACTGGCCTCGACCGTAGAGGATGTCACCTCGGGCCTGTCGGAAAAGATGCAAGTTGTTACCCCGTTGCGGGATGAGGCGCAGGGTATCCGCGAGCAACTGTCCGGGCTGCGCAGTGATTTGGCCCGCATTCAAGAGGATAATCAGGGCGGCGGCAGTGCAGCTGCCCTGCGCCTGTCGGCAGCGCTGGACAAGCTGGATGCGATGGAAACCAAGCTGCAAACCCTTCAGGCAGGTTTTACCCAACTAGCTGAATCGCCCGACCAGCTGATTGATCATGCAATTGAGACCTCGGCCGACGTGGTAGCCGACCGGGTCATTGCAATCCGTGGATGTGGGTCCGAAAGTTAACCGGCTGATTGCAACTCACGCACAGTGGCGCCATAGCCGCCCATGTTGACATAGGCAGCCTCATGCACGGTAGGGGTGCGTGACAGCGCCTCATTCCGATATGGAAAGCGGCCGAATTTCCGGATCACCTCACGATGCGCGCGGGCGTGCAACAGGTTGCTGGAATCTTCGCTGCTGAGGTTCTGGCAAATCAGACGCACACAGCGTTCCTGATCACACAGGTTCTCGGAGTGCATCATCGGCAGATAAAAGAACTGCCGTGCGGGTTCGTCGATTTTCAGATCCCAGCCCTTGTCCACCGCGCATTTCGCAGCGGCGAGAGCTGCCCGATCCGACGCAAAGGCCCGTGCTTTACCCCGGAACATGTTGCGCGGGAACTGATCTGTGAGAATGATGTATGCCAGCGCCCCGCTGGGATAAGTAAGCCAGAGCGAAAACTTGCCCTCTGTCGCGGCTTCCCAAGCGGTCAGGAACCTGTCGCGGATCTGCTGATCCAGCGCGTCATCCTGTATGTACCACCCCTTGGGGCCGACCTCATCCAACCAAAAACTCAGTACGTCTTCAGGACCAACCATTGCCCTTAACTCCGTGTTTTGCCCTCCCCAGGGACCTAAAGTTATTTAAGGCTGTTTTACAGAATTGTAACAGTAAAATATTACTACATTTCGGACATATTTATGCGTTAGCGGAAACATCTTGTGCCTCTTCTTCGGCCTCGGCGGCTTCGATGGCCACTTCCTGGGCTAGCTCAAGCGCAACAGGGGATGCGGACGGGTACAGGGGCGACATGGTGCCGGTTTCGTCGACAGGGATCGCTGCGCGCTGGGTCATGCGATACATTGAGTAGCCTGCCAACATCAGCAGCAACGCCGCGATGAGCAGAAAAAAGCCCGGAGGTCCAAAGATCTCGTCCCCCATCAACCAACCTGTAGTCAGCGGGCCTGCAATCGCGCCCAAACCGTTGATGAAAAGCAAACCACCAGATGCAGCGGCCATGTCCTCGCGGTCCAGAAAATCGTTCGTATGAGCGATCAGCAGGGAATAGAGAGGGTTTGACATACCACCAATAAAGAAAGCGGTGACCAGAAGGATCGGGAAACTCGCCCCGAGCACCATCCCAGCTATGGCACTGGCACCACCTATGGCTGCCGCCAGCAGGATCAGGAAACGCCGATCCATCCGGTCCGAGAACCATCCCAGCGGGTATTGCAGCACGATAGCGCCGATGTAGAACGCGGCCACGAAGGTCGAAATCTCGATCAGGCTCAGCCCGGCGCGCGCGCCATAAACCGCGGCCATGCCGAACTGCGCCGAGAACACGCCACCCAGCAGGAACATACCCACGCAGCCCAAAGGGGATTTGCCCATCAACTCGCGCAGGGTCATGGGTTTGGTGGTGTCAAACGCCGGTGTCGGAGAAATTGACAAAAGGATCGGCGCGAATGAAACGGAAACCACCACCGACGCGATCACGAATGTCTCATACCCGGCAGGGTCACCCAGCAGAACCAAACCCTGTGCCGAGATGATCCCCAGCATCTGCACAATCATATAGAGAGACAGGGCCTGCCCCCGGTTCTCGTTACTGGCCGCGTTGTTGAGCCAGCTTTCAGCGGTCACATACACGCCCGAGAAGCAGAAGCCGATCACGATGCGCCCCAGGAACCATGCGACCGGTTCGGTCAGCATCGGGTACATGATCATGACGGCGGAAATGAACGAGGCCAGCGCCGCAAACACGCGCACATGGCCGACCCTGCGGATCATCTCGGGCGCAAGGCGCGACCCGCCCAGAAACCCCATGAAATAGGCCGACATCACAAAGGACATCTCAAGGGTCGAGAAGCCTTCGATCTCACCGCGAACACCCAGAATGGTGCCTTGCAGGCCGTTGCCGACCATCAGCAAGCCCATGCCGAGAAGAAGCGCCCAAGCGGTGGACAGAACCTGAATCATTTGGGCCTCCGGGGTGTGCCTAGCTGAGTTGCGAGTCGTTATGTGATCAAAACCAGTACGGATCGCGCCTGTCTACGACATTCCACTACCAACAATGTCGTCGCTGCGCACTTCAGGGGATCAACAGGGATGAATCCCCATATGAGAAGAACCGATATTTGTGTTCAATTGCATGGGCATAGACCGAACGCATACGCTCTTGCCCCATCAGGGCCGAAACCAGCATCAGCAGGGTCGATTTGGGTAGATGGAAGTTGGTCATCAGCGCGTCTGTCACGTGGAACTGGAAGCCCGGATAGATGAAGATGTCGGTTTCACCTTCCCAAGGCGCAATCTGCCCACCGCGCGCGGCGCTTTCGATCAGGCGCAGCGCTGTCGTGCCAACGGGGATCACCCGGCCCCCTGCCGCTTTGGTGGCGCGGATCTCATCCGCAGCCTGCTGGCTGACCCGGCCCCATTCTGCATGCATCTTGTGGGTCGTCACATCCTCGACCTTGACCGGCAGAAAGGTTCCCGCGCCCACATGCAGGGTCACGTGGCTGAAATCCACTCCGCGCCCGGCCAGTGCCGCCATCAACGCATCATCGAAATGCAGCGACGCGGTCGGCGCGGCCACAGCGCCCGAGTTGCGCGCCCAGATGGTTTGGTAATCCGTCTTGTCCTGCTCATCCGCCGGGCGTTTGGCGGCGATATAGGGCGGCAAGGGCATCGCACCGGCCTGTTCCAATGCGATGTCAAAATCCTCACCACTAAGGTTGAACTGCAGATAGGCCTGCCCATCTTCAACCCGGTCCAGCGTCGCGCTGAGATCATCCGAGAACACGATCGTCTCGCCCGGTTTGACCTTTTTCAGCGGCTTGATCAGCGCGGTCCAGGAGCCGTCTGCCTGAGGCTCCAGCAATGTCGCCTCGATTGCTGCCGAAACCGGCCCCTGCGCGCTGTCGCGATGCCTTCGCCCGCTGAGCCTTGCAGGAATCACGCGCGTATCGTTCAACACAAGCCGGTCGCCGGGGCGCAGCCAGTTGGGCAGATCAAAAACATGGCTGTCCGAGATCACCTTACCCTCGGCCACCAGCAAACGCGCGGACGAGCGCGGGTTGGCGGGCCGGGTGGCAATCAGGTCTTCGGGCAGGTGGAAATCAAAATCGCTGAGTTTCATGGCCGCGCCATACAAGCCCGCAAGAGATTCGGCCATATCCCCTAAAGCGTTTCGGGTTTTGCCTGAATCACTGGGTGACACGAATGCCCCGAGAACGCAGAAAGCATGGCTGGGTATTCATGCCTCGGGTTTAATCCGAAGCGATCTAACGGTCGCTTTTGGGTGCGCCATAGGTTCGTTTGGGCTCATCCGGTTTGCGCGGTTGGGCATTGGGCCCGTCAGAAACCGTCGGGGCCGCAGGACGCAGAAGGTTGCGCAGGAACAGTGGCGCGAGGCCCGACAGCGGGTTGACCGAGACCTTCGGATCCGTCAACGGCCCTGTAAGGGTATAGTTGAACCCGATGATCCCCTCGCCCTTCTTGGTAAAGACGCTGCCCACGGCATTCAGCAGGTAGATCGGCGATATCGCGCCTCGCAGGTTCAGCATTCCGGCCACCGTGTCCACTGTGCCGTCAAAAGACAGGCCCATCGACGGGCCAACCGCACTGCCGCTGAGGATCTTGACCTCGGTCGGAGTGATCCGCATCCGGCTGTCGATGGACGAGAAAAAGATGCCCTGCCCCGCCATCTCATCCAGCAGCCCGACCAGGCTGATCCCATTCAGCAGCGCGGCCATCGCGGGCGCGTCCTGAATGCGGGTGCTGACGATGCGCAGGATCACGTCATAGCTACCAGCGGCGGCGACCGGCTCTAGCTGCACGTCCAGCGTTCCGCCCCGTGCCTGCGTCAACAAACCCGCCGAGCGCAGGACGGCCCCCGCATCATTCGAGGTCAGCGAAACCGCACTGCGCGCGCCCCGCGGGCTGAGCTGGCCCTGCACGTCAGCCCCACCGTTGACGCGGGCATTGAACGCGCCGTTGACCCCTCCGGTCGTTTGAAATTCGCCTTTGAAGCCGGTCAGGGCCACGCTCTCGGTGACTTGCAGGCGGTCGAGCGTCACATCCAGTTTCGGACCGGCACCTTCCCCGCTGCCGCCACCCTCGGACCCGCCGAATGTGGCGCGGCCCAGGTTCAGCACCCCGCCCAGAACGCGAATGTCGGGCGCGGCGTTGCCCCGCCCGATCAGCTCGGCCGGAACTGCCAGCCAATCGCCCAGATCGAACGAGCTGAAGGTTACGCGGTCAAACTCCCCCTCTCGGAAGGTGATTGACGCCGCGGTCCGCAACCCGTCTGCCTGCAGGTTCAGGGCGTCGACCTTCAGCCCGTCACCCAGTGTTGCATCAGCGGTCAGCGTACCGCTGGTTGACGCCGGTTTGCGCCATCCAAGCTCGGGGATGGCCAGCGTGACACCCACCAGATCGGATGAGGCCGACAATTGAGGCGGCGCGCCTGCGCCGATGCCCAGCGTAAAATCAGCCGTACCGGACCCGCTGAGGAAGCTTTGCGGCAGCCCGGCCTTCAATTCGGCCATCAGTCTCTGAGACAACTCGATCTTACCCGTCACGGTGCTGCGCTGTGCGGTCTTGCCATCTATGGGCTGCTGCCATTTGGCCTGCAACGGCACATCGCCGAACAGACCCTGCCCTTCGACCTGCACGCCGGTCTGATCTCCGGTCAACTCCAGCATCGGCGCGCTGACGGAAAATCCTGGCACCAGACGTTCGCTGCTCAGATCCCCGAGCGTGCCCGCAAAGTGAAACTGCGTGTCCTGAAACTTGAGCCCCTTGATCAGCGGCAAGGACAGCGTACCCGTCAATGCCACAGTTCCGTCGGCCAAATCGACCGGCAAACCTGCTTTGCTGAGCAGGCTGAGCGGCGCACGATCCAACAGAGACAACGCGGCGGTGACACTGCCCTTTGCACTGATCCGCGCAATCCCCGGAGCCGACTTTTTGATTTCCGTATCGGGAATGATGAAGGACGTCCCCGAGGCATCCACCGCACCGCCCTGATCGGCCATCACCACCCCCTGCTGCGCGGTTGCGGTAAAGCGATCCTCGATCAGGCTGGCCTGCCCCTGCGCGCCCTCAACCGGTGGCAGTGTCTTGGCAAAACGGACGGTGGCATCCTCGAACCCGAAATCCAGATAGATGTCGGGTTTATTGCCGGGGCGCAAACGCAGCGCGAAATCCATGTCCGACAAGGCCCCTTTGGAGAGATTCTTGGTCACCCATTCCCTCGGTTTCGGCGCCAGACGCTGTGGCCAGTAGTTCAGAACCTCTTCCGAGTTCATGTGATTCAGATGTGCATCCAGATCAGCTGACCAACCGTCGGCCAACCCGACCAACAGGCCCGAGGCCCGCACGCGATGGCCTCCATCCTCGATCGTCATCTGACCAACGCGCAGCCGGAACGGGGCGAATTTCATCTGAACGTCCAGATCGGCCCGTGTCAGGTTCAACGGCTCGGGGAACAGGTTGGCTGGGTTCACGTTGATCCCCGACAGGCGCAGCTGCGCATCCAGACTGTCGAGCGTGCCGTTCTCGACCCCTTGCAGATAGGCTTTGCCCACTGCCTGAACCGATCCCCAGGCAGAATCAATCGAGACCTCGTTGAAGTCCAGCTCTTGCTGGATGGGATCATAGGTGAAGTAAGTGCGTGCAGAGTCGAACGGGATGGCGCGTGTCTCGGGATTCGGCTGCACCGCCCCGGCCCCCAGATTGAGCGTCGCAAAAACAGGGCCGAAAGCGCCTGAACCATCCACACTGCCCCGCACCGCGCCCGAGATCGGCGTTTTCAGAACCTGCAACCACGCCAGCGCCGGGCTTTGGCCGTAGATATCTTCGGCCGGGAGGTCGGTGATCGTTACGCCAAAACGCGCTTCGGGCGTGCCAAGAATGCTGGTGTAGTTGGCCTCGATCTGGCTGACATAGTCACGCCCGGACAGAACCGAGAACCCGGTCGCCAGCCGCATGTCATCGTCATTGCGGGTCAGCTGAATATGGCCCCCGTCCAAAATCCAGGACCGTCCCAGCCGCAGATCGCGGTAATCCAGCGTGATCGCATCCAACTGCACCGAGGTCAGCGCCGACAGGGCGGGAGACAGAAACACCTCATCCCCCGCCTCGATCAATTCGGCCAGGTTCGATGCGCTTTGCACCGGCGCGCTGCCGGTGCCCACTGTCAGGGTCAGCGCGCCGTCCTCACCCCGGGTCAGGGCGATCTGCGCCCCGCTGAGTATGATCCGCTTGGGCCGCACATGACCGCGCAGCAAGGGCCGCATCGCCAGGCTGGCCCGCATATCCGAAACTTGGGCGATCTGTTGTCCGGCCTGATCACTGATGGACACATCCGTTAAACGCAAACGGGGCCGCCAGCCTTCGTGAATGATAAAACTGACATCGCCAAAGCGGATCTGGAGGCCGCCCAGATTCTCCTCCAACCGCGCCTCAACGTGATTGCGCAGCCAGGCCGGGGCGTGCATGCGTTGGCCCAGCACCATGAAGCCCGTGACCGCAGCCAGAACGACCAGCAAAACAACGCCCCGCAACGTCCAGATGCCCGCCGTCCGACGGCGCGAGCGGCGAGGTTTCGGCTTGCTGACCGCTTCGCTATTGTCCTGATCCTGCTGCACCAATTTGCGTTCCACGCCTTTCAACCCGTCCGCGTTGCCCTATGATATCGGGCAGCGTTTAAAAACCTTTAGCGGAGTTTCCAATGCCCGAAATTTCAGACATGGCCCCTGATTTCACCCTGCCCCGAGATGGCGGCGGTGAGGTGTCCCTCGCGGATCTGCGCGGCAATGCCGTCGTTTTATTCTTTTATCCTCGTGATGATACGCCGGGCTGCACCAAGGAATCCATTGGTTTTTCGGAACAGCTTCAGGCCTTTGCTGATGCGGGCGCTCAGGTCTTCGGCATCTCGCGCGATAGCGTGGCCAAGCATGACAAGTTTGTCGCCAAGCACGATCTGACCACACCGTTGCTGTCGGATGAAAACTCGACCGTCTGTGAGGATTACGGCGTCTGGGTCGAAAAGAACATGTATGGGCGCAAATCCATGGGCATCGAACGCTCGACCTTCCTGATCGACGCCGAGGGCCGCATCGCGCAGGTCTGGCGCAAGGTCAAAGTGCCGGGCCACGTGGATGCAGTGCTTGAAGCCGTTAAGGCAATGTAGCCCCCCTCGACCCCGCGCGCCATCCGGTCTATCCCCGGCCCAGACACGACAAGGCGGAGCGTACCAGTGCCAAAAACACTGACCCAGATGGCAACCGAGGTTCTGACAACAGCGGACGGGCGGGAGAAAACCGCCCTGTCCAAACGCCATGCCGCCGCGTGGCTCGCATCGCGCAAGGGCGAGGATGACGCGATAGAAATCGGCACCGCCACCCCGCCTTTGAACCCTGCACGCCCTGAAAAGCCCGAGCTGCTCTCACCGCGCGAAGTGCCAAAGCGCAAACCGGGGTCCGAGGCCGGACGCATCGCGCTTTTGCACGCCGTTGCGCATATCGAACTGAACGCGGTGGATTTGCATTGGGACATCATCGCCCGCTTCGGTCACGTGCCCATGCCGATCGGTTTTTATGATGACTGGGTCAAATGCGCCGAAGAGGAATCGCGCCACTTCGAGATGGTCTGCGACTGTCTTGAACAGATGGGCAGCTTCTACGGCGCGCTGCCCGCCCATGCAGGCATGTGGCGCGCCGCCGAAGACACTGCCGAGGATCTGATGGGCCGCCTAGCCGTGGTTCCCATGGTGCTAGAGGCTCGCGGGTTGGACGTCACCCCCGGCATGATCGACATCTTTCGCAAGGCAAAGGCCGAACAGGCAATCGCCGCGCTTGAAGTGATCTATGCGGAAGAGGTCGGCCACGTCGCCTATGGTTCCAAATGGTTCCATTTTTTGTGCGGACGCGAAAACGCTGACCCCAAGGACGTCTTCCACAAATTGGTTCGGCGCTATTTCCACGGTGCCCTAAAACCGCCCTTTAACGAAGAGAAACGCGCCGAGGCAGGATTGCCGCCGGACTTCTACTGGCCGCTAACCGAGGATATGCCCGCGCCGGGTCAGGTCTCAGACTGAGGTTAAAGGTTAATTTCGGCAGGTTTTCGCCGATCCGTAGGGGGAAAACTGCACCTTCGACGACAAATTGGTCAACAAACTTGCCCGAAAGCTGAGACCCCATTAAGCATCCCGTCCAAGGGACGGCTATTGCACCACGACCGGTCCCGATCTTGGGGATGAGAGGTAAGACGCGTGAGAACACGTCTGGCAATTAAATTTCACTCGCTGCTCGAACGGCATTTCCCGGAACGCCGGGTTTTTCTGAAGTCTGACAAAGACACACGGTACATCCGGCTCAGCTCGGAAACGCAGATCGCTGCGGTGGCCGGTGTTGCGGTCATGGTTGGCTGGACCGCCGTCGCCACTGCGATTCTTCTTATGGATAGCATCGGATCTGGCAACTTCCGCGAGCAAGCCAAACGCGATCAGGCCACCTATCAAGAACGCCTCAACATCCTGTCCGCCGAACGCGACGCCCGCGCGCAAGAAGCCTTGGCGGCGCAGGACAGGTTCAACGCGGCTCTGGCACAAGTGTCCGCGATGCAGTCCGAGCTTTTGGCCTCGGAAAACCGTCGGCGCGAGTTGGAGACCGGGATCGAGGTGATCCAGACCACCCTGCGCGCCACGATGAAGCAACGCGAAGAGGCCCGTGGCGAATTAGCCAAAGTCCAGCAGGATGCGGATACAACCGACACCTATGTCGTAGCCGCCTCGGCCCCGGCGCAGATGGAGTTTATGACCGACGCGCTGACCCGCACCGCGGAAGAACGTGATCAGATCGCAGCCGACGCGCGTGATGCTCTGGACCAGCGCGACAATCTGGAGCTGGAAATCCGGCTGATGCAGGAACGCAGCGACGAGATTTTCCGCCAGCTGGAAGAGGCGATGGTGATCTCGGTCGAACCTCTGGACAAGATGTTCCGTCAGGCGGGCATGCCCACCGATCGCATCATCGAAGAGGTGCGGCGCGGATATAGCGGTATGGGCGGTCCGCTGACCCCTTTATCCCTGAGCACCCGCGGCGAGGAGAGTGACATCTCTGCCGACGAGGTGCGCGCAAACCAGCTTTTGCAACAAATGGATCAACTGAACCTGTATCGTCTGGCGGCCGAAAAAGCGCCCTTTGCGAATCCGGTTCATTCCGCTGTGCGGTTTACCAGCGGCTACGGCACTCGCCGCGACCCCAAAACGGGCGGACGCCGGATGCATAACGGCGTTGATTTCGCGGGTCCTCAAGGCACCGATATCTTTGCAACCGCAGATGGCGTGGTCACCCATGCCGGTTGGCAATCCGGCTTTGGACGCCTTGTAAAGATCAAACACGCCTTCGGGATTGAGACACTTTACGCTCATAACACCAAGATCAACGTCAAGGTCGGCCAAAGGGTCTCGCGCGGGGATCATATTGCTGATATGGGTAGCACCGGACGGTCCACCGGCACGCATTTGCACTATGAGGTGCGCGTGAACGGAAAACCTGTAAACCCAATGACTTACATCAAGGCTGCGAGAAATGTTTTCTAAGAGCAAAATCAACGAGCCCGCATCCAAGGAATCTGAGGCGGCGAAACCTGCCGCTCCGGCGACTCCGGCGGCCCCTGCCCCTTCTGAGCCCAAGGCAAGCACTGCGCCCAAGCCCAAGCCGCCCGCATCGGTCCTGTCTTCGGACCTGCATATCACCGGCAATATCAAGACAACCGGTGACATTCAGGTTGAGGGCACTGTCGAAGGCGACATCCGCGCGCATCTGCTGACCATTGGCGAAACCGCGACGATCAAGGGCGAAGTCACCGCAGACGACGTTGTGGTCAACGGCCGCATCGTGGGCCGCGTGCGTGGCCTGAAGGTCCGCCTGACCTCGACCGCACGTGTCGAAGGCGACATCATCCACAAGACAATCGCCATCGAAAGCGGCGCGCATTTCGAAGGTTCGGTTCAGCGTCAGGACGATCCCCTGAACCCTGGCCGCGGCGCAAAACCGGGTGCCAACCCGGCCGCGGAAGTCAAACAGTAAAACAAATCCAACCCGGATTTTTGAAACGCCGCAGGCCATCCTGCGGCGTTTTCGATTCAACGGCAGACCTTGCTCTGAATCCAGTTCCAAGCCTGAACTGATGCGGCTAAACTCCACCCATGTGGATGTTTTTTGCTCTTGTCGCAGCCGTCGCAGGCGCGTTTCTGTATTGGTCGTGGTCCCGGAAAAAGGCACGCGCAGCGCTGTTGGCCGAGCCGCTCAGCGAAGATGACCGGCGCATCATCGCGGTGCAGGTCCCCATCCTCCAACGTGTTCCCGCCGACCTGCGTGAGAAACTGGACGGCAAGATCAACCTGTTTCTGGAACAGGTGAGCTTTTATGGCTGCGACGGGCTGGAAGTCACCGATGAGATGCAACTCTCTATCGCCGCGCAAGCCTGTCTGCTCGTGGTGAACACCAACACCTGGTACGACAATCTGACGACCGTTCTGATCTACCCTAGCGCCTTCAAGTCTCGGCAGCAGAGGCGCAGCGGCTATGTCGTGACCGAGAAAGAGATCATCCGAACCGGTGAAAGCTGGGACCGTGGGCCGGTGATCCTGTCATGGGCACATAGCAAGCAGGGCGCGATGAATGACCATGACGGGCACAACGTGGTGTTCCATGAGTTCGCGCACCAGATCGACGACCTGTCAGGCGGCACCAACGGGGTTCCGGTCCTAGCGAAGGGGCAAAGCTATGCTGAGTGGGAACAGGTTTTTCTGACAGCCTATTCCGACCATGTCGCGGCGGTAGAGGCCGGACATCGCACTGTCATCGACCCTTACGGCACTGAGGGCCATGAGGAGTTTTTTGCCGTCTCGGTCGAGGTGTTTTTTGAGCGCCCTCACGCGCTGCAAAAGGCAGTGCCGCAGGTCTACGAACAGCTGTCCGCGCTGTTCAATCTCGATCCCGCGACATGGGGTGAAAGGCCTAACTGATGCGCAGGCCGTGAAAATTCCCCCAAACGCAGGTTTCACAAATCACAGTTTTTGAATTACTCTGGTCCTCATTGATTAACGGAGGACTATTCATGTCATCAAAACTCATGGCCGAATTCTTCGGCACGTTCTGGCTGGTTCTGGGCGGCTGCGGTAGCGCGGTTCTGGCAGCAGGGGTCGCTGATGTCGGCATCGGATGGCTTGGTGTCTCCTTCGCCTTCGGCCTGACCGTTTTGACCATGGCCTACACGGTTGGCCATATCTCGGGCGGGCATTTCAACCCCGCGGTCAGCCTCGGCCTGATGATCGGAGGGCGCTTCCCCGCCAAAGACCTGCTACCTTATTGGGTCGCTCAGGTGCTGGGCGCAATTGTAGCGGCGGTAGTGCTGTATGTGATCGTCAGCGGTGCGCCCGGTTTTGAAGGTGTCGGTGGATTTGCCTCGAACGGGTATGGCGAGGCGTCGCCCGAAGGGTATTCCATGATGTCCGCGCTGGTGATCGAGATCGTACTGACCGCGTTCTTCATCGTCATCATTCTGGGCGCGACCTCTAGCGGAGCGCCTGCAGGCTTTGCACCGATCGCGATCGGTCTGGCCCTGACCCTGATCCACCTGATCTCAATCCCGGTCACAAACACGTCGGTCAACCCGGCGCGGTCCACGGGCGTGGCCCTGTTTGCGGATGGCCCTGCCCTTGCACAACTGTGGCTGTTCTGGGTCGCCCCGCTGATCGGGGGTGCAATCGGTGCATTGATCTGGAAAGCAATGGGCGACGACTGACCCCAGTCTCAATCCCCTTGGAAAACCCCGGCGCATGCACCGCGCCGGGGTTTTTCGTTACTCGGTCACCGTGACCTTTTTCATCGCGTCAGGCTGGCCGACAACGGCACCGTTCTGGCCCGCACCGCGTTTGATGGCATCAACAACGTCCATTCCGTCCGTGACCTGACCGACAACGGTGTACTGGCCATCCAAAAATGGTCCCGGCTCGAACATGATGAAGAATTGCGAGTTCGCGCTGTTGGGGTTCTGAGACCGCGCCATGCCGACCACACCGCGATCAAAGGTGATGTCCGAGAACTCGGCCGGCAGGTCAGGACGGTCCGAGCCACCACGACCCGCATTGGCAGCGTTGAAGCTGTCCTTGGTCTGGTTGCCGAACTGAACGTCTCCGGTCTGGGCCATGAACCCTTCGATCACGCGGTGGAAGACGACCCCGTCATATTCACCCGCGTTGGCGAGCGCGGTGATCTGTTCCACGTGCTTGGGCGCGACGTCTTCGAACAAGTCGACGGTGATGGTGCCATTGGCCTCTCCCTCAACCTCGATCTGCAGCCCAGTGGCCAGCGCGGGGCTGGCCAAAAGGACAAAAGCGGCGGCGAGCTTATGCATCTGCCGCAACCTTGACGCTGATCATGCGGTCCGGGCTCGCAGGCGGCTCGCCCCGTACAATAGCGTCCACATGCTCCATCCCGTCGATCACGCGGCCATAGACAGTGTACTGACCGTTCAGGAAGTGGTTGTCCTTGAAGTTGATGAAGAACTGCGAGTTGGCCGAGTCCGGGTTCTGCGAGCGCGCCGCGCCCAGCGTTCCACGGTCATGCGGCAGTTTCGAGAATTCCGCCGGAACGTTGGGCAGCGACGACCCGCCGGTGCCTGCCATGCGGATGTTGAACCCGTCTTCCATGTCGCCGTGCTGGACGTCGCCGGTCTGAGCCATGAAGCCGTCAATCACACGGTGGAAGGCCACGTTGTCATACTCGCCTCCACGGGCCAGCTCCTTCATCCGAGCGCTGTGCAGAGGTGCCACGTCAGGCAACAGCTCGATGACGACATTGCCGTCTTTTAGCTCAATGATGATTGTGTTTTCGGGATCCTTGATCTCGGCCATCTGGCCCTCCTGTCGTTTGTCTTGCGCAAATACCTATGCGCCAAGCGCCTGAATGCCAAGTGACGCATTGACCTGAGGGCAAAATGCAGGAAAAGAACCGCCCAAAGGGTATCAAAACACGAGGATTGCGCGATGGGCTGGAAAACACTGGACGATATGGACCTGAACGGCAAACGCGTGCTGGTGCGCGTGGATATCAACGTGCCGGTTGTTGACGGCGTTGTGACCGACGCCACCCGTATTCAGCGCATTGTTCCCACGGTGCAGCACATTCTGGCATCCGGTGGTAAACCCATCCTGCTGGCCCATTTCGGTCGTCCCGGCGGTGAACGTCGCGAAAACCTGTCGCTGAACCAACTTGTCCCAACTCTGGAGTCTGCTTTCGGCGCGAAAGTCCTGTTTGCAGCCGATTGCGTGGGCACTGAGGCTGCCCTGGCTGCCGACGCCTTGCAGCCCGGTCAGGTTCTGCTGCTGGAAAACACCCGTTTCCACGCGGCTGAGACCAAGAACGATCCCGATCTGGCCGCTGGCATGGCGCGTCTGGGCGATGTCTACTGCAACGACGCGTTCTCGGCCGCGCACCGCGCCCACAGCTCGACCGAGGCGCTGGCCCGTTTGCTGCCCGCCTGCGCCGGTCGCCTGATGCAGGCCGAGCTTGAGGCACTGGAGGGCGCTCTGGGCGCGCCTAAACGCCCTGTGACCGCCGTTGTGGGCGGCGCGAAAGTCTCAACCAAGCTGGAGCTGTTGGGCAACCTGATCGACAAGGTCGACTATCTGGTCATCGGCGGCGGCATGGCGAACACGTTCCTTGTCGCCAAGGGCGTTGATGTCGGAAAATCGCTGGCCGAAACCGCGATGAAGGACACCGCCGCAGAGATTCTGGCCAAGGCCGAAACATCCGGCTGCACCATCGTGCTGCCCATTGATGTAGTGGTCGCTGAGAAATTCGAGGCAAACGCGCCGCATCAGGTCCTGCCCGCCGATCAGTGCCCCGCGGACAGCATGATCCTGGACGCAGGCCCCGAAAGCATCGCCGCAATCACCGAGATCTTCGGCAAAAGCCAGACCCTGATCTGGAATGGCCCGCTCGGCGCGTTCGAGTTGGAGCCGTTTGACGCCGCCACCAACGCCGCCGCCCTGAAAGCCGCTGCGCTGACGCGCGCGGGTCAGTTGATCTCGGTCGCGGGTGGCGGGGATACGGTTGCCGCCCTGAACGCATCGGGCGCGGCCAAGGATTTCTCGTATATCTCGACCGCTGGCGGAGCCTTCCTGGAATGGATGGAGGGCAAGACCCTGCCCGGCGTCGCAGCGCTGGAGCAGTGATCATCACGGCACGCTTCAACCCGTGCCGTAAGACAATCTGACTCATCCACGCAATTTTTGCGAATCAGGGGATTCACATCCCGAATCACCTGTGACATAGTGCATTCAGAGGCCCACAAAGGGCCCGTTATTGAGGCAGACTTCATACGGCGGTCAACAGAGTGTCCCGTTCCCATCGGCCCGGTTTGGGCGCAGTTTTTTTCTTTTCGGTGGCTTTTATGCTGGGTGTATATTTCACCTTCGCCGCCGTGCAAGGAGACTATGGCCTGTTCCGACGGGTCGAGATTTCGGCGGAACGGGACGCCCTGTCACGCGACCTTGCGGCGCTCAAAGCTGAGATTTCCGAGATGGAAAACCTCACCCGTCGCCTCTCGGACAATTACCTTGATCTCGACCTGCTGGATCAACAGGCCCGATCCGTTCTGGGCATGATCCGCGCGGATGAAATCGTCATCCGCTAACCCCCTTTCCCTCTCTGCATCAATTGCGCGAAGCTACGCTGCGTCATATTTACGCTCGCCAGATCGCAAGAAATGCTTTAAAAGATAGTTTAACGCTAAACTATCTGTCCGAAAGGGGGAGATCGCCACAATGGCTGCGCGAAAAACCACAAAGAAACCAAACGTTTCTGCGGAAGAGCTGAAAACCTACTACCGCGAAATGCTGTTGATCCGTCGATTCGAAGAAAAGGCGGGGCAACTTTACGGTATGGGTCTGATTGGTGGTTTCTGCCACCTCTACATCGGACAGGAGGCGGTTGTTGTCGGCCTTGAGGCTGCAGCAAAAGAAGGCGACAAACGCATCACTTCGTATCGCGATCACGGCCATATGCTGGCCTGTGGCATGGATCCGGGCGGCGTGATGGCCGAACTGACCGGGCGCGAGGGCGGTCTGTCCAAGGGCAAAGGCGGCTCGATGCACATGTTCTCGAAAGAGAAGCATTTCTACGGCGGCCACGGTATCGTTGGTGCTCAGGTCCCGCTGGGCGCGGGTCTGGCCTTCGCCGATAAGTATAAAGAAAACGGCGGCGTGACCTTCACCTATTTTGGCGATGGTGCAGCCAACCAGGGTCAGGTCTACGAGACATTCAACATGGCCGCTCTTTGGGACCTGCCGGTCATCTTCGTGATCGAAAACAACCAATATGCGATGGGCACCGCGCAAGCACGCTCGACTTCCTCGGCAGATATCTACCACCGCGGTCAGGCGTTCGGGATTCCCGGAGAAATGGTCAACGGCATGGATGTTCTCGCGGTCAAAGCCGCAGGCGAGAAAGCCGTCGCACACTGCCGCGCAGGCAAAGGCCCCTACATCCTTGAGGTAAAGACCTACCGCTATCGTGGCCATTCGATGTCCGACCCGGCCAAGTACCGCACCCGCGAAGAGGTTCAGAAGGTCCGCGAACAAAGCGACCCCATCGAACATGTGCGTGAGCTGCTGCTGACCGGCAAACACGCGACCGAGGATGACCTGAAAGCGATCGACAAAGAGATCAAAGAGGTCGTCAACCAGGCCGCCGAATTCTCGAAAGAAAGCCCCGAGCCGTCGCTGGACGAGCTCTGGACAGATATTTACGCCTGAGAGGACGAATAAGACATGGCAACCGAAATTCTCATGCCCGCCCTTTCGCCCACAATGGAAGAGGGCACGCTGGCCAAGTGGCTGGTCAAGGAAGGCGACACCGTATCTTCCGGCGACATCATGGCCGAGATCGAAACCGACAAAGCCACTATGGAGTTCGAGGCCGTTGACGAAGGTATCGTCGGCAAAATCCTGATCAGCGAGGGCACCGAGGGGGTCAAGGTCAATACCCCCATCGCGATCCTTGTAGAAGAAGGCGAAGACGCCTCCGCCCTGCCCGCGGCTGCCCCCGCAGCCGCAGCGGTGACCGAGGCCGCCCCTGCGGCGGCCCCTGCCCCTGCTCCGGCAGCTGCCGCCCCGGCCGCTCCGGTTGTGGACCTGTCGCCCGATTGGCCAGCCGACGCGGAAATGAAAACCGAGACCGTCCGCGAAGCGCTGCGCGACGCGATGGCCGAAGAAATGCGCGGAGACGAAGACGTTTACCTGATGGGCGAAGAAGTCGCCGAGTATCAGGGCGCGTATAAAATCAGCCAGGGCCTGCTGGATGAGTTCGGCCCCAAACGCGTGATCGATACCCCGATTACCGAGCATGGGTTTGCCGGCATCGCGGTCGGTTCCGCCTTCGGTGGCCTGAAACCCATCGTCGAGTTCATGACCTTCAACTTCGCCATGCAGGCGATTGACCAGATCATCAACTCGGCCGCCAAGACACTCTACATGTCCGGCGGTCAGATGGGTTGCCCCATCGTGTTCCGTGGTCCCAACGGTGCCGCAGCCCGCGTGGCCGCGCAGCACTCTCAGGATTACGCCGCATGGTACATGCAGATCCCCGGCCTGAAGGTCGTCATGCCCTACTCGGCAGCCGACGCCAAGGGCCTGCTGAAGTCAGCGATCCGCGACCCCAACCCGGTTATCTTCCTGGAAAACGAAATCCTCTACGGACGCACTTTCGACGTGCCACAAGTGGATGACCTGGCCATTCCTCTGGGCAAGGCCCGCATCTGGCGCGAAGGCTCGGATGTGACCATCGTCAGCTTCGGCATCGGCATGCAATATGCACTAGAAGCCGCCGACAAACTGGCCGAAGAGGGCATCAGCGCCGAGGTCATCGACCTGCGCACCATCCGTCCGATGGACACAGGCGCGATCATCAACTCGGTGATGAAGACCAACCGCCTGGTGACGGTCGAAGAAGGCTGGCCGCAAGGTTCGGTCGGCAGCTACATCAGCTCGGTCGTGATGCAGGAAGCGTTCGACTATCTCGACGCGCCGGTCATCAACTGCACCGGCAAGGATGTTCCGATGCCCTATGCCGCGAACCTCGAAAAGCTGGCCCTGATCACCACGGATGAGGTGATCGCCGCCGTGAAACAAGTGACCTACCGGTAAGGAGCGAGACAGATGCCAACAGAAATTCTGATGCCCGCCCTTTCACCGACGATGGAGGAAGGCACCCTTGCCAAATGGCTGGTCAAAGAGGGTGATACCGTTTCCTCTGGCGACCTTCTGGCCGAGATCGAAACCGACAAAGCCACGATGGAGTTCGAGGCCGTTGACGAGGGTACCATCGGCAAAATCCTGATCCCGGAAGGTTCTGAGGGGGTCAAGGTCAACACCGCCATCGCGGTTCTGCTGGAAGATGGCGAAAGCGCCGATGATATTGGCACCACGCCTGCCGCAGCGCCCGCGGCTGCACCTGCAGCCACCGCGGGCAACGAGGTCGCCGCGCCAGCGGCATCTGAGGCGCCTGCCCCTGCTCCGGCAGCACCCGCAAAGGCCGATGGTGGCCGTATCTTCGCCTCACCGCTGGCCCGTCGCATCGCGGCACAAAAGGGCCTCGATCTGGCACAGATCACTGGCTCAGGCCCGCATGGTCGCATCGTCAAGGCGGATGTCGAAGGTGCAACCGCAGCACCAGCAGCCGCCGCACCGGCGCCTGCCGCAGCAGCCGCGCCCGCAGCGGCGGCACCGGCTGGCCCATCAGCAGATGCTGTGGCCAAGATGTACGAAACTCGCGACTACGAGGAAATCAAGCTCGACGGCATGCGCAAGACCATCGCCGCGCGCCTGTCCGAGGCCAAACAGACCATCCCGCATTTCTATCTGCGCCGCGATATCAAACTGGACGCGCTCCTCACGTTCCGTAGCCAGTTGAACAAGCAGCTGGAAGGTCGTGGCGTGAAGCTGAGCGTCAATGACTTCATCATCAAAGCCGTCGCCAACGCGCTGCAGCAAGTTCCAGAATGCAACGCCGTATGGGCGGGCGACCGGGTTCTGCAACTGAAACCGTCCGATGTGGCCGTTGCCGTTGCGATCGAAGGCGGTCTGTTCACCCCGGTCCTGCAGGATGCCGACACCAAGTCGCTGTCTGCCCTGTCGACCGAGATGAAGGACCTTGCCGGTCGCGCCCGCGAACGAAAGCTGGCCCCGCATGAGTACCAGGGCGGCACCTTCGCGGTTTCGAACCTCGGCATGTTCGGCATCGATAATTTCGACGCCATCGTGAACCCGCCACATGCCGGTATTCTGGCTGTTGGCACCGGAGCAAAGAAGCCGGTCGTAGGCGAAGACGGAGAGCTGACGGTCGCCACCGTGATGTCCGTCACGATGTCGGTGGATCACCGGGTCATCGACGGTGCGCTTGGGGCACAGTTGCTGCAAGCCATCGTCGAAAATCTGGAAAACCCGATGGTCATGCTGGCCTGATCAAACTCTGCCCGCCGGGGGCCGACCTCGGCGGGTGCTCTCGCGATCACAGTCACGATGTGAGCAAGCGTGATCGCCCTGAGGGTTGCCCGCGCAACCGCACTTTCCCACCTTTGAAACTGATGGTTTTGAACCCCAAAGGTGGCCTATGCGCTTTTCTGATCTGACCAAGATCCTGCTCGTCATTGCCGCGACCGCGATTGCGGCTGACACGGCAGTTGCAAAACCCAACAGTTATCCGGGCGAGAACTCCAGGTTCAAATCCAGCGATCCAGAAGTGATTGCCCAGCAAAAAGCCGAGCGCCAGAAGCGCATTGAAAAGCGTAAGGAACGACGAGAGCGCAGACGGCAAGAGCGGCTGAACCGAAAGAACAACCGCTCGAACTGAGGTTTACTGGTCCTTGCCCAGCATGTGGTCCATCGAGACCGACGGCTGATCGCAGCCCGCCTCACCCACGATCTTTGCAGGAATGCCAGCAACTGTCGTGCAGGCTGGAACCTCTTGCAACACTACCGATCCGGCGGCGATCCGGCTGCAGTGACCGACCTGGATATTGCCAAGCACTTTAGCGCCCGCACCAATCAGAACTCCATCACCGATGGTGGGATGGCGCTGTTCTTCTTCTTTGCCCGTCCCGCCCAGTGTCACGGAATGCAACATCGAGACATTGTCGCCGACCACCGCAGTTTCACCGATAACGATGGAATGGGCGTGGTCGATCATGATCCCCTTGCCCATCTTGGCGGCGGGGTGAATGTCGATGCCGAAAATCTCGGACGAGCGCATCTGGAAGAAATAGGCCAGATCATGCCGTCCCGTGCGCCACAACCAGTGAGCCACGCGATAGGCCTGCATCGCCTGATAGCCCTTGAAATAAAGGATCGGCTGTAGCAGGCGATGGCAAGCTGGGTCGCGTTCATAGACGGCCATCAGGTCCGCGCGGGCGGCCTCCAACAAGCTTGGGTCATCGGCATAAGCCTCATCCACGATCTCACGCAGGACCATCATCGACATCTCGTTCGAACACAGCTTGGCCGCCACGCGGTACGACAATGCCCGTTCGAGACTGCGGTGATGCAGAATACAGGCATGCACCAACCCGCCCATCAGGGGCTCTTGCTCAACGGCGGTATGGGCCTCGGTCGTGATCCGGTTCCAGACCGGGTCAACGGGGGTCACGTGGCTGCGCTTTTCAAACATGGCTTTTGATCCTTTGCTGCGCCTAGCATGCCATTTAGTGACAAAAACGCCAAACGCAAACCCGTGATCTGCAACATAGCCAAAATGAATGTGTCCCAAGAGGGTGCTGGCACCTCTCGGTCCAGCGAGAAGTCAACCCTGCATCTGTCGGGTCTGACGTCGTATCAGCAGGCGCAAAACCATCTCAAAACACTGGCAATAGTCCGGATCGTCAAAGCCCGGTTCATCCGCCAGTTCCCGCGTGCGCGCGGCTGTCATCAGGGATCCGTTACCATAGAGCGGATGCAGCCGCCCTGTGCGCCGGACATGGCGGTCGGCCAGTTCAGCCTCGACCATCATCTTGAAGCAGAGCGTTCGGCGGCTGCGCTGCGGCACGGCCAACAGGGCGCGTGCCGCAGCGCTGACATCTCCGTGGAGGACGGGGCGCACGGCCCTACGCGACCTGAATGCGCGCCGCCGGACCGGCACCGTATATGGCCGAAATCTGCGCGATCTCGACCGCATATCCACCTGTCAGACCATCGGCGGATTTCATGGATGCGGTATAGGCCCAGCGCGGCTCAAGCACGATCTCTTCGCGGACCAAGGCGCCATTGGCCCGGACTCGAATGAGGTAGGATTCGCTTTCTTCGCCCAGCGGAACATCCAGTCCCGCCCAATCATCCCCTTCGATCCGCGTACGCCTGATCCAGCTGAACTCGTCTGCATCCATCAACGCCTGCACAGTCACATGCACCGGCGCATAGGGGCGAAGGCCGTTCCCGTCGAACGTCTCGACCAGATACTCGTAAGACGGGTCGTCATAACCGCGCGAGGCCGGACCGATCCGAAAGTGCCGGGCGACGCGTCGTTCGCTTGGCAACAGGCTGGTCTGGGCCACGCGCTCGTCCAGCAAGACAAAGGTTGACCCTTCGGGCCAAACCTCGGGCATCAGGGCGTCTGTTCCCAACTGGCCGCGCAGACGACCAGACAAGGCGTAGACACCCTGTTCTTGCAGGCGGGCGTCAGAGAACTGGAAGACCTCCCAATTGCCAGGTGTTCCGTCGCCGATGGCCGCCAGATTGGCCCCGTTCAACAAGGATGTGCGCGGACGGGATTCCAGAATGCCGTCAATCAGCCTGACCCGTAGCGGCGCACCCTCATCCCAGATCCCGGCTGAGGCGCGATGCAGCGGTGTTTCGGTGAAGCCCATCACCGCCTGATCCGAAATAACATCACGCAGTGCATAGTCCTCATCCCTGGCTGAGGCATGGACGGCGACGCTGCCGGGCCAGGGATCAGCCGAGACGGCCAGATACGGCGCGTGCGGGGCCTCTGTCCCCGTCAAAAGCGGCAAGTCCATGAACACGGGTACGACGGGCACAGGGGCGACGAAAGGCCGGATTGCGACCGGGTCATCCTGCAATCCGTTGGCCGTGTAGACGCCACGTTCGATCCGCACCGCCTCGGCCAGTTGCAGGTCGGCTTTCTCCAACCGGTCGATACGGTAGAGCGCGCTTCCGTCCTGTTCAGATAGGCGCACCACGTCTCCGGCCCCCAGATGCAAAAGGGAGGGAGGCAGGGCAAACCGGGCGGTGTCACGGGAAACGCGGGCCTCGCTGAGCCAGCGCTCGGCGGTCTGGCGACCCTCAGCACGGGTCATGGACAAAGGCATTTCATTGACCGCAACCGCATGGGTCTGCGCGTCGGGCAGCACGGCCTCTTCCGCGACCAGATCGTGATCGGCATCCGATTGAACAAAGCGCAGGCGGACACGTCCGGTCATCTCGGCCTCAGCCTCGCGACGGTATTCGACGGTTCCGTCGAGATCGGAACTGACAGCCAGATGATCCGGGTCCAGTGTCACAGCGCCAAAGCCGTCACGTGTCTGGAACCGCAAGACACCATCCCGTTCAATCGCGTCAAACCCATAGCGCAGCATCAGTGGCTGCAAAGCCGAACGCGCGTCCGAGACATCCTCGACCGCATAGCCCCGGACCACACCATAAAGCTGCGAGACATCGATATCCGTGACCCCTGCCCCGTGGCAGATTTCGGTCACCACCGAGGCCAGCGTGCGCGCACCGGATCGACCGTTCAGCCAATGCCCCCGGGCGTAGTTTTCGCCGTCGTCCCATTGGCTTCGCAGGTTCGGAAAGGTGGGATAGGGCCGCGCATCCCAGGCCCAGACATAGGCATTGGAGAGGTCCAGCATCGGGCCACCATAGATCGTCGACACCGGGTTGTTCTGCGGCTCGGACCAGTAGCCCAGCGTTGCCGTCAGATACTGCACCTGAATGAAGTCGTCCCTGAGGCCGTTGGAATGCGGCGGCAGGCTCGATTCCGAGGATTTGGGATCGAGAAACTTGTTCGGCTGGTTGGTGCCTTTGTCCACGGCAGCACAGCCCAGTTCCGTGAACCAGATCGGCTTGGACCCCGGAACCCAATCGGTCGGATCATTCTGCCGCACGCCACCAATCCGTTCATGATGCCAGTTCGACCACCAGTTCCGCAGGTCCTTGTAGCGCCAGATCCACGGCTCATCATGGGTGCTGTCTTCGATCGGAGTGCGAATCTGTGCCTCGGCTTCTTCTGGCGAGGCATAGTACCAGTCATAACCTTCGCCGCCTTCGACATTGGCGCGCAGGTAATCCAGATTGTAGATCGAGCCGGCATCGGCATCCTGATGATCTTCACCATCGCGCCAATCGGACAGAGGCATGTAGTTGTCGATCCCAACAAAGTCGATATTGTCATCCGCCCAAAGGGGATCGAGGTGAAAGAAACGGTCACCAGTCCCCGAGGGTTGATAGCCAAAATATTCGCTCCAATCCGCTGCATAGCCGATCTTGGTATCCGGCCCGAGAATCTGCCTCACATCCGCTGCCAGTTGGCGCAGCTGCTCGACCGCAGGAAAGCCGTTTTCTCCGCGAATTTGCGTCAGGCCCCGCATTTCCGAACTGATGCAGAAAGAACTTACGCCGCCTGCAATCTGGCAGAGGGTGGCATAGTGCAAAATAAAGCGCCGCAGCCCCCATTCCTGCGGGCCGGAATAGGTCACCTGCCCCGCGCTGATGCCAAAATCGCTGACCTGAGCCGCCCCGAAAAACGCGGCCACCTGTACGTCGGCGGCGGCTGTCTGGTCCGGCGACCCGTCGCGCCCCGGAGCCACATCCAGCGTGATCCGACCGCGCCACGGCAGATGCGGCTGTTCTCCATCCGACCATGGGTCGGGCAAACCGTTCTGCTGCAACTGATCCATCAGGATGAACGGGTAGAACATCACATCCTTGCCGCTGTCCTTCAGATGCTGGATCGCCTGCACAACCGCGCCATCCGCCGGAGTGCCACCGTAAACCGGTCGATCATCCTGATGCTGGACCACCTCGGCCGTATTGCGGCGCAAGCCCGACACAACCCACGGCATGTTCACGCCATCTATATCATCGCGCACCACCTTGGGCATGATCTGACACTCACCGCATCGCAGGTCGTTCCCGAACCACGACACGATCAGGGACGCCGCCTCGCAGCCCGGCAGCTCTCGTGCAAGCGCTTTGGTCGAGGTGATCAGATCCGGCTCGCCCGAGGCAGAATTGACATTGGCCGCCCAACTGCGCCCACGCCCTTGGGAATAGTTCACCTGAGTGCTGGCTAGTGCATATTCGCCAGTACCGGGCATCAGCGCCACGCCCTTGACGATCTGGCCCAGCGCGGACGCGTGATCCGGCATCTCGGGCTGCGCAGGACGCACCACTTCGAACGAGAACTGAGGCACCCGGTTGCCAAAGGACGCCAGCTGGAAGTCCTCGATCACCACATAAGCCGTGCCGCGATAGGCCGGGACATTGCCGGTGCCCTCGACGGCCTCGATCAGGGGATCGGGGAGTTGATCCTGCGTCCCGTGATAGACACGGATGTTCAGGCTCGCGCGCTCTTGCTCCTCACCATCGGCCCAGACGCGCGTGACATCGGCGATCTCACCCGCGCCAACCGCAATCGCCAAAGAGATCGAGTAGCTGTAGGTGGTCGTCGTCACTTTGGGCGGTTTCGGCGAACCCTTGCCGCCCCCGCCCGAGGATTGCGTACTCGTAGTCCGGGTCTCCAGAAAGTCCGAGGCCCAGATAACCTGACCGCCCACACGCATACGGCCAAAGACGGTGGCCACGGGGGCACCCTCGGCTGTTTCGGTCAGGCGGAAACGGTCCATGCGGCCGGTCTCGACCACTTCGCTGCCGCTGCCCATGACCGATTGGCTCATCATGCGCTGGTCGATGACGCGGCCCAGCGTGGCTCCGACCGCCCGGCCGACAATAGCCGTGGACAGACCGGCCACCGTGCCGCCGATCGAGCCGCCCAGCGCGGCCCCTGCTGCGGAAAGAAGAATAGTAGCCATCAGCGACCCTCCAAGGGGAATTCAAAACAGGCGACCACCCGGCGGCGCCAAGGGTCGCTCAGGGCGTTTTCGACTACGCCATGTCCGGAATAGGCGTGGATGAAGCGCGGCACCTCTCCGATGCTACTGACGATACCCAGATGTTTGGCAACGCCGCTGTCACGCATCCGGAACAGCAGCACATCTCCGGCGACCATTTCAGTTGGGGGCTTTTCGCTCAGGTGCCTGCGCGCAGCAGCCCACATGCGTTCTTCACCCTGCGGCTCGGACCAGTCCATGCTGTAGACGGGAACCGCCTCGGGTTCGTGCCCGATCACCTCGCGCCACACGCCGCGAAGAAGACCCAGACAATCCGCCCCCGCCCCGCGAACCGAAGCCTGATGCACATAAGGCGTGCCCAGCCACGCGCGTGCGGTATCCACGATATCTTGCTTGCGTTTCGTCATCGTCTGCTACCGCCTGTATTCGCATTGCCCTTCTTGGGCACCGCCATCACCCAGTCCTCGCCCGGAAGATCCGGAAAGCCCTGAAAGTTGAGGAAATTGTTGAATTTCAACCGGCAGGTCTCCATCCGCTTGTCGCAGCCAGCGGTCAGGCGCACGTGGTCCCCAACAGCCAATCCGCCACCGATGCTGGCCCAAAGGGTAATCTCGCGCCCGTTTTCCGTCCGGCGGTCCTGCTTGATCGACCCCCACAGCCCATTCGCCGTGCCCGAGATCACATCCAAACGTCCCCGTTCGAACCAGGCTTCGTCGGAGGAGGTCCCGCCGAGCAGCCGAAGCGACGTGCCTCCGTCAAAACCGGAGACCTCAGCCTCGACCTGATAACCGGGCTGGCTTACGGCAAATCGGCACGCGGAATCCCCAAGCACGGCCGTGCAGGGCTTTTGGTAGATCCGCCCCAGCGGGCGGTTCAGCAGGTCAGTCAGTCCGCGCAGTTCTGCATGAAAAGCTCCGCCTGCCCGGCGCAGTTCACCAATTGAGCCGCGAAACTGCAGTACGCGCTGCCCTGGCATGGCCCAATTGACCAGCCAGGCGCGCACCTCGGCCCCGTCGAAACGACCGGCCTCAATATCATCCTCTCGGACCGAGGCATCGGACAGCGCACCCATCGCCTCGGAATTATCGATCGACAGCCCGGTGGCCTGCTCGATGGCGGCAGCGGTCAGGCCTGTGCTGGCCCGAAAGGTCAGCTCGTCAAACCGCAGCTCCATATCGTGGTCGGTGAAGCCAAAGACCTGACCATCCTTGCGGGTGATCGCCCAGCAGCGGCACACAGTGGTCAGACCGCTTTGCAAATGGGCCTGCAGTGCCTGAGTATCCCCCCCCATCAGACGCGCACCTCGACCACGGGGACATTCGGCACATCCCCGGCCTGAAAACTGGCTACGCTGGTCTGGATCTTGTCGGTGTCAAATCGCACCGGCACGTCAAATTCGAACCCCGCCGTGACCTCGACCTGTTCGGGCGGAGGGGCCACGAATGAGACCACCCCACGGGTCAGATCAACCTCATAGTCGACGCCTTCGCGCATGGCATCCTGATCCAGCCCCAGACGCACCGAACCAAGGACAGGTTTGGTGATCGGCCGTACATAGCTGACCCCACCCGAGCTGTAGGTTTTCACCAGTTGAAATTCGGTACGCTCTCCATCGCCGCGCGCGATGACCTGATCGCCATGATCGACCTCGGCGGTGGCCGAGCCGGATTTGTAGTCCGACCAATCTTTCCAGCGGAACCCGTACATCTGGCCCTGACGCGCCTCAAAAAATGAGATCATCGTTTCGATATCGTCCAGCGACCGCATCCCCAGCCCGGCATCATAACGCCTGCGCGAATGCGCCCAGGGTGTATTACGTTCCTCAAACCCGTTCGCCAGCGTCACGATATCCGTACGCCGTTCCGGTCCACCGACCGAGCCGAAGCTCAGGCTGGCGGGAAATCTCACCTCGTGGAAATTCATCACCTGCTCCCCTTATCTGTTGCGATTGCTGCGACCCAAGGCACGGCTCATCTGCGCGGCGATCTGGCCTTGCGACCGGCGGAACCCCTGCACATCGGGCGTGGAGATATTCATCACCACATTCACAGCGCGCCCACCGCCCTGCGTGCGCACACCCAGCTTGCCGTCGGCACCGCGCGCCAGAGGCATAATCGCCTCAGGCCCAGCCTCGCCCATTAGGCCAGTGCCCCCACGCATCGGAAACATCGTCGGGCCGCTAACCACACCGCCATTGGCAAAAGGCATCACCCGTCCCTGACTGAAGCTGCCGCCATCCGCAAAAGGCAGAATGCCCTGCACCAGACTGCCAACTCCACTGGCCAGCATGCCGCCGAAATGATCCGTCACCGGCTTGATCGCCGCCGAATAGGCCGTCCGGATCATCGAGTTCTTCAGCACATCCAGCGCATCCGACAGGTTCATTCCGTCCAACACCACGCCGTCAAACGCCTTACGCAAACCGCCGGACAGGCCCCGTTCCAGAGTAGCAACATCCTTTCCGGTCTCTTCAAAGGCGGCCCTGATCCGCTGCAAGTGACCATCAAACGCCGCCGCCATGCTCGCCGCGTCGCCCAAAGCATCACCCAGCGACTCACCCCGTTCCTGCAGGTCGTCAAAACCTTCACGATCCGTCATCACGCTCTCCTTGTTCCTTGTCCGGATAGGCCGCCAGCAAAGCATCGAGACCCTTCCGGTTCATCGCAGGCATCCCCGCGCCCTGTCCCAGCATCAGCCGCAACTCAGCTGGGGTCAGACGCCAGAACTGATCCGGCGTCAGCCGCAGGCCGAGGATCCCGGCCCGCATCAGAGCGGGCCAGTCGAACCCGCTCACTGCTCCGGCACCATGAAGGCGCGGGCCAGCAATTCGGCCGCCGCTTTGGCCCCGGCCATCGGACCACCTGCGATTTCGGCATGCAGCAGATCATCTCGCGTGACCGGCGCGCCACCACCACGCAAACCAGCGACCAACAGCGCCAGCACATCACCGCTGGAATACCCGCCGCCCTCAAACCGCTGCACCAATTCGACCAGAGATCCGGCCCCCAACTCTTGCTCCAATTCCGCCAAGGCACCCAATGTCAGCTTGAGCACCCGCTGCTCCCCATCGATGGTCAACGCCACCTCGCCCGTCCACGGATTGGCCATCAGAGCGCCGTAAAGCTCAGCGCACCGGCACTTGCCATGCTCATCTCATAGGTCGCCTCGCCGTTATGCGAGCCCGCATATTCGATGCTGCTGACCTGAAACGGGCCTTCGACAATACCGAAATCGGGAATGATCACCTGAAACCCCGGCGTCTCGCCATCAAAGAACAGCTGACGCGCCCGCTCATCCGTACCTTCGTCCTTGAACACACCGGACCCCGAGATCGAGGCTGACTTAACTCCCGCCCCCGACAGCAGCTCACGCCAGCCACCCTGACTTTCAAGGCTGGTGACATCCACGCTCTCCGCGTTGAAACTGACCCGCGTAGCGCGCAGGCCCGCGATGGTCTCGAACAGGCCCGTGCCGTTCATATCCACTTTGACCAACAGGTCTTTTCCGTTCTGGGCAGCCATATGCTCTCTCCGTTGATTGCTTATTCGTCTTCCACGCGGGCGCGGAATCTCAGGTCGATCTGGCGGATCGCACCGCCGGTTCCCGTGCGTCGGGCGCTGGCGCGTTCGAACCACAAGCCGACCAGATGGCCCCGGTCCAAACTCAGCGTCGCACCTTCCAGCGCATCACAAACCGCACCAGCCAGCGTCTTCGCCGCGCCAAAGCCTGCCGCCTCGGACACCACCGAAACTGTGAACCGATGCACAGCCCCCGCATTCGCGCGGTCCGAGGCCTCTCGCACCTCTTCCGGGCCCAAAGTCACGTAGGTCTGAGGCATGGTCCCGGCTGGGACCGCGTCGTAGATCGCACCACCCGACAGCGTGCTGACCTGCGCGTCGCCTAACAGCTGTTGAAACACCGCCGCCTGCAAAGCGGCTGAAACGCCATAGCTCATGCCGCCACCTCTTCATCTGCAAAACAGGTCAGGTACTGGCCACGCGGGTCCCGCTCGGCCACCGCCCGGATCACGAACCGGCGGGCACCTTCACGGAACCGCTGGTCCGGCGCTGGGCGCATGCTCGACCCTTCGGGCGCACCGCGCACCACGATGCGATAGCCAACCCGCGATACCGAGGCCCCGCCCACCGCACGTTCCGATCCGTTGCGGGCCTTCACCTCGGCCCACAACGACCCCAGGGCGGCCCAAGTCTCGGTATAGCCCCCTGCGCCATCAGCGCTGCGGACCGGAGCCTCCAGCACCAGCTTGCGGTTCAATCGCGGCGCGTTCATTGCATCACCCCTGCGCCGAAACGCACCGTGCGATAGCGCTGGATCAGGCTGGTCACACCAAAAGGCATGCAACCCGCACCCAGCGCCGTCTCATCCCGGTATTCATAGTAATGAGCCGCCAGCAGCAGCACCGCCTGCCCCAGATCAGCAGGCAGCGCGCCCCAATCCGCAGCCATCCCAGCCGTGAAGGCAATCTTCACCGACCCGCCGGTTTGCACCGTCGGCAAACACGACCCCGCCGGGCGCAACCGGGGGCGCTGCATGTCGCCTTCCAAACGGTACGTCGCTGCGTCCACCACGGTCTCGGAACCTGCTGCATCCGTCAGTGTCACCGCGCCAATCGCCCCAACCGGGGCCACCGGCAGCACCTCGCCCGCCGTGTCTCGCCAACCACTTAAATTCCACGAGAAATCCCGTTCGATCAGCACCTTGCCCGTGCGCGCCTCAATCGCCGCGAGGGCCGCGCGCAGAAAGCTTTTCAGCACCTCGTCCTGCACGGCACCTTCGGCAAAGCCCGTGCCCAGCCGCAGATGCGCCTTGAACTGATCCACCGGCAGCGCCGCATCCGCGATGGCGGTTTCTTCGATCAACATCATCCATTCACTCCGCAATCTCGGACCCCTCCGGGGCCTCTCTCAGGAAAATGACGGGCACGCGCCGCCCCACGTTGCTCGGACGGAGGGGAGCAGCTAGACAACGCGGGGGATCTCACCCCGGCCCGCGCCCGCCGCCCGAAGGGCCAATAGGCCCCTCGGATTCAGCCCGCGTTAGGCGGTGCCGAATTTCACCAACTTGATCGCAGCAAAGTCGCTTACGTCGCCACCCACGCGCTTGGTCGCGTAGAACAGAACATGCGGCTTGGCGCTGAACGGATCACGCAGCACGCGCAGATCGGGACGTTCGGCAATGGTGTAGCCCGACTGGAAATCGCCAAAGGCAATCGAGAAACTGTCGGTCGCCGCATCGGGCATGTCCTCGGCGATCAGCACCGGATAACCCATCAGACGCGCGGGCTCACCAGCGGCCAGACCATCCGACCACAGGAAGCGGCCATCGCTGTCCTTCAGCTTGCGGATCAGACCGGCGGTTTTCGAGTTCATCACAAAGGTGCCATTGACCCGGTACTGCGCGCCCAGCGCATAGACCACATCCACGATCGCGTCCGCATCGACACTACCCGCCGTACCGGTCGGCACATAACCCAGATTGCCCCAGGCCCAGACATCATTGTCGACGGCCGGATGGTCCAGAATGCCCTTGGGCTTGTCCACCCCATCGCCGCCGATAAACGCCGCGGCCTCGGCCCGCGCGAACTTGTCGGCGATACGACCGGCCAGCCAGCCCTCGACATCAAACGCGCTGTCGTCAAGCAGACGTTGCGAGGCTTTGGGCAATGCGCTCAGCTCGTGCAACGCAATCGAAATCCGATCAATCGAAGGAGTGCCAGTTTCCGCCGTCGCCGCGTTTTCATCCGCCCAGCCTGCGCCCACATCGGTATGGTCGATCAGCACATCAAACGAATTCGCCTCGACATTCACCACCGACGCAATTGACCGGATCGAGGCAGTCGAATTAAGCACCGACTTGATCGTTTCAGCGGTCTGAGGGTCGATCAGATAGCCGCCATCGCTGTTGACCGCAGTCGACAGCGATTTGGCTTCGATCTCCAGACCGCGCAGCCCGTCATCCTCGCCCGAACGAACATAGGCGTCGAATGCTTTCTGATGCGGTGCGCCGTCCTCGATCGAGGCTGCAAGATGCGGGCGCGCCGCGATGGTTGATTTACGATCCAGCATGGTCAGTCGCTCTTCTGTCTGTTGCAGTTTGGTTTTAACTTCGGCTTTGAGGCCCTTGAATTCATTCACGAAGCCAGCCATCGCCTGCTTCACCTCCTGAACCAGGGGCGCACCTTCTCCGGTCAAGGCCGGGCTCTCGGTCTTGCTCATCAGCATGTCCTGTTTTTCGGTGGGGTTTGAGGCGCGCTACGTCCGCGCCAGCTCCTGCCGGGCGTCGTTAAACACCTCAGCAATACTGCGCCAGGTGTTTTCAACGTCAGGCTCAAAACCTTTCGCCGCCACCCGCGCACTGGGCAGCATCGGGAAAGTCACCAAAGACACCTCCCACAGCTCCAGTTCGGTCAGGACCCGCTGGCCCTTGTCATTCTTCACAGCCCGTTTGGTGCGATAGCCAATCGACAGGCCATCCATCGCGCCCGCCCGGATCAGTTCCGCCGCCTCGCGACCCTTTTGCGTGCTCTCCAGCAGACGCCCCTTGACCCACAGGCCCCGGTCGTCCTCGCGCACCTCATCCCACACGCCGATAGGCTGCGCCGGATCATGCTGCCATAGCATCTTGACCCGCTGCCCAGCGGCCCTGAGCCCCTCAAGCGAGCCGCGATAGGCTCCGCGTTGCACCACATCACTGCCCTGATCGACCTGACCGAACAGGCTGGCATAACCTTCGATCACCGCGTCATCGGTCACCGACAACCCATCGCCGAACCGTGCGAATTTATGTTCCAAATCCATGAACTTCTCCATGTAAGTCACTGAACTCATGGCGTTACCACCAAGATGGATTGAAACGCCTGCGCCAGGATCACCGCCACCACGCCATAGACCGTCAGCCACAACCGCTTCTCCAGCCGCTCCATCATCTCTTCGATCTGATCCAGCCGCCTGCACAGATGCGCATGCTGGATCTCGGCCACCCGCTCATGCGCGGCCAGACGCAGGCCCGGCGCGCATTCGAACGGAGGATACCCGTCAGACATCCGCACGCTCCGGCAGCCCCAGCAGCGCGCGTTTCTCGGCATCGCTCAGGAAATCCGCCCCATTGACCCGCGCCCATTGCGCATCGCGTTCCGCAGACAGCGCCGGCACCTGGTCCAGATCAGGCTTCAGCACCAAATCCTCACCTGAGAACCCCGCCAGCCACTCCGACACCGCCGCCGCCACCCGCGTCACCAGGGGCAGCACGGTCAAGCGATAAAACGCCCGGTTGGCCTCCTGATAGTTCGAATAGGTCGCGTCGCCCTGGATCCCCAGCAGCATCGGCGGGACCCCAAAGGCCAGCGCGATCTCGCGGGCGGCGGCTTCCTTGGTCTTTTGAAACTCCATGTCCGAGGGCGAGAAACCCATCGGCTTCCAATCCAGCCCCCCTTCCAGAACCATCGGTCGCCCCGCATTGCGCGCCCCGCGATAGTTCTGCTCGATCTCATCGGACAGACGCCGGAACTGATCCTCGGCCATCACCCCATGGCCATCGCCTTTCCAAACCAAAGCGCCGGAAGGCCGCGCCGCATTATCCAACAACGATTTCGACCACCGAGACGCGCTGTTATGCACATCAATCGCCATCGCCGCCGCCTGCATCGGCGAGAACCCGTAATGGTCATCCTGCGGGTGGAACGACTTGATATGACAGATGTTTTCCGCCGCAAACCGATGCTTCTTACCACCCACCGCGTAATCATACGCCTTGGGCCATCCATCCGCGCCCGGCACCACGCTCATCCGGTCCGAGCGCAAAACATGCAGCTCAACCGGCAGGCTTTCTTCGGCCTGAACCGCCTCGACATAGGCATTGCCCGACAGCAGCAACTGCCCGAACAAAGCCTCCATCAACTCCGCCCGCCCCTGCGCCGCATTTGGACGGCGCATCAGCGTCAGGATCGGGTGGGTATCAAACCGCTGCGTCTGATCCTGCAACACCAAAGGCAAAGCCGCCGCCGCCTCGGCAATCAGCTTGACCGAACGGAACCCCACCGGGTTCCCCGAAAACCCCGTCCGCGTCAGCGACACCGCATCCCGAGGGCTCCACGCCACGCGCCCGCCTGTCTGCCACGCCACCACAGGCCCCGCCGCGCTCGCCTTCGCCTCGGGCGCCTCGCCTGCCGATCCACGACGCAAGAAATCGAATACCATCTGTGCTCCTTTCTGCCGCCGCTCTGCCCGGCTTGTTGAAAGGAGTTATGACGGAAAGAAGTTTAAGCCTTGGGAATGGGGCGTACGGGGGATGGGCAACGGGCGCGAAACTAGCTGGATCTAAGATAGTAACGGCAAGAGACTGTACCGCCTACTATTGCCAAACAAATGTACTGTCACCATCTTGAAAAACAATTGCTTCAGGTGAAGCGTAATCTTGATCTCTCAAACCTATGCTCAATTCCATATCACCGGAAAAGCGGATGCGGAACGCATTTTCTGTGGCAATCGTACGGACAACGTAAGCACCCAAAAGCTCAGTTAGTTTGCCTCCGGAGAACTCATAATCGTTATTTACGTTGAGGACTTTGCTTTCGCCAGCAAAGAAAATCTGCAGATAATCATGGACAAAAACAACACGAGTGACTGCCTGCCCGATCAGCTTGGTGTCCCAAAAACTCATTTCAGCGTTTTCATTTCCAACAAAGTCATACTCCCTTAGTCAAATACGAACTTGATGTATCTCACCTGCGTCGTCGTGCTCCCATGTCTGAACGAAGGAGAATACGTCTTCAAATGACTTAGCGGGATAGGAAGTAGTGCACAAGAAGCGATCATCATCACCACCGCCTCCCAAGACAATCTCGTAAACCGCATCTTCAAGTTCTGAACAACCCGGGCCTACGATTGCCATCAAAGAAGCTTTTTCCTTCAGACAGCGCTCAACAAATTGCTCAAGCCGAAAATTATCCGAAACCGGGCTATGAAGTATGTATTTAGGACGACCTTCCATACCTCAAATCACACTGAATTCTTTTTTATGAACAATACAATAGCGTTGAACCTCGGCAGTTAAGTTACTTGCTTTGGCTGTTCCTCACAAACTCCGCACCCTTGGCCTTCGATACACCCCCGCAGGCCCCACAACCAACTCATGCAGCGCCCAGACCAGCGCGTCGACCCGGTCGGGCGAGCCCTGCCCCTCGAACCCGCGCGCGGTCATCTGGCACATCTGCTCCTCCAGCGCGTCCAGCCCGGCTACATGGCGCACCCGCCCCTGCTCGTAGAGCGCCGCCACAGGCTCGGCCCGCGCCACCTTACCGCGAGACGCCCGCACCGCGCGATACGGCACCAGAGGGTCCACCTGCCGCACGACCTCTTCCACCAGTTGCCCGCCCTGATTGACCTCGGCCACCAGCCGTTCGGCCCCGAACTCATCCATCGCATCAATCGCCGCCTGCGCCCAGCCCGCCGGGCCGACGCCCTGCACCGTCCGGTCAGCCAGCACATAGGCGCGCCACTCCTCGGGCGGCCCCTGTAGCTGCGCGCCCGCCACGACGATCCCGCAAGCGTCCGCATCCGCCCCTGCCGTCACCGCCGGGTCCAACGCCACCACGATCCGATCCAACTCCGGCACTTGCGCACAGCGCGCCGCCTCCAGCATCGAGCCCGTCCACAGCGCGCCCTCGGCATCCGACAGCAGCACCCCGTCCAATTCCTGCCGCCCCAGCCGCGTGCCCGCATAGCGCGCGCGCACCTCTTCCAGAAACGAACCCGCCAGATTGGCCCGGTTCGCCTCGGTCGGCGCATGGGTCTGCACGGTTGACGGCGACGCCAGCAAGTCCTTCAGAACCTTCACATTGCGCGGCGTCGTGGTCACACAGACCCGGGGCCGCTCCCCCAGCCGCAAGGCAAATTGCAACATATCCCAGGTCTCGCCTGCCTTCTTCCATTTGGCCAGCTCATCCACCCAGGCCGCATCAAACTGCGGTCCCCGCAGCCCCTCAGGATCATGCGCCGAAAACGCCTGCGCCTCGGCGCCGTTGGGCCAGATCAACTTGCGCTCGGAGGCTTTCCACACGGGCCGACGATCCGGTGGCGAACATTGCAAAATCCCGCTATCGCCAAAGATCATCACATCGCGCACCTGATCAAATGTCTCACCAACCAGAGCCACCCGACACGCCTCCCCACGATCCAACGGCAAAGACCCCTCAACCACAGACCGAACCCACTCGGCCCCGGCCCGCGTCTTGCCTGCGCCCCGGCCGCCCATGATCACCCACGACCGCCAGTCCCCCTCGGGCGGCAATTGATGCGGCAGCGCCCAGAATTCGAACAGGAAAGGGAGGGCACACAGCCCCCCCTCCCCGATCTCACTCAGAAATCTGTCCTGCACCGCAACAGGCGCGGAGGCGAGCCAGCCTGCACCCGACCTCAAACCGAGCTCGGTCAAGGTCGAGCGCATAGCCCCCTTGGGCAATTCCGGCTTGTCTGTGATGTTGTTCGACAAAGCTTGTCTCCACTTTCTGGCAACTGCGGATCAGCCCCTCTAGCTGGCCGAGTTGCTTGCCTGTTCCGGCAAGGTCTGCATCCTCCCCGGCACCGATCTGCCGGCGCAGTTCTTCCGCTGCTTGGCGCAGATCGCGAATGGACCGCTCAAGCGACTGCAACAAATCAGCCGTCTGAGAAATCCGCTCTTCCGGGGTAATCAAAGTCATGTTTGCCTGTGACCTCATGCGTGAGTTTTCTCCGCACGAGAGAACCGAAAAACGGCCACCGGGTCGCCCCGGGGCCGTTGCCCACTTCTTCTAGCATGACATAGTTCGTACCAATAAAAGTACGCAAAGTCAATGATTTACGCAACGCGGATGCAACACGAACCGTGCGGTTCGTTAACGATCAGCCCCGCATCACCTCTAAAAACGCCGCACTGACGATCAGCGTTGCACCAATAAACTCGCGCATCCCGAACGGCTCACCCGAGAATGCCGCAGCCGATATCAGCCCCACCACAACCTCGCTCATCAACAACAGGCCCACGCGTGCGGGGGTCAGCTTGGTCGCGGGCCAAATGGTCAGAAAGAACATCGGCAATGTGTACAGCACCGACAAGACCGCGATCGGACCGATGCGCATGACCATATCTCCGATCATCTCAGACGACACCAGACCGCCGCCAAACGGCAGGCTCAGTAAAGACAGCATCAAGGCCCCTGTAACAAAGGCAAAAACCTGCCCCGAAACCGAAATGCCGCGCGCGCGATAAAGACCCAGCGACCCCAACGCCCATGTGACACCTGAGATCAGCGCCAGCCAATCCCCCGTGTTGCGCGGCCAGGGAAACCCCTGCTCTCCGCCCAGCACGATAAACATGCCGCCCAGACCGCAGATCAGCCCCAGCACCCGCGCCGGACCAAGACGCTCGCCCAGAAACACCATGCCAAGGATCGTTCCCCAAACCGGCGTCAGATAGAACAGCAGGATTGATCGGACGACATCCGTGTAAACCAGACTGATGGTAAACAGGCTGAAGGCCGCGCCGGTGAACATGCCGCTGAAAATCAGACCGCGCCAGTCTTTCAACAGCGCCTGCCGCTCGCGCAGCAGGAAAGGCGTCAGCACGACCAGCGCCGAGGTGTACATAACGATCCCCGGCCATGGGCCATCCAGCCCCTGATCGACGAAATACCGAACCGGAATCCAGTACAGCCCCCACATCATCCCGCCGATGACAAGGGCAATGCTGGCTGTCCTTAGGTCCGACCCCTGTCGTGCTTTGAACGTCATGACCTATCCTGTAAAACCTTCCAAACCATATCTGGCAAACGCGCGTCATCTGCAAGCTTGTCGCCGACGCGGCGCTTGACAATCGCGCCCACAAGGCGCATGTGCCCCTCAAACAGCGCTGACGCGTGAGCACTAGTGGGCATTCTCCGCCCTCCACAGCGCCCGATTCACCCATAGTTCCCCATCACGCAGGGTTCTTGACGCGACGACCGGACACCGCAGGAACCGCCTGTGTGTCCCGAGGTCTCGCACAACCCCTGTAGGTCGCGGATGCGGCCCATCATGACTTGTCCGTTGGCCGATGCCGCGGGCGACAAAGGATAGTTATTTGTTCGACTTCGATATGCTGGGCCTCGCACCAGCGCTCAACGATGCACTCAAAAGTGCGAATTTCTCTCAGCCCACTCCGATCCAGAACCAGGCGATCCCGCTGGCTCTGGACGGGCACGACATTCTTGGGCTGGCGCAGACCGGTACCGGCAAAACGCTGGCCTTTGGCCTGCCGTTGATTGATCACCTGCTGAACCAGCCCGGCAAGCCTGCGCCCAAAACAGCCAAAGCGCTAATCCTTGCGCCCACGCGTGAGCTTGTGAACCAGATTGCCGACAGCCTACGGGTTCTGACCGGCAAGACCAAACTGCGCGTGGCGACAGTTGTGGGTGGTCAGTCCATCAACAAACAGATCGCAATTCTTGGGCGCGGCACAGACATTCTGGTGGCCACTCCGGGGCGTCTGATCGACCTGATGGATCGCAAGGCCGTCGACCTTGGATCGGTTCGCCACTTGGTGCTGGACGAGGCTGACCAGATGCTCGATCTGGGCTTCATCCATGCGTTGCGCAAAATCGCGCCTGCTCTGGGCACACCGCGTCAGACCATGCTGTTCTCGGCCACGATGCCAAAACAGATGGAGGAGCTCAGCCGCGCCTACCTGACCAATCCCCAGCGGGTGCAGGTCTCGCCTCCGGGCAAGGCGGCGGACAAGATCACTCAGTCGGTTCACTTCGTCAGCAAACCCGGGAAACCCATCAAACTGCGTGAGATCCTGTCGCAGGACATGGACGCGCTGACCCTTGTCTTCTCTCGCACCAAACACGGGGCCGAGAAGCTGATGAAGGGGCTTGTTGCTGACGGCTACAACGCCGCTTCGATCCACGGCAACAAAAGCCAGGGACAGCGTGACCGCGCCATCAAGGCCTTCCGCGCCGGAGAGATCAACGTGCTGGTCGCGACGGATGTGGCCGCGCGTGGGATCGACATTCCCGGTGTGGCCTATGTGATCAACTACGACCTGCCCGAGGTGCCCGACAATTATGTCCACCGCATCGGCCGCACCGCCCGCGCCGGTCGCGAAGGTGAGGCGATTGCGTTCTGCTCGGCGGAAGAGGTCGATCTGCTGCGTCAGATCCAAAGACTGATGAAGATCGACATTCCGGTTGCCAGCGGCACACAGCCGGAACCAGTCGAGGCCGAACGCGGCGCGCGTCGCCAGAACAACCGGCGCTTCAAGCCAAAACCGGCGAACGGAGGCGCGAAACCCGGGCAAAACAAGCGCCGGCGCCCACGTCGCAAACCAGCAGCCTAATCAAAAAAACAGCGCCAAAAGCGGCGCTGTTTTTCGTTTTGACTTAGTTACCCGAGTTTCGTTCGGCCTCAATCTCGCGCCATTTCGCGACATTGCGGTTATGTTCCTGCAACGTTTCGGCGAACGCGTGACCTCCGGTACCATCCGCAACAAAGAACACGTAGTTCGTGTTGTCGGGCGCAACGGCCGCTTCAAGGCTCGCCAGACCGGGGTTGGCGATCGGAGTCGGCGGTAGCCCGTCGATTTGATAGGTATTCCAAGGTGTTGGCCGGTTCAACTCGCTCCGGCGCAAACCTCGGCCCAACGTGCCCTGACCCTTAGTAACGCCATAGATAACCGTCGGGTCTGTCTGCAGACGCATGCCTTGATTCAAACGGTTCACAAAGACGCTGGCGACCTGCGCCCGCTCTCCAAGAACACCCGTTTCCTTTTCGATGATCGAGGCAAGGATCAGCATTTCCTCAGGGCTTTCCAGCGGCAATCCCTCTTGGCGGTTTTCCCAGGCAGCATTGATCCGAAGCTGTTGTTTGTCCTGCATCGCTTTCAGGATGTCGTTGCGATCCTGACCGGCAGCGACATCGTAGCTGTCTGGCGCAAGCGAGCCTTCGGCAGGAATCTCGGAAATCTCGCCGCTCAGCGCTTCAAAAGCCTTCAACGCCTCAACCACCTGCCACGAGGTCACGCCCTCGGCTAGTGAGACACGATAGCGCGTGTCTGCCTCTTGGCGCTTCTCCTGATAGGCCGCCGGGGTTTCTTCTTCCTCGGCCATATCAAACTCGGCGATTTCGTCGAATTCCAGCGTGGCTGGGTTTAACTCACGCACGCGGGTCTGGGCGCGGGTCACGCCGATGCGGTATTCGATCTCCGAGCCGCAGGTGCTCGCCCCGCTGCTGGTGATCTCGTCGATGATCTGCTCCATCGACGCGCCTTCACGCACCAGGAAGCTGCCCGCTTTCAACTGCTGTGCCCGGTCGGTGTAGTCTGCGGCCATACGGAAGATCGTGGCGCTGGAGATCGCGCCCTGATCCTCAAGCTCGCGGCTGACCCGCGTCATGTTCGAACCGCTTTCCACCCGAAGGCAAATCGCGGTTTCCAGCGGGCCTTCTGACTGATACTGGGTCTGGCCCCAAAGGATCAGACCGCCCATCAGGAACAGGCCGACCACCAGAATGGTCAGCGCGTTCGATGCAATGGCCCGCCACATTTAACTGGCCTTTCCGAAGATCACGCTGGCATTGGTACCACCGAACCCGAACGAGTTTGACAGGGCCACGTTGATCTCACGCTCGCGCTTTGCGTTCGGAGCCAGATCAATCGACGTCTCAACCGCTGGATTATCGAGGTTGATGGTCGGAGGCGCCACCTGATCGCGGATCGCAAGGATCGAGAAGATCGCCTCAATCGCACCCGCAGCCCCCAACAGGTGCCCGGTGGCCGATTTGGTCGAGGTCATGGTCGCGCTGGCGGCGTGATCCCCCAACAGACGCTCAACAGCACCCAGTTCGATCGTATCCGCCATGGTCGAGGTGCCATGCGCGTTGATATAGTCTAGGTCTTTCGGTTCCAGCCCCGCGCTGCGCAGCGCGGCTTTCATCGAACGTTCGGCCCCGTCGCCATCCTCGGATGGTGCAGTGATGTGGTAGGCGTCGCCCGACATGCCATAGCCCAGCACCTCGGCATAGATCTTCGCGCCGCGCGCCTTGGCGTGTTCGTACTCTTCCAGAACGACGATGCCTGCACCCTCGCCCATGACGAAACCGTCGCGATCAACGTCGTAAGGGCGGCTGGCTTTCTTCGGATCGTCTGCATATTTGGTCGAAAGCGCCTTACAGGCGTTGAAACCCGCGATACCGATCTCGCAGATGCAGCCCTCGCCACCACCGGCGACCATGACATCGGCGTCGCCTGCGCGGATGATGCGGCTTGCGTCACCAATCGCATGGGCACCTGTCGAACACGCCGTAACAACCGAGTGGTTCGGCCCTTTAAACCCAAAGCGGATCGACACCTGACCGGATGCCAGGTTGATCAGCGCACCAGGGATAAAGAAGGGTGATACACGGCGCGGGCCCTTGTCGCGGATCAGGTTGGCCGTATCCGCAATCGATCCCAGCCCACCAATACCCGAGCCGATCAGAACGCCAGTACGCAGGCGATCTTCTTCGCCCTCAGGCGTCCAGCTTGCGTCCTTGCAAGCCATTTCCGCCGCAGCGATCGAGTAAAGGATAAAGTCCTCGATCTTGCGTTGTTCTTTCGGGGCCATCCAGTCGTCAGGATTGAACGTACCGTTTGTTCCATCTCCACGCGGTACCTCGCAGGCATAGGTCGTGGTGACCCCGCTTGCCTCGGCATCGAAACGTGTGATTGGCCCTGCGCCGGACTCTCCGTCCAGCAGACGCGACCAGGTTTCTTCGGTTCCGCTGGCCAAAGGAGTGACCAACCCCAGACCGGTTACGACGACTCTGCGCATGAAGTGCCTCTTGCCTGCTTACTGTTATGCGAACCGCTCATACCCCGGCCCGGGGTGCGGGGGCAAGGGCCGCGCTCCATTCCCTGTCTGCATCTTGCGGTTTCAGCTTGATTTTGCGCGACCATGCGCCTGCAACGTCCTCGCGCCCTACCAACGTAAGAGGGCACGAGGGCTTCGGTATTGGTCCAGTTACTGGAACTGCGCCACAGGCTCACGCGCGGCAGCGGCAACGCTCAGAACCTCGGACAGATCGACTGTTTTCCGGAACAAAGCTCTGCCGACAATCGCGCCCGCAATGTTCGGGATATAGGACAGCCGCGAGATATCGTCCGCAGTACGCACCACGCCACTGGCAATGACAGGCGTCCGCGAATGCTGCGCCAGGCCGGAGATCAAGCCCAGCTGCGCCTCGACATCCTCCATGTCACTGTCAATATCGGTCACAACGATGGCTGCGAAAGGCGTGCCGTCGAAGGCGTCAATGAACGCCTCGGCCGTAAACGCACTTTGGCTGCGCCAACCGTCGGTCATGACAAACCCCTGCCAGACATCAACGGCCAGAACGATCTGATCCGGGTAAAGCTTTGCCAGTTCCTTCACCAGATTCGGATCCCGCGCCGCAAGCGTCCCGATCACAACACGACCCGCCCCCTTGTCGATCCAATATTCAACCTGTTCGCGGTTGCGCATACCCCCAGCCAATTGCACGGGGATCTCTGCTGACCGAATGATCTCTTCCACCAGTTCCGAGTTGGTATCACGGCCCTCTACGGCATCGAAGTCTGTCAGATGCATCCACTCGGCCCCGGCCTGGGCCCAACCCCGCGCGGTTTCGACCGGGTTCACATGCCAGATCATCGCATCCTCCAGACGCCCTTTGTCCAAGGTGACACAGCGACCGTTCTGAAGTTCCATTGTGGGGTAGATTCTCATGAGCTTTCTCCTCCGCCCAAGCGCCCTAAAGTCTCATAGTAACATACACCCTCACATCCGAGCCTGCTGCGACCAGGATCGGCATTGTTTGCGCTGTTTGCGGCATTGCTGTGTGTTGGCGGAATTACGCCCGCGCCGGGGGACCATTGCGGCGAAGAAGATGAACAGGGGTGCCGTTGTACTCGGCCTCACGCATCACGACATAGCCCAGCTTTTTCGCCAGCTTTTGCGACGAGGCGTTGGCTGCGTTCACCATCGCCACCAATCGGCCCGGCATGATCCGATCAAACCAATCATGGGCGGCCTGAGCGGCCTCATATCCCAGACCCAACCCTTGTACTTCGGGCGCCAGAACCCAACCGGCTTCGGGATAAGTGTCAAAATCCTCGCCCATCGCACGGTTTCCATAGAAGAAACCGGCCTGACCAATCAGCTTGCGATTCGATTGCTGCAGCACACCCCATTGCCCGAACCCGGCCATCTGCCAATGCCCTGCATTGCGCAGAAACGAGTCCCAGGCCTCACCGCGAGATCGTGGGCTGCCACCGACATGGCGCGTCACACATGGGTCGCGCCAGATCTCGGCGAACCGTTCAAAATCCTCAGGACGCATCGCACAGAGTGTCAGACGCGCCGTATTTATCATCGGGGTGGATCTTATCATGTCCTGCCCACCTTGAATTGTGCCTCAGTGGAAACAGTGCGAATCGAAATCGCCTCGTGCAACCCTGAATTTAAAGCGGGCACAAAAAAGCGGCGCCTCCGTTGCCCGGAAGCGCCGCTTTTCTATCAATACGATACGCTTAGGACGCTTCGCTGATGAATTTGACTGCGTCGCCAAAGGTCTGGATGGTCTCGGCTGCGTCATCGGGGATCTCGATGCCGAACTCTTCTTCGAAGGCCATGACCAGTTCAACGGTGTCCAGGCTGTCTGCACCCAGATCGTCGATGAACGAAGCGTTTTCCGCTACTTTGTCTTCTTCAACACCCAGGTGTTCAACAACGATCTTCTTCACGCGATCTGCGACGTCGCTCATGTCTATTCCTCATTCTTTCTTCAGGGCGATCCGCCCGGTTCTGCCCTTGCCCGCTCGGGATGGACTTGGTTTGCCCGTTCCGGGCGGTTTGGCTCCCGGCTGTCCGGGAAAATTGAGAGCCGACCGGAACGACCGGCCCCAGCATAGATGCGCCGCCTATAGCATAGTCGACGCACAAGGCAAACGCTTTCGCACCGCCTTGGTCGCAGTCACAACATGGCCATGCCGCCGTTCACATGCAAGGTTGTTCCGGTCACATATCCGGCCTCGGGGCTGGACAGGTACAGAACGGCTGCTGCGATTTCTTCAGGGTCACCCATACGACCGGCCGGAACTTTCTGTAACAGACCTTTTTTCTGATCATCCGTCAGCTTTTCCGTCATCGCCGTTGTGATAAAGCCCGGCGCCACCGCGTTCACGGTAATCCCACGTGTTGCGACCTCATGCGCCAGCGCTTTCGAGAACCCGATCATCCCCGCCTTTGAGGCCGCGTAGTTCGCCTGCCCGGGATTGCCGGTCGCCGCAACCACCGAAGAAATATTCACGATCCGGCCCCAACGCGCCTTCATCATGCTGCGGATCACGCCCTTGCACAGCTTCATGGTCGAGGTCATGTTCACGTCAATCACGCTCTGCCAATCCTCGTCAGACATGCGCATGAACAGGTTGTCGCGTGTAATCCCGGCGTTGTTTACCAGAATGTCGACCGAACCCATCGCCTCGGCTGCCTGTTTCGGCAGCGCTTCGACCGCTTCGGCATCGCTCAGGTTACAGGGCAGCACATGGGCGCGCTCGCCCAGTTCGTCGGCCAGTTTCTGCAGCGGATCGACCCGTGTGCCGGACAGACCGACCGAGGCACCCGCGCCATGCAAGGCCCGTGCGATATCTCCTCCGATACCACCCGAAGCGCCCGTGATCAGCGCGTTCTTACCTGTCAAATTAAACATACTATTTCCCTCGTGAGGCGCCCCGGAGGGCGCGTTCTATGCTTACGATTCGGCCTGTAAGGCCTTTTGAACATCCTCTGGCGTGCTGACGGCCTTGCCCGCAATTGCCCGGTCAATCTTGCGGATCATACCCGACAGCGCCTTGCCCGCGCCAATTTCCCATGTCTCGGTGACACCTTGCGCCGCCATGTATTGCACGCTTTCACGCCACCGGACCGAACCTGTGACCTGTTCTACCAGCAATTGACGGATCAAATCCGGGTCAGTGACAGCCTCTGCCCGCACATTGGCGATCAGAGGAACGGCCGGAGCCTTGATCTCAACCGCGGCCAGTGCCTCGGCCATCACATCCGCAGCGGGTTGCATCAGCGCGCAATGGAACGGGGCGCTGACCGGCAACATAACAGCACGTTTTGCGCCCTTTTCCTTGGCAATCTCAGCCGCGCGTTCAACGGCAGCCTTTGCGCCGGACACTACAACCTGTGTCGGATCGTTGTCATTCGCGGCCTGACAGACCTCGCCCTGCGCGGCCTCTTCGGCCACGGCGCGCACGGCCTCAAGATCCAGCCCCAGAATTGCCGCCATCGCGCCTTCGCCCACCGGCACGGCGCTTTGCATGGCCTGCCCACGAGTGCGTAGCAAACGGGCGGTATCTGCCACCGTCAACGCGCCAGCCGCAGCCAGTGCGGAATACTCACCCAGAGAATGCCCGGCCACAAAAGCGGCATCGGTGACCGAAACACCTTCGGCCTCAAGCGCGCGCATCGCCGCCATCGACGTTGCCATAAGCGCCGGTTGCGCGTTCTGCGTCAGGGTCAGATCGGCAATATCGCCTTCCCAGATCAGCTGGCTCAGTTTTTCACCAAGCGCGTCGTCCACCTCATCAAAGATGGCCTGAGCTGCCGGGTATGCCTCGGCCAGTGCTTTGCCCATGCCGATGGTCTGGGCACCCTGCCCCGGGAAAACGAATGCGCGTGTCATTGCAACCTCTTGGATGACGTTAGGTTGCGGCGGGGTGTAAACCGTGTGACGACGCGGCACAAGTAGGGCCTGCGTTCTGCATTCGGGCACCGCACCTGTGCGCGGGTCGGGCTTGTGCCAAATCCTACTGGCTTTAGGTTCAAGTTGGCCAATCGAATCCGGAGTGTGCAAAAGATGCCTTCGACCAATACCTTTTCAAGCTATGGCAGCGTGACCAAGACTTTCCACTGGTTAACGGCCCTGCTGATCCTGACCGCCCTGCCTTTGGGCTGGTTTGCCAATGATCTGGCGCATGCCATCTACGATCCAAATATCCCGACCAGCGAATCCGACATCGCGCGGACCGCAACACTGTTTTCCCTGCATAAAACTGTCGGTGTCAGCGTGTTCTTCGTGGCGCTGGCGCGTATCCTGTGGGCGCTGACCCAAACCAAACCCGGCCTGCTGAATGCCGACAACAAACCCGAGGCCTTCGCCGCCGAGACCGTTCACTGGATGCTCTACGCCTCGCTGGTTCTGGTGCCCCTGACCGGCTGGATTCACCACGCCGCGACCCAAGGCTTTGCGCCCATCTGGTGGCCCTTCGGCCAAAACCTGCCCTTCGTGCCCAAATCCCTCTATTTGTCCGAGGTGACGGCAAACCTGCATTGGTTGTTCATCTGGGTTCTTGTCGGGTCACTGGTCTTGCACATCGCCGGTGCGCTGAAACATCACGTCGTGGACAAGGACAGCACCCTGCGGCGGATGTTGCCGGGACGCGCTGACGCGCCCGAGCCTCCGGCCCAGCACCACTCACCCGTACCTGCAATTGCAGCCCTGGCCATCTGGGGTGCCGTTCTGGTCGGTGGTTGGTCCATCGGCGTGTTCGAGGATCACGCAAAAGGCGCCGTGGACGCGGCAGAGCTTGGCGATGTGCAATCCGACTGGAGCGTCGAACAAGGCACCCTGTCGATCACTATCTCGCAGTTGGGCAGCCCCGTCATTGGCAGCTTCGGCGAGTGGACGGCCGCCATCGCGTTCGAAGACCCCGCCCAACCGGGCCCTGCCGGATCGGTGGATGTGACCATCGCCATCGCGTCGCTCAGCCTCGGGACGGTCACGGATCAAGCCATGGGCGCTGATTTCTTCGACAGCGCGCAATTCCCAACGGCCCAGTTCAAAGCTGACCTGTTCAAAACAGACACTGGCTACGAAGCCCGAGGCCCCCTGACCATTCGCGACAAATCGGTGGACGTCATACTGCCTTTCACCCTGCAACTCGAGGACAACACGGCAACCATGTCCGGCGCATTGCAGCTGAACCGCATGGCGTTCGATGTGGGCACATCCCAACCCACCGAGGACTCCTTGGGCTTCAACGTCACGGTCTCCGTTGACATGACGGCGAAACGTTCAGAGTAAAAAAGAAACCGCCGGGGGTTTGGCTCCCGGCGGTTGTGATCCAATGGATCAGCGCAGACTTACTCGGCTTTCTGAGCCTCGACAGAGATCTGCACCTGGACTTCATCACCAACGAAGGGCGCGAACTGGCCAAGATCAAACTCGCTACGCACCAACGTTGTAGTTGCGTTGAAGCCTGCCCAGGGCTTGTTTGCCATCGGGTGGCTGTCGGCCTTGTTCAGCGTGGCATCCAGAACGACCGATTTGGTAACGCCGTTCATGGTCAGGTCACCGGTGATATTCGCGGTATCTTCGCCGGTCACTTCGATCGCGGTCGAGGTGAACGTGATCAGGTCCCCTTCGGCGGCGCCAAAGAAATCCTCGGTCATGAAGTGATCTTCACGCGGCTTCCAGCCTGTGAACATCTCCAGAACCGGCATGGAAACCGAAACGCTCGACGCGGCAGGGTCTTCCTGATCGAACATGATCTCGCCTTCAAAGCCCGAGAACATGCCGTAAGTGGTCGAGAAACCAAGGTGGTCATAGCTGAAAAGCACCTGGCTGTGGCTGGGGTCTAGAACATACTTTTCGGCGCTGGCGAAAGCGGTGGTTGCCGTAAGGGCAAGTGCGGCAGCAAGGAGGGTGGATTTCATGACTGTCTCCGGGTTTGTGGATTTTACGCAAACATAGTGCGTTTGCTCGGAAACAAAAATGTGCTGCCCAAGGGCAGCACACAAGTCTTTTTGATTCACAATTTCTGTGCTTGGTTGAACAGAATAAATCTCAGGCGAAAATTGTTACACTTTGGCTAAGCTGACCCTTCAGCGCCCGGCTGACATCCGCCGATTGAAGCGGCAGTTTCATCAGCAGGCTGCCGTCGACATCGAACAACTGCACCTCGTCATCTTCGAACCGTGCACCACCCAGGCTGTCATAGCTGCGGCGCAGAACGGTCTGAGGGCGTCCGTTTTCATTCTTCTGCAAAACGCGCACTTCGCGGCGGATGGGGTCAAAATAGGCATCCGGGCGGCTGTCCATCACCTCGATCGTCATCAGGCTTACACCAACGATCAGAAACAGCATCGAGGCCACCATCTTGATTGGCCATACCTCGGCCCCCAACATCGAACCGGGCATCAGCCACATCGAAAAAGCGGAAATAATCAGAAAAGCGCCCACAGCCCTGGCAAGAACCAATCTGGCTCTCCAGTTTGCCTTGAACGAGATCATGACCGGAACGGAATGTTCAAAGCTCGTACCCGTCGCCTGATTGTCGAGCGTATTTGTCTGAATCGCGGTCATAACATCCATACCCTTGTTAAGGTTACCGTCGTAAGTCTGTGCTATCCGGTTATTTCCGGGTTGCTTAGTAACTTCGGGGCGAAAAGCGTCAGGAATTGGGCGCGGCAGTGGAAATTGGGCGACTTCACAAAGGCATATGTGGCAGGGCTTGCCCCGCCCGCTCAAACGTGTATACGGGGCCATCCTTCGCAGGAGTTATGAATCGCGCAGCCTCTCGTGGCAGGGTCGCGAAGGACCAGATGGCCCCGCCTTTGAAATGCGCCTTGATATAAACAGGAGTGCACATGCCACTGTATGAGCATGTTATGATCGCGCGTCAGGACCTGTCCAACGCGCAGGCAGAAAGCCTTGTCGAACATTTCGGCACCGTTCTGGCTGACAACGGCGGCAACGTCGTCGAAAGCGAGTACTGGGGCGTCAAGACGATGGCTTACAAGATCAACAAGAACCGCAAAGGCCACTATGCCTTCCTGAAAACCGATGCCCCCTCGGGCGCGGTTCAGGAAATGGAACGCCTGATGCGCTTGCATGACGACGTTATGCGCGTTCTGACCATCAAGGTAGACGAGCATGCCGAGGGCCCCTCGGTCCAGATGCAGAAGCGCGACGAGCGCGAAGGCCGCCGCGAGCGCCGTTGATCAACGCCTGACGAAAGGACATAAACCATGGCCGCAAAACCATTTTTCCGCCGCCGCAAGGTCTGCCCGTTCTCGGGCGACAACGCGCCGAAGATCGATTACAAAGACACCCGTCTGCTGCAGCGCTACATCTCTGAGCGTGGCAAGATCGTACCCTCGCGCATCACCGCCGTTTCGGCGAAAAAGCAGCGTGAACTGGCTCGTGCTATCAAGCGCGCCCGCTTCCTCGCCCTGCTGCCCTACGCTGTGAAGTAAGGAGAGACTGACATGCAAGTTATCCTTCTGGAACGCGTTGCGAAACTGGGTCAGATGGGCGACGTCGTTGACGTCAAGCCCGGCTACGCCCGCAACTTCCTGCTGCCCCAGGGCAAAGCCCTGAGCGCATCGAACGCCAACATCGCGTCGTTCGAAGCCCAGAAAGCGCAGCTGGAAGCCCGCAACCTGGAAACCAAGAAAGAAGCTGAAGCGCTGGCCGAAAAGCTGGATGGTCAGCAGTTCATCGTGATTCGCTCGGCATCGGATGCTGGCGCTCTGTACGGTTCGGTCACCCCTCGTGACGCCGCAGACGCAGCGACCGAGGCAGGCTTCACCGTCGACAAGAAACAGATTGCCCTGATCGCGCCGATCAAGGAACTGGGTCTGCACTCGCTGGCAGTTAACCTGCACCCCGAGGTCGCCGTTGAAATCCAGATGAACGTTGCCCGTTCGCAAGAAGAAGCTGAACTGCAGGCATCCGGCAAATCGATCCAGGAACTGGCTGCGGAAGAAGAAGCCGCTGCTGAATTCGAGATTGCCGAACTGTTCGACGACATCGGCTCGGCAGCGTCTGACGACGATGACCTGCCGCCCGAGGCTGCTCAGGCTGATGAAGACGAAGCCAAAGCCTGATCTGGCTGAACCAAGAATTTTGAAGGGCTGCGCCAATCGCGCGGCCCTTTTTCGTGTCGGGACCAGCAAAATTCAGCCAGATTTCAAAGCTAAGGTTGCGACGAAACCCGTGATCCATATGATCACCGCCTGAAGTTCGGAGAAGTTTGATGGCCTTATTTTCACGTCGCAGCATCATTGCTTTCCTCACACTGTCTGCCCTCGCCGCCTGCGGCGGAGGCGAGGTTTCACGGGGCGAAGCTGATCCCTTCGACCCTCCGCTCTACCCCAACGAAACTCCCGAGCTTCGCGCTTCGATCAACAAATGGGCCGATCACTACGAACTCCCACGCGAGTTGGTCCACAAACTGGCAATCCGCGAAAGTACGCACCGGCCATGGGCCGTAAACCGGCCATATTATGGGCTTTTGCAGATCCTTCCAGCTACGGCCCGCTCGATGGGCTACACCGGTAACGCACAAGGCCTGCTGGACGCAGACACCAATCTTGAATTCGCAGGAAAGTACCTGCGAGGCGCCTGGCTTTTGTCAGATGGCGATCAGCAACGCGCGATTTTTCTTTATGCAAAAGGGTTCTACCCCGAGGCAAAAGCCCGCGGTATGCTTGTAGAAACCGGGTTGAAAACTGAATAGACTCCGGGACCGCCTGCCCGCATGCAAAGACAATGTTGAGTATGAGACCCATGTTTCAATACGGCGCTCGTTCATTGTGTTGCTTTAAGTACGCATAAAGCCTATTCGAATTGCACAAATCGCTTGCGCAGGCCACCCAAAATGACGCAACGTATTATACGTTACAGATGGGACGAGGCATTTCTTTGGGGCGAGGAGTGTCACTGCAGGGGTTTGACTCGTGAAACTGATAGATCTGGCCGCGATCGACCAAGAGGAAAAAACGGCCTCCGACATCATCGACGCCGTGTGCGATGAGTTGGGCTTTGACTATGCCTCCTATGCCACGATGAACCCACTCAAGGGTGATGTGCAAGGCTACGCGAACTACCCCGAAGAATGGAAGATTCACTACGGCAGCCAGGGCTTTCATCAGTTCGATCCAACAATCTATCAATCCGTCCTTAGTATCGCGCCAGTTGACTGGGGTCGATTCAACCATGATGAAAAGTTCAATTCGGTGTTTCGAGATGCCAATGATTTCGGAATTACGGCCCGCGGACTGACTGTTCCGATCAGAGGGCCATATGGCGAATGCGGCATTCTCAGCGTGACGCGGAATTGTTCTGACACGGAATGGGCCAAGCTGAAAAAGCATGTCATGGGCGATTTGCAGATGGCTGCGGTCCATGCCCATGATACGGTCATGCAATCCGGCCTTTTGGCAAAGGCATTGCACATGCCAGCGCTGTCGTCGCGTGAAAAAGAGATCTTGCAATGGGCTGCCGAAGGCAAGTCACAGCAGGATATCGGTGACATTCTGTCCATTTCGCACCGCACGGTCGAGGTCCACATGCGCTCTGGCCGTGAAAAACTGGGGGCTTTGACCACGCCTCAGGCTATTGGCAGAGCCATCGGAATGGGCCTAATTGCCCCAGGATAGTCATTAATTTTCCAAAATTACGGGAAACCCCCAATAGCTTTGTGCTGATTCTTGGTTAAGTTCCAAGGTACGGTAACAAGACCACAGACTGTAGGGGGATGAAAATGATCATCGTAATTGATGGTATGAATCAGTGCAAATTCAAAGATGTTCTGGACGACGTCTTTAAACTGCGGGCAAGAGTATTTGGCGATCGCCTGGGATGGGATGTAAATATCAAAGACGGGCGCGAGCGTGACCACTTTGATGATCTGCACCCAGCTCACGTAGTCAGCATCAACGACGAAGGGGACGTCGTTGGGTGCATGCGGCTTTTGCAGACAACCGGGCCACACATGCTTTCGGATGTCTTTCATTCAATCCTGGACGGCGAAGCACCAATTCGCAGCGCTCAGGTTTGGGAAGCGACACGGTTCTGCGTCGACACCAAAAAGCTTGGACGCGGACGGGGAAAGAACTCAGTTTCCTATGTCACCAGCGAAGTTATGATCGGATCCTTCGAATACGCACAAGAAGCCGGTGTTCTGGACTCGATCGCGGTAATTGATCCGGTTATGAACCGGGTCCTGCAACGGTCCGGCAACGCACCATATGACTATCTTGGAACCGCCAAGCCCATGGGCAAGGTCGTGGCCATGGCAGCGCTTATGGATTGCTCGGATGAACGAATTTCAGGCATTCGCGACTATGCCGGGATCGAACATGATGTGTTCCTGACAGAAGAAAATGCGCTGGAACTGCACGCACTCGGCAAATCGGAACTGCCCACTGCGAATTTTGACCACCAACCACTCTCGCAGCTTGAACGCTATTTCGTGGAACAGATGCATGCAGCACGAACCGAGGCGGAACGTCAGGATGTCCTGCGTCTGATCGAAGCGCTGAGCGACACTTTCACGCCAGAGCAAAAGACCGCTCTGCTACGAACCCCCCGTGCTTTTGCTCATGAGGCCTGACCCCCTCACCTCATAGTACAAAGCCACCCTAGCGGAGTCGCCCTGATCAGGCGGCTCCGCTTCTTTTTTGGGCCCCCGAAAAGGGGGGAAGAGGATTATTCCTCTTCCAGTGCCTCAACGGCTTTTTGCAGGTCGTCCTTGCTGACTTCTTTGTCAGACACCTGCGCCAGTTCGAACACGTAGTCGACGACCTTGTCTTCAAAGATCGGCGCGCGCAGCTGCTGCTGCATCTGTGCGTTCTGCTGAACGAACTCGAAGAACTGACGCTCTTGACCCGGGTATTGACGCGCCTGGTTCATGATCGCCTGAGTCATCTCGGCATCGGTGACTTCAACCTCGGCCTTCTGACCCAGCTCTGCCAGCAGCAGGCCCAGACGCACGCGGCGTTCGGCCAGTTTGTTGTGCTCATCCGAAGGCTCAACCTCGCCGTGGTCGTGGCCTTCCACATCCGGATTTTCCTCGTGGAACAGCTGATGTGCGATTTGCTTGGCTTCGGCTTCGACCAGCGACGGAGGCAGATCGAACGAAACCTTGGTGTCCAGCGCGTCCAGCAGGCCACGCTTCATGACGGCACGTGCGGCACCGGAGTATTCAGCTTCCAGACGCTCAGAGATCTGACCCTTCAGCGCTTCCAGATCCTCGGCGCCGAATTTGGTTGCCAGCTCATCGTTGATCTCGGCTGCGACCGGCTCTTTCACTTCTTTGATGGTGCAGGTGAAGACAGCGTCTTTGCCGGCCAGATGCTCGGCACCGTATTCCTCGGGGAAGGTGACGTTGACGTCTTTTTCTTCCTCGGCCTTCACACCAACCAGCTGCTCTTCGAAACCGGGGATGAAGCTGTTGGAGCCCAGAACCAGCGGGTAATCTTCGGCCGCGCCACCTTCGAATTCTTCGCCATCAACCTTGCCGACAAAGTCAAACACGATCTGGTCGCCGTCTTTGGCTTTCGAACCTTTGCGACGCGCTTTGAAGTCCTGCGCGGTTTCAGCCAGATTGGCCAGCGCTTCTTCAACGGCTGCGTCGTCAGCTTTGACAACCAGCTTTTCCAGCTCGACTGATTTCAGGTCAACTTCCGGGATTTCAGGCAGCGCCTCGTAGGACATTGCGACCTCGACGTCGTCGCCTTCTTTCCAGTCCTCATTGGTCATCTTGACCTCGGGCTGCAGCGCAGGGCGGTCACCGCTGTCCTCGAAATGCTTGTTCATCGCACCGTCGATGGTTTCCTGCATCGCTTCGCCCAGCAGACGCTGACCGAACTGCTTTTTCAGCAGCGCCATCGGCACTTTGCCTTTGCGGAAACCCTTCATCTCGACTTCGGGCTGCGCTTCGGTCAGCTTTTCGTTGACCTTGTCGTCCAGCTCGGCTGCGGTCACAACGATGTTGTAGCCGCGTTTCAGACCTTCGTTCAGCGTCTCGGTAACCTGCATTATGGTAGTCCCCATAGATTTCGGGGCGCGCAAAACGGCGCGCCGGGCAAATTTGACGCCTTCTATTTGCCCAGCCGCCCACGTGCAAGGGGGCAATGCCCGGATCACCCCGGTTTTACCCTCTCTGGCTGAAAAAAACGCCCCGGATCGGACCGGGGCGTTTGTGACGGGGTCAAACGTCGATCAGAACCGCCAGCGCGCGCCCAGGACCCAGGCATCGTTGTCGTCGAACGAAGTGCCATCGTCGAAATCGTGGTTGCGATATTTCAGGTAAGCATCCGTGTTGATCGAGTCGATCCGCTGCACCACCGCGATACCCCAGGCTTTGGTGTCCGACCCATCGCTGTCGAAGTCTGAGCCATCGTAGTAGTCGACGCCCACACCGGTTTTACCCCAGGCTACCCAATCGCCCTCGTAGGCGATTTTTGTGTACCAGAAACTTGGATCCGATGCGCCACTTGCGGTGTCATCCCGCGACCCCGCAGCAGCCGTAAAGCTGAACCCGCTGGGCAACAGAACCGAGGCAGACCCTATGGTATCCTTGCGCTCACCAGACACATTGTCGAAGTCCCGCACGGCATAGGCCACGCTAGCAGCAAACTCGATGCCACCCGCAAAGGTGTTGTTATACGCGATCGCAAAGTCGTAATACGTGTCATCGTCGCTACTGGACAAGGCGTTTTCACCATAGGCGACCGCGGCGCTGAACCCGTTGAAGTCAGGCGTATCGTACCTCACGCGCGTGCGGCGGCTGCCGTCAAAGTTACTGCTGGAGTCGCCGACCGTAACGTCGCTGAGCACCCCATCTGTTCCGCGAAAGAAAAAGCCCGCGTTTTCGTCGTTGGTAAATGAATAGAGCGCCGTTCCAACATAGGACAAATCCGTCTCAGCTGCGCCGTCCGAGGCCATGCTGCCCTGCCCCGCCGAGAACCGCCCATAGCTGCCCTTCAGTGCAAAATCCACGTGCCGGATATCTTCTCTGGTCCAGCCGCTGGAATTCGTTCCCAACTGGTTTGCCTCAGCCGAGTTCGGCAGGCCCAGCGCAGTTTCGAACCGGAAGGTGAACTCATTGTTGCCATAAGGTTGCAACAGGCGCAGCCCGACACGGCTGTTGGACAGGTCATTGTCCAGCACACGGGTCTCGGTCTCCTGTCCGTCATCGACGGAGATCAGCGCCGGGTTGAACTGCCCGTAGAGCTCTACATATCCGCCACTGTTGTTTTCGTATTTCAGCTCAGCCGCAGCTGGAATGGCCGTGGTCGCCGCCAAAAGCGCCGCTACAGACGAGGTTTTCAGGTTAAGGGTCATGTCACTCACCTTGAAAGGGTTTGTATAAGGTCCTGCTCACATGCTCACCGCACCGAGCCGTTCCAATGGGGCGCGTCCCACGCCGAAAGAAGGTGGCGAATCCGCAACAGACGATCTTGTTGCAATTAAGACAAGTTATTTTAATTCAATTACTTAACTGCATTCCCGCGAAAATAACGGGCTGCCCTCAAGAAAAATCCGACAGCTTCTCATGAGCGCAGCGTATAGCCGCTATGCACACAGGGAAATTCCTGTAACGGACGCGCGATCAGATGTGATTTTCGCACCCAAGTCGCGCAAGACGCAATCACATATTCATACACTTAATAACATCAGGCAAGACTTCAGGCAGGTCTTCAGCAATTAATCCATCGCCGAACCGGCGCGCGCATTCCACGTGAAGCCACGCCGCCGCCTCCGCCGCTTCCATCGCGTCGAGCCCCCGGGCCAACAATCCTGTGACAAAACCGGCCAGTACGTCGCCCGATCCTGCCGTCGCCAGCCAGGGGGCCGCGCGCTCATATTGCGCCGAGTGGACCGAACACCGCCCGTTCGGGGCTGCGATCACCGTGTCAGGCCCTTTGAACAGCACCACGCAGCCCGCACGCTTGGCGGCCTCGCGCGATGCATCTGCCTTGGAAAACGCCGGGCCCTGGGTTGGAAGAACCGAAAGCTTTTCAGCAATATCAGGGAAAAGCCGCGCGAACTCACCTCCGTGAGGCGTCAGAACACAGGTCTCATGCAACTGACCAAACAAGGCCGAGGGATCATCGGCAAACGCCGTCAGCGCATCCGCGTCCAACACCGTCGCCCGCCGTGCGGCAAGGGCGACAGGAACCAGCTCCACGGCCCGCTCAACCCCCAACCCAGGACCCAGGCACATTGCGCTCAGTCGCTGATCCGCCAGAATGTCGCGCAGGTCGTCGCCCCCCTCGACCCGCTTCATCATCAAAGCAGTGATCTGACAGGCCACTTCCATCTGCGCCGAAGGCGGTACGCCAAGTGTCACCAACCCTGCCCCGATCCGCAAAGCCCCCCGCCCTGAAAGGCGCGCAGCTCCGGTTTTTCCAAATCCGCCTGTCAGGATCAGCGCATGTCCATGTGCGTATTTGTGACCCGGCGCATCTTTGACCAATTCGCCACAGGGTGGCTGTTGCACTTCTACCACCACCTCAGGCGCGCTCGGCTTACCACCCAACCCGATATCCTTCACGACCAGCTTCCCACAAAACGATGGCCCATCCTCCAAAACATGCCCAAGCTTGCGTGAATGAAACGTGACCGTCAGGGCCGCGCGGGCACACCTCCGGCCATGCGTGAGAAACGCGCCCCCCAAAACCTTTCCCGAATCCGAACAAAGCCCCGAGGGCAGATCAATCGCCACCGTCCGCGGCGGCACGATATCTGTACCGCCCCCCTGCCGCCGCAAAACCCAGGCCTCTGCTGCATCATCTTGCGCCCAAAGATGTTCCCAAAGAACAGGATCGTCGATTGGCCGCGCCAAACCGGTTCCAAACAACGCATCAATCGACACATCCGGTTGGTGCAGACCCCCGACGGCCAAATCCGCGGCCTTTCGCGTCGACCCGCCCCACCGCTCATAGTTCGTCCGCGCATCCTCAGGCAGTTTCGCCGGATCACCATACAGGAACACCTCAACTGTCCACCCCAGTTGCCGAAGCAACCGGGCCACCACAAACCCATCGCCCCCATTGTTCCCGGGTCCGCACATCACCGTGGCACGCAAAGGATCCCCTTCATCTGGCCTCAAATATCCCGGGGAGCTCGAGGGGCTGGTCCCTCGATCCCTCAACTCTGGCCATTCCTCAAAAATCGCATCCACAACGCCCTGCCCCGCGCGTTCCATCAACTCCAGCCCGGTCACCTCGCCCGAGACGATCGCTGCCTGTTCAAACGCCTTCATTTGCGCCGCCGTCAGCAAATCATCCATCTCAGATCCTCACGCGATTCAATTTTGATTACTTTTTGTGCAAGCTGGTCAAAATTTGACCAGACACCCATTTTCAATGCACCAGATCGCGCTGAGGCGCGCAATCGGATTGCTGCATTCATTTAGACGTGATCACTGCATTCCAGACAACCATGCAAGGTGAGCCGGAATGAAAAAGATCGAAGCGATCATCAAGCCGTTCAAACTGGACGAAGTTAAAGAGGCGCTGCAAGACGTTGGTGTCCAGGGTCTCAGCGTTATAGAAGTCAAAGGCTTTGGTCGCCAGAAAGGCCACACTGAACTGTATCGCGGCGCGGAATATGTCGTCGACTTTCTGCCCAAGGTAAAGGTAGAGGTCGTGCTGGATGACGATCAGGTCGATGCCGCCATCGAGGCCATCGTCTCTGCCGCGAAAACCGACAAGATCGGCGATGGCAAGATTTTTGTCTCGCCCGTCGAACAAGCGATCCGCATCCGCACCGGCGAGACCGGCTCGGACGCCCTGTAACAAAACACACTCAAATCAGAGGACCAAGAGAATGAGCAAGGACGCAGTTCTTCAGCTGATCAAAGACGAAGGCGCCGAATACGTCGACGTCCGTTTCACCGACCCGCGCGGCAAGCTGCAGCACGTGACACTGATGGCCGAACAGGTCGACGAAGACTTCCTGGAAGAGGGCTTTATGTTCGACGGTTCGTCCATCGCAGGCTGGAAGTCGATCGAAGCATCGGACATGAAGCTGATGGTCGACACTGACAGTGCCTATGTCGATCCGTTCTATGCGGAAAAAACTATCTGCGTTCACTGCTCGGTTGTTGAACCCGACACAGGCGAAGCCTATGAACGTGACCCGCGCGGCACCGCTCAGAAAGCCGAAGCCTACCTGAAAGCATCCGGTATCGGCGATGTCGCATACATGGGCCCCGAAGCTGAGTTTTTCCTGTTCGACGACGTCCGTTTCTCGAACAGCATCAACAAAGTATCCTACGAAGTTGATGCGACCGACGCGTCGTGGAACACCGACACCGAATACGAGATGGGCAACATGGGCCACCGTCCGGGCGTCAAGGGCGGTTACTTCCCGGTCAACCCGATCGACGAAGCACAAGACCTGCGCTCGGAAATGCTGTCGACCATGAAGCGTCTCGGCATGAAAGTGGACAAGCACCACCACGAGGTTGCGTCTTGTCAGCACGAGCTGGGCCTGATCTTTGACAGCCTGACCAAGCAAGCGGACGAGCTGCAGAAGTACAAATACGTCATCCACAACGTTGCACACGCCTACGGCAAATCGGCTACCTTCATGCCTAAGCCGATCGCAGGTGACAACGGCACCGGCATGCACGTGAACATGTCGATCTGGAAAGACGGCAAGCCTCTGTTCGCTGGCGACAAATACGCAGACCTGTCGGACGAAGCCCTGTATTTCATCGGCGGCATCCTGAAGCACGCCAAGACCCTGAACGCCTTCACCAACCCGGCGACCAACAGCTACAAGCGTCTGATCCCGGGCTTTGAGGCCCCTGTTCTGCGCGCCTACTCGGCTCGCAACCGTTCGGGTTGTGTCCGTATTCCGTGGACCGAAAGCCCGAAAGCCAAGCGCGTCGAAGCCCGCTTCCCCGATCCGGCTGCGAACCCATACCTGGCGTTTGCTGCGCTGCTGATGGCCGGTCTGGACGGCATCAAGAACAAGATCGATCCGGGCGAAGCCATGGACAAGAACCTGTACGACCTGCCTGCCGAAGAACTGGCCGACATCCCGACCGTCTGCGGCTCGCTGCGTGAGGCTCTGGAAGCTCTGGCATCCGATCACGACTTCCTGCTGCAGGGCGATGTGTTCACCAAAGACCAGATCGACGGCTACATCGCACTGAAGATGGAAGAAGTCGAAACATACGAGCACACGCCGCACCCGGTAGAATACGGCATGTACTACAGCTGCTAACCCAGCTGCAGACTGATCCTTCCAAGGGCGTCCATTCGGGCGCCCTTGTTTTGTTCAGAGCGGTCTTTCAAGCTGGCCGTCAAAACAAGCTGGGAGAGGGCGCATGTCACCCGATGAATGGTTCGAAGACCTCAGGCATGCCGGAGAGCTGGATTTGCATTAAAAACCCTTTTCCAAGCAAGGGGTGGCGTTTAGCTTTGGTACAGATTGTATGAAGGAATTGACCTGATGTTGCGCATTCTAATCCTGACGCTTGCCCTGTCTGCACCGACGCTTGGCCTCGCGGCCCCTTGCGGCAATACCAGTGCCGGGTTCGAGGCCTGGAAAGCCGACTTTGCCAAGCAGGCCAAAAAATCCGGGGTGAAGAAGAAAGGCCTGCAAGCCCTGGCGCAGACGCAATATGCGACCCGCACCATTGCCGCGGATCGCAACCAGAAAAGCTTCAAATACTCGCTTGATAAATTCATGCGGGTGCGCGGGGCCGATACCATCGTTGCGCAGGGGCGCAAACGGAAGGCCAGAAACCCGGATTTCTACGCCGCGTTGGAACGCCAATATGGTGTGCCAGCAGGGGTATTGATCGCCATCCACGGCATGGAAACCGGCTTTGGGGGGTTTATGGGCGACAGTCAGGTTGTGTCAGCAATAACCACTCTGGCCTATGATTGTCGCCGATCCGAGTTCTTTGTTCCCCATGCAATTGGGGCGCTGAAACTGGTCGATCAGGGCAGTATCACCATGGCCACAAAAGGGGCAAAACATGGCGAGCTTGGCCATACGCAGTTTCTGCCCGGCAACGCGCTGACCTATGGTGTCGACGCCACGGGGGACCGTCGCGTCGACTTCTACAACATGACAGATGCACTGGCCTCAACCGCCAATTTCCTGCGCAAGAAAGGCTGGAAACCCGGTCGCGGATATCAGCAGGGGCAACCTAATTTCAAGGTCATCCAACAGTGGAACGCGGCCTCGGTCTACCAGCAATCTATCGCGATAATGGCTGCTCGAATCGATGGATAGCCTGGCCGCGATCCGACCGCCCATCCCCCACAGTTCAGCCACAATCTCGCCATAGTTGTGCGAAAAAAGCCTCAATCACTTGGTTTCCAAAGCGTAGTCAATCTATCCAAATTTCGATTTTTTTGCATTTTTGCCAAATTCTGCCCCAGTTCCCACGGTAGAATGGTGGTCAGACGACTTGCGACAAAGGAATGCGCAGTGACCAAAAAGCACAGCTATCATGGCGGCTTGCAGTTTGAAGGTGATGCCGACAACGCGGTCGAGCGTTTCGGAACGATTGTCGCCACGACTCTGGAAGATTACGGCCACCTTGTTGAGCGTAAGGCCCTGCTGAGCGATACCGAGGCCAGCATCGTCTCCAGCCAGTACCTCGTGCGTCTGGCGCTCGAGTCCGAGGATCTCCAGACCGACGACCGGCACGAGCGTCTGGACCGTGCGGCCGGGTTGAAGACACTGGTCAAGCCATCTGCGTCACGCCCTCGCAACCGCCTGATCGTCACGATCTCGCCGGTGTCTCCCTTGCTGGATGATTCCGAAATCTCAGAGCTGATGCTCGCGGTCACTCTGTATCGCATGGTCGACATCTGCTCATCCCAGCGGGTGGAATGGTTGTCACCCCATACAGTTCTGACCGTCGAACAATTCATAGGTGCCTTTGACACGTTCGCGCCGACCAGACCCAGAAGCCGCAAGCAGATCTTTCAGGCCGTGACTGGGCAATTTGCTGATACGAAATTTCCGGAACCTGAAGAGCCCGAGATTGCCCCCCGGCCGATCCAACTGACCGATGAGCAGCTGCTGAGCATTGCGTTTCGCACTGAAGATGACCCGGTGGCGCAGGCTACTCCTGATCCGCAAGAGGACTCATCCGACCGCCCCAGCGACGCCCTGAGGCTGAGCAGCTGGTGCCTTACAGGTGTCGTCGCCAGCATGTCGGCCCCGATTGCTGTGTCGATGGCCGCGGTCAACCTGATCCGGGGCGAGGATTTCCGCCTGAACACGCAGGTTCTGGTCTTTACCTTTGCAATCGTGGCGTTGAACGCCAGCAACGCCTTTGCCGATGTCGCCACCGCACTAGGCATGTAACCTTATTACCGAAGACCCTCCTTGGAGGCCCCGCCATCAGGCGGGGTTTTCCATTTTCGGCGACTGGTCTGCGGCCAGAACATAAGTATGGATCGAAAACACCACTGCACGCGTTTCCGGCAGGCGCAGAAGGGTTTGGCGTTCGCTGCGCAAATATCGGGCGCGACCACGATCGCGGATTTCACGCGGATTGCTGGCGCTGCGGGGCTGGTGAAGCTCGGGGTCTTCATACCATAGGGCATTGAACCGCCAGAGCGGTCGCCCCGGCTGTATCCCGTCAAACAGACGCTGCACGCGACGGGCGATGTTGTCATCATAGCTGTCCACAGGAACATGAATTCCGACCAAAGGCCGCATGAACTTTTCATGTAGCCGCCAACTGGCCGGAAAGCACAGGATCGCTCCGGTCAGAACATGCTCATCCTCGTGTTTCTGGAGGATGCAGAAATCTTCTTGCACCAGATTGCACAGCGTATCCAGCGGGTTTGCAAAATCAATCGGTACGCGGGCGCCGTCCGGGCGCAATGCGCAGTCAGTCGCCTCTGGGTAGGTTTGGCGCAGAACGAGCTGCAACAGCTCCTGCGCGGCAGGTTCCGCCTCGGGGGACAGGGCCAGAACGTCGCTACGCCGGTTTTCCAACAGGAATGCACGGTGGGCCATCTGCGCGGCGAATGCATCGTCCTGATGCAACCATTCCGCCATCTCGACAGGCTGAATGCCCGGCAAGGCGCGGGTGTGGCGCGGGTCGTATGGGATAGAGGACTGTAAAATAACAACCATCCCATTCACTTACCATCAGCCTGCCCCCTTGTCGGTCAAAAAGCGACCAAGAAACCGTCGCATTTTTTTGGGACACCCCGGACGGGCGCTTGATACCTCTGGTGTGAACCAGCAGAGGCCAGTCATGAACAAACACTACCGCGATACGCGCAAAATCGACCCATCCCAAGGCGCAACTCTCGGCGATGGTACACCGAATGACAATGACCGAATCGAAATCGGGCCCACCCAGCTTGCCTTTGAGGAATGGGCCTCAGCCGGGCTGGCCCTGCCCAACCTCGAACGTATGCGGGAACATCGCTGGAAGCGTCTGACCCAAGCCATCGTGGATCGTGGCTATGGCGGGCTTCTCGTCTTCGACCCGCTCAACATCCGCTATGCGACCGACAGCACCAACATGCAGCTGTGGAACACCCACAACCCGTTCCGCGCCGTGCTGCTGTGTGCCGACGGGTATATGGTGATCTGGGACTATAAGAACTCGCCCTTTCTGTCGGAATTCAACCCCCTGGTGCGCGAACAGCGCTCGGGCGCGGATCTGTTCTACTTTGATCGCGGCGACAAGCTCGATATCGCGGCGGATGTGTTCTCGAACGAGGTACGTATCCTGATCGAGGAACATAGCGGCGGCAACAAGCGTCTGGCAGTTGACAAGATCATGCTGCACGGTCTGCGCGCGCTTGAGGCGCAAGGATTCGAGGTTGTGGAAGGCGAAGAACTGACCGAGAAAACCCGCGCCATCAAAGGCCCGGATGAGATTCTGGCGATGCGTTGTGCCAACCACGCCTGTGAAACAGCCGTGGCCGAGATGGAGAAATTCGCCCGCGCCAATGTTGGGGACGGCAAGACATCGGAAGATGACATCTGGGCGGTTTTGCATGCCGAAAACATCCGCCGCGGTGGCGAGTGGATTGAAACCCGCCTGCTGGCTTCGGGTCAGCGCACCAACCCGTGGTTTCAGGAATGCGGCCCACGCATCACGCAACAGAACGAGATCATCGCCTTTGATACCGATCTGGTCGGCTCTTACGGGATCTGCATCGACATCTCGCGCACATGGTGGATCGGTGACCAGAAGCCGCGCCCGGACATGATCTATGCCATGCAGCACGCGCATGAACATATCATGACCAACATGGAGATGCTGAAACCCGGCGTCATGATCCCTGAGCTAACCGCCAATGCGCACAGGCTGGATGACAAGTTTCAGGCCCAGAAATACGGCTGCCTGATGCATGGCGTCGGTCTGTGCGATGAATGGCCTTTGGTCGCGTACCCGGACCAAGCGGTCGAGGGCGCCTATGACTACCCGCTCGAACCCGGCATGGTCCTGTGCGTCGAGGCCGCTGTTGGCGAGGTTGGCGGGGACTTCTCGATCAAGCTGGAGGATCAGGTTCTGATCACCGAAGACGGCTATGAGAACCTGACCAAATACCCGTTTGATGCCGGCTTGATGGGGCTGGAATAAGCACTCAGTCCGACCAAGTCGAGCGTCGGACATTCCCGTGCCAATCCTCGGATGGAAGGGCGGCTTCGACACTGGTCGGGGTCGCCCTTTCCAAATTCTGGCCTAGCGAAAAGCCCAATACCCCGCTGAGCGCGATAAGGATCAGCAGATCAGCGCGGAGGTTATGCTGGCGCGGGGCGCATGCCGTATGTGTCATCTCGGTCTCCTTGTCTTGTTTGGTGTGACAGCTGCAAGATGGGAGGAAGAGATCAATTATGAAAACGAATATTTGATGCGTATATCATCACATTTTTTGAATATAGAAATATTCACTGGTTTTTGCTCACCTTCCCGTGACGCTTCCTACAATGGGGTTGAGACATCCGGCACAACTGCACACTATTGGTCCCATACCGATATCTAAGGAACAGCCATGCCAACCGAACGCATCACTTTTGCCGGTCACGACGGCGGCCGTCTGGCCGCGCGCCTCGACCTACCGGAAGGACCTGTCCTGGCGACCGCTCTGTTTGCACATTGCTTCACCTGCTCAAAGGACATTCCCGCAGCGCGTCGGATCTCGGCCCGGCTGGCGGCGATGGGCATTGCCGTTTTGCGTTTTGATTTCACCGGGTTGGGCCATTCTGAGGGTGAGTTTGCGAACACCACCTTTTCCTCGAATGTCGAAGACCTGATTGCTGCCGCGCATTTCCTTGCGGGCCGAAACATGGCCCCTTCGCTGCTGATCGGCCATTCCTTGGGCGGTGCTGCGGTTCTACGGGCCCGGGCAGGCATCCCTTCGGTCAAGGCGGTGGTCACGCTTGGGGCGCCAGCTGATCCGGGGCACGTCTCGCACCATTTCGAACAGGCCCTGCCCGAGATCGAACAAGAAGGCAGCGCCGAGGTTTCTCTGGGCGGTCGCCCCTTCCGCATTGGCAAGGCCTTTGTCGATGATATCTCGGAGGCCGCGTTGACCCCCTCGGTCGCCGACCTCAAGGCAGCGCTTTTGATCCTGCACGCGCCGCGGGATGAGACGGTGAGCATCGACAATGCCAGCACGCTCTTTATGGCTGCCAAACACCCTAAAAGCTTCGTGACCCTCGACGATGCCGATCACCTGATCACGCGGGCAAGCGATGCTGAATATGCCGCTGACGTCATTTCAGCATGGGTGTCGCGCTATATCGACCTCCGCCCACCTGCCCCGCCACCGGGGGCGCCCGAGGGTGTTGTCCGGGTGACCGAGGCCGATCCCAACGGCTTCCTGCAAGATATCCAGGCCGGACCGCGCCATCACGTCGTCGCGGACGAGCCCGCCTCATATGGTGGCACGGATCGGGGCATGTCGCCTTACGGGTTTGTCTCGTCCGGGCTTGGGGCCTGCACGTCGATGACCATCCGCATGTATGCACGGCGCAAGAAGTGGCCGCTGACTAGGGTGTCGGTGGATGTATGCCACAACAAGGTTCATGCACAGGATGCCGGGCTGAACGGGGACGCCAAGGTCGATCTGTTCCGCCGCAAGATCCGGCTTGAGGGGTCGCTGGATCAGGCCCAGCGCGACCGCCTTCTGGAAATTGCCGACAAATGCCCGGTGCATCGCACGTTGGAGGGCTCGGCGCATATCACGACCGAACTCCTCCCCTGAGCAGACGTCGCTCAGCGCCGGCGTGGCGCTGGACGGTGGATCGGAGGTCGTGCCGCCGGCGGTCGCGCAACCGGAGGACGCGGCCGCGCCGGAGGCTTTGCGATCGGCGGCTTCGGACGTGCCGGAGGTTTGTTGATCGGTGGCCGGTCGGGACGGTCGGGGCGGTCTACGTCGATATCGACATCCACATCGTGGTAATAGTCGTTCCACAGCATCGAGTCGTAGAACGGATCATACCCGTATCCGACACCCACCCCCACGCTGACGCCGTCACAGGCCGCCAGCGTCAAGCTTGAAATCCCCAGACCCAACACAAGAACGGATCGTTTCATCAATTTACGTGTCATCTGAGCCCCCTATTGCACCGACCGGAACGACGCGAACACGGCGTTCAGATCATCCACATAGGCAGGATCAGCCCCATTGCGCAGGATTGTCACGGCAATCGCAACGCGCCCACGGGGCAGATCAATGATGGTGGCGGTGAAATTCACGCCTCCGTCCCGCGTGCCAGTGCCTCGGATCACCTTGGCGGGCAGCCCTGCTATCCGAGTGTCGCTGGTGCTGGTCACCGTGGGATCATTCACCAGAAACTTGTCGATATCATCCAGATACCGCAACCCGTCCTGAATGCTGTTAACTCCTGCCGGCGAGACAAAGCCCATCCAGACCGAGTCATCCGTGACCGGCTTGAACCCCATCACACGCGCCACAGCGCGGGGGTCGCCCAGCTCCGTGTCTTCAATATCGCGTGGCCCGCCTGTACGCAGCACCCAGAAATCCGGCACCGCAAAGCTGAAGAGCGCACGCCCGGCGTCGGTATAAGTCACCGGGGTATCTGCGGCAGCTGGCACAACCGCCCCGACCCAAAGGGCCGCGCAGGCCGCCAGAGCCGTCTTTAAACGAATACGCATATCTCAATTGCCTAATTGTTTCACTGACCGCAGATTGGCCCGTCACGGCTGGTCTTGTCCAGCACCGCCCTGTCTGGAAAAGAAAAAACCCGCGCCTCGGATCTCGGGGCGCGGGTTAGAATTTCAGCAGGTTCAGGCGCTTAGCTGCGCGCATCTCCGACCAGTTTCCAAACGGCGGGGATCAGCAGGGCCGCCAGACCCAGCTTGATGGCGTCGCCCAGCAGGAACGGTGTCAGGCCCCATTCCAGGATCGGCTTGTCCCAACCGTAAAGCTGACCCAGCCACAGCAGGCCCGGTACGTAGATCAGAACGTTGGCCAGCAACAGCGCCAGTGCCAGTTTAACAACCGAGCGGTCCCAGCCGCGCGCAGCCAGAGCGCCCAGCAGAACGGTGGCCATCAGGTAACCGACCAGGTAGCCGCCAGTGCCGCCCATCATGTAGGTCAGACCGAATTTCTCGGCCGAGGAACCTGCGAATACGTCAAAGCCCAGCGCGCCGACCAGCAGGTAGCCCAGCATGGTGATCAGACCCAGACGTGCGCCATAGGCGGTGCCGATGGTCAGGACGGCAAAGGTGCCCATGGTGATCGGAACAGGCCACATCGGCACTTTGATTTTCGCAGCAACCGCCAGGGCCACGATGCCCAGAGCGACCAGTACAACCTGCTTTACAAGTAGCGCCGTACCTTCACGCGGGCCAAACGCATTGGCCAGAACGTTTACATTCATCTTAACTTCTCCCAATTCGGACCAAGATTTCTGCCCCAGCAATGCCTTGTCAGGCCCCAAACTGCAACATGATTACGCTATCGCAGCATAGTCTGTGGACATTTTGTAGGATTTTCGAGGTCCGGACACCGTCCATTGCACCGACCAGCGGGGCCAGTCGTTGAAATCATAAACCGCATCGTAACTGTCTGGCGCACAATCATGGTGGTCCGAGGCACTCGGCCCGCCCAGCGTCAAGGCATGGAAAAACCGCCCGTCGTCGAAATGGATCAACACGCGATGCCCGCCGTCGCGCCAAAGATACTTACGGGTTCCTTTCATCGGAGGCTGGCCGGGGATGCTGAGCGTGACCTCTTCGGTATAGATCAGCCCGTCCTCGGATCGCAGCAGCAGGGCCTCTCCCTTAGCCTGCATAACTTGCCCGGCCCGCGCATCGTGGATCGTGCGCGTCAGACGCCAGCGCCCTTCGAAATCGGACAATGTTGTTGGTACGCTCGTCATTCCCACTATCCCGGCCAGATCGCCGCAATCGGGCACTCATGCCTTGTTCCCATACGCCTACGGCGCTAAACCCCGCCGCAACGCTCTCTGCCAAATCACAATAAGGTCCTGCTGCCAATGATTCCTCGCTATTCCCGCCCCGAGATGGTTGCCATCTGGTCGCCCGAAACCAAGTTCCGCATCTGGTACGAGATCGAGGCGCATGCCTGCGAAGCCATGGCTGATCTGGGCGTGATCCCGCGTGAAAACGCCGACGCGGTGTGGAAAGCCAAGGACGTGGAATTCGACGTGGCCCGTATTGATGAAATCGAGGCCGTCACCAAGCACGACGTCATCGCCTTCCTGACTCACCTGGCCGAGCATGTCGGCAGTGACGAGGCCCGCTTTGTGCATCAGGGCATGACCAGCTCGGATGTTCTGGACACGTGCTTCAACGTACAGCTGACCCGCGCCGCCGATATTCTGATCACGGACCTCGAAGGGTTGCTGGGCGCTCTGAAACGCCGGGCCATCGAACACAAAGACACGGTTCGCATCGGCCGCAGCCACGGCATCCACGCTGAGCCGACAACGATGGGCCTGACCTTTGCCCGCTTCTACGCCGAAATGGACCGCAACCTGTCCCGTATGCGCGACGCGCGCGCCGAAATCGCCACCGGCGCGATCAGCGGTGCGGTCGGCACCTTCGCCAATATCGACCCCCGCGTTGAAGAGCATGTCTGCGACCAGTTGGGACTGGTGCCCGAGCCGATCAGCACTCAGGTCATCCCGCGCGACCGTCATGCAGCCTTCTTTGCCACGCTGGGCGTCATCGCCAGCAGCATCGAGAACATCGCCATCGAAATCCGCCACATGCAGCGGACCGAGGTTCTTGAGGCCGAAGAGTTTTTCTCGAAAGGTCAAAAGGGTTCCTCGGCGATGCCGCACAAGCGCAACCCGGTTCTGACCGAAAACCTGACCGGTCTGGCCCGTCTTGTCCGTATGGCCGTTGTGCCCGCAATGGAGAACGTGGCCCTTTGGCACGAGCGTGACATCTCGCATTCGTCGGTCGAGCGGAATATTGGCCCCGATACCACCGTCACTCTGGACTTCGCGCTGTCGCGCCTGACCAGCGTGATCGACAAGCTGGTCGTTTACCCGGAAAACATGCTGGCCAACATGAACAAGTTCCGCGGTCTGGTCATGAGCCAGCGCGTGCTGCTGGCCCTCACCCAAGCCGGTGTCAGCCGCGAAGATGCCTACCGTCTGGTGCAGCGCAACGCGATGAAGGTTTGGGAAGAAGGCAAGGACTTCAAAACCGAACTGCTGGGCGACGCCGAAGTGACCGCCGCCCTTAGCGTGGAAGAGATCGAAGAGAAATTCGATCTGGGCTACCACACCAAGCATGTCGACACGATTTTCGAACGTGTCTTCGGCGAATAAACCATCCCAGAAAAGCGCCCGGCCCCTCATCAACCGGGCGCTTTTTGCATCCTCACGCACTTCGTGAACAAAAATTCTGTCTGCTTTGTGAATAAAACGAAAAGCTCCGGTGTTAGCTTTTTTGAAGATCACACTATGATTTTAATGAGCAGATCTGTCCACGGAGTTAAAACTATGCGCATTCTTCTTGCTTCCGCGATTGCACTGACCTCTTTCGCCTTTTCCCCCATCGCAGCCCACGCGGCCGGTGGCGGCAGCGCCAATCCCCCAAAACCCACCAACACGACCAAGAAATGCCTGTTCGGCCGGGTCTGGAGCGAAGACCGCGGGCGTTGCGTCAAACCGAGCGCGACAAACTTCACCGATGAGGACCTCTATGAGGCCGTGCGTGAGCTGGCTTATGATGGTCAGCTGGAAAACGCCCAGAACATCCTGCGCGTCATGAGCGATCAAAGTGATGACCGCGTCCTGACCTACTGGGGCTTCACACACCGTAAGATGGGCAACATTGAGCTGGCGAATGCCTATTACGAGCAGGCCATCGCAACAAATCCAGACAACCTTCTGGCGCGCAGCTATATGGCTCAAGGCTATGTTTCCGAAGGGAAAACAGACCTGGCCATCGTCCAATGGCGCGAAATCAAGGCTCGCGGCGGCGAAGGCACCTGGGCCGAGGCGTCTCTGCGCGAGGCCATCAAGACCGGGCTGACCTATAACTATTAAGGTTCAGCCTTTCTTTACCTGATTCCCGCTAACCTGCCTGTGGAACAGAACTTTGGCACCGCAGGCAGATGCAGGATATGAATACTTTGGTTCAGGTGGCACCGGGGGCGCAGCCCTCGGGCGCAGGTCAGGCGAACGACGCGCCCCGCGTTGTCCCGCGCACACTCAGCAATCGTCAAAAGGCTGCTATAGTGGTGCGTCTGTTGCTGAATGAAGGGGCGGACATTCCACTAGAGGAACTGCCTGACGATTTGCAGGAAACACTCACGCACCAACTGGGCCAGATGGGTCTGGTGGACCGTGTGACGCTGGATGCGGTTGCGCAGGAATTTGGCGATGCGCTCGATAGCGTGGGCCTGGCTTTTCCCCATGGCCTTGCGGGGGCGCTGGACGCGGTGAACGGCAAGATTGCCCCCGCCACCGCAGCGAGATTGCGCAAGATCGCCGGCGTGCGTCAGATCGGCGACCCATGGCAACGATTGCGAGAGATCTCGGCCGAGGATCTGGCCCAGATGGCGCAGGCAGAAAGCACCGAGGTGGCCGCCGTGATGCTGTCCAAGCTCGACACGGCCAAAGCCGCGCAACTATTGGGGCACCTGCCCGGCCCCATCGCGCGACGCATCACCTATGCGATTTCCCAAACGGCCAATGTGACCCCCGAAGCGGTGGAACGGATCGGCTGGTCGCTGGCGGCGCAACTGGATCAACGTCCTTCGCAAGCGTTTGCTGATGACCCAGGCGCGCGGGTTGGGGCCATTCTGAATCAATCGGCGGCCTCAACCCGCGACGGGTTGCTGACGGCCCTGAACGAAGAGGATGCCGAATTCGCGGATATCGTGCGCCAATCCATCTTCACCTTCGCCCATATTCCGGCCCGTATCCCAACACGCGATGTGCCCACCATTCTGCGTGGGGTGGATCAGACCAGCCTCGTCACCGCACTGGCCGGCGCTGCCGCCGATGATGATAAGGCCTCGGTCGAATTTATCCTGTCCAATATCTCTGCCCGAATGGCCGACAATCTGCGCGAAGAAATGGCCGAGCGCGGGCGCGTTAAACAGTCTGACGCCGAAGAAGCCATGACCGAGATCGTCGGCGCGATCCGAACGCTGGTGGACGAAGGTACGCTGACATTGGTCGAACCAGAAGACGAGGAAGACTGACCTCAACCGGCTGAGTGCTTGAGCTTGCCGATCCGGGCCTGTATGTCTGATCCAGCAAAACGCAACACGCCGCGAGACACCTCCATGCCTGTCGAAAAGTCAGAGCTCAGCCGGTTTGAGCTTGGAAAATACTATGTCGCCAGCCTGTTCCTGAAAGGCGTGATCGGTGGCATGCGGTTGCTGCCCTATGGAACCCGCATCGCGGCGATGGGGGCCTTGGTCCGCGGATTGGCCCCGCTGGTCGGATTTCGAAAACGGGTCCGAAACAACCTGAAACTCACCTGCCCCGAGCTGTCAGAGCGTGACATCAACCGCATCGCGGCCGAGGTCTCGGACAATGCTGGCCGGGCCTTGATGGAGCACTTCTCGCCCGAAGGGTTCACGGCGCGCCAACGCAACGCCAAGCTGTCCGGCCCTGGTGTGGCCGCCTTTGATGCCGCCTCCGCCGAAGGGCGGCCCGTCATGATCATCGCCGCGCATTTCGGCCATTACCTGGCAACGCGAATCGCGCTGCAGGCCCGGAGTAGTCGCCCGCTGGGCTGCCTTTACCGCCGCATGGCCAACCCCTATTTCAACGAGGCCTATGTAAAAGCCTTCTACAAAACCGGCGCGCCCATGTTCGAACAGGGCCGACGCGGAATGGTTGAAATGGTACGTTCACTCAAAGGCGGAGAGATGATCGCCATTGTCTCGGACCTGCACGTTCACGGCGGGGAAGAGTTGATGTTCTTTGGCAAGCCCGCCGTCACATCCGTTCTGAACGCTGAACTTGCGATGAAGTACAATGCGGTCATGATCCCCTGCTACGCCGTGCGCCAACCAAACGGTCTGGATTTCGAAATCGTGATGCACGACCCGGTGCCACATTCCGACCCGAAGACCATGACCCAGTATATCAACGACGATCTGGAGCAGATGGTGCGCCAGCATATGGGGCAATGGTTCTGGATTCACCGCCGCTGGAAGGCCTGGAACGGACTGGGCGTGCAACCCGAAGATATGCCCTGATCACTTCACATGCGCAGCTGCGATGATTGGCCCGTGACCTGCCCGCTGCACCAGAACAACCGCTGGTAGGTCCGAATCCAACTGTGCTGAAAACGCCTGCTCATTGACCCCATCCCAGCGCCCGGCAATCTGCCAGCTTTCCACCACATTGGCATAATCGAATTCTTGGCCCGCAAGCTCTCCGCGCCGGATCGAGGCGTGGCGCAGTGGTGTGTACTGGACGATCCTCACGTCATAGGAGTCCTCAGCAGGCAAGTCGACTGGCGTCACGCGAACCGTCACCTCTTGCCCCGAACGCTCGGCCTCGACTTCGGCCGTGAGTGGGGCGATCTGATGCGCCTTGATCAGCCGGTTCAATTCCTGCAACTGCGCACCCACGACGTCGTGCCTCCCGTTGATCACCATCTGAGGCGTGTAGATCATCGACCGGCCACCGTTGCGGGCATAGGCCCGCTGGCGCAGCGTATGTTCAGGATCAGCGTATTCGTCTTTCCAACCGATGTAGTCCCAATAGTCCACATGCAACGCCAGCCCTATCACGTCATCGCGCTTGACCAACTCGTGCAAAAGCCGATCCGCAGGCGGGCAGGACGAACACCCTTGCGAGGTGAACAGCTCGATCACAACCGGATCCTCTTGCGCCGATACTGAAAAGGCGGCACAGGCAGATAGAAAGGCGGCTGCTAGGGCAGATTTGAACATGAGTCCCCTCGGCATGAAATACTTGCAAAACGGATAAACGTTTTGCTCTTCAAGCTCCAATCAAGGTTTCTTGAGACGAGGCGGTTCCCCGCCCTTGAATTTGCATACCACAGTATACACTTTCATCTTGTCAGTAACTGACGCTTGAACCCCAGACAAACGTGATCAAGATAAACCGCAGCGAATCCCATTTTCCAAGTTATTTGAAAGGGAGGCCACAGGATGCCTATCAAAACCGGACAGGATACCGCCAAAACACGCCGCAGCCTGAGCGTGAATGGCAAAACCATCTCCTACTACTCCATCCCCGCCGCCCAAGAGGCTGGACTGGGTGATTTCTCCAAGCTGCCCGCCGCGCTGAAAGTGGTGCTGGAAAACATGCTGCGTTTTGAGGATGACGGGTTTTCCGTCTCGGTCGACGACATCAAGGCCTTTGCGGAATGGGGTGAGAACGGAGGTAAGAACCCGCGTGAGATCGCCTATCGCCCTGCCCGCGTACTGATGCAGGATTTCACTGGTGTGCCTGCCGTGGTTGATCTGGCGGCCATGCGCGACGGCATCAAGGCGCTTGGGGGCGATGCGCAAAAGATCAATCCGCTGAACCCGGTGGATCTGGTCATCGACCACTCGGTCATGATCGACGAATTCGGCAATCCGCGCGCGTTTCAGATGAATGTAGACCGCGAATACGAGCGTAACATGGAACGCTACCAGTTCCTGAAATGGGGTCAGAACGCATTTAACAACTTCCGCGTCGTACCGCCTGGCACCGGCATCTGTCATCAGGTGAACCTTGAATATCTGGCCCAAACCGTCTGGACCGATACCGATCAGAACGGAGAAGAGGTCGCCTATCCCGACACCCTCGTGGGCACCGACAGCCACACCACTATGGTCAACGGCATGGCCGTTCTGGGCTGGGGCGTCGGCGGGATTGAGGCTGAGGCCGCGATGCTCGGCCAACCGATCTCGATGTTGATCCCCGAGGTTGTGGGTTTTGAACTGACGGGCGCGATGGTCGAGGGCACTACTGGTACTGACCTTGTGCTGAAAGTCGTCGAGATGCTGCGTGAAAAGGGCGTGGTTGGTAAATTCGTCGAATTCTACGGCGAAGGGTTGGATCGCCTTCCGCTGGCTGACCGTGCCACGATCGCCAATATGGCCCCCGAATATGGTGCGACCTGCGGCTTCTTCCCAATCGACGGCGAAACCCTGCGCTACATGCGCAATACCGGGCGCGACGAAGACCGCCTGGCCTTGGTCGAAGCCTATGCCAAGGAAAACGGGCTGTGGCGTGATGAGACCTACGCGCCAATCTATACTGACACCCTTTCGCTGGATATGGGCACCATTGTGCCTGCGATCTCGGGACCAAAACGCCCGCAAGACTACGTGGCGCTGACGGATGCGAAGGCCGCGTTCCTGAACGAGATGGAGAAGACCTTCAAACGCCCGATGGGCAAGCAGGTCGAAGTCAAAGGCGAGAATTTCGGTATGGAGTCGGGCAAGGTCGTGATCGCCTCGATCACCTCCTGCACCAACACGTCGAACCCATATGTGATGATCGGAGCCGGTCTGGTAGCGCGCAAAGCCGCCGCGCTGGGTCTGGATCGCAAGCCATGGGTGAAGACCTCGCTTGCGCCCGGATCGCAGGTGGTTTCCGCCTATCTTGAGGCCGCGGACCTGCAGGATGATCTGGACAAGATCGGGTTCAACCTTGTGGGCTATGGCTGCACCACCTGTATCGGCAACTCCGGCCCGATTCAGCGAGAAATCAGCGAGGCGATTTCCGAAGGCGATCTTGTCGCCACCTCGGTTCTGTCGGGCAACCGCAACTTCGAAGGTCGGATCTCGCCGGATGTGCGTGCCAACTATCTGGCCTCGCCGCCTCTGGTCGTTGTGTATGCGCTGGCAGGCACCATGGACATCGACCTGACATCCGAGCCGATCGGTCAGGATCGGGACGGTAACGACGTCTATATGAAAGACATCTGGCCGACCCAAAGCGAGATTGCGGAATTGGTCGAGGCGACCGTCACCCGCGAGGCATTCCAGTCGAAATACGCCGACGTCTTCAAAGGGGATGAGAAGTGGCGCGAGGTCGAGGTTCCACAGCAGGAAACCTATGACTGGCCACCGACCTCGACCTATATCCAGAACCCGCCCTACTTCCAGGGCATGGGGGCTGAGCCGGGCACGATCTCGAATATCGAGGGGGCCAAAGTACTGGCGATCCTGGGCGATATGGTTACGACCGACCACATCTCACCAGCTGGATCGTTTGCCACGACCTCGCCTGCCGGTCAGTACCTGATCGAACGTCAGGTGCAGCCGCGTGAGTTCAACTCTTACGGCTCGCGCCGAGGCAACCACGAGGTCATGATGCGCGGCACCTTCGCCAATATCCGCATCAAGAACGAGATGCTGGACGGGGTCGAAGGCGGTTACACCAAGGGGCCGGATGGCGCGCAGACCTCGATCTACGACGCGTCGATGGCGTATCAGGCGAACGGCACCCCGCTGGTCGTTTTTGGAGGTGAGCAATATGGCGCGGGCTCGTCCCGTGACTGGGCCGCGAAAGGGACGGCTCTGCTCGGTGTCAAAGCTGTGATTGCCGAGAGTTTTGAGCGTATTCACCGCTCGAACCTCGTGGGCATGGGCGTGATTCCGTTTGAATTCACCGGCGGAGACACCCGCAAAACGCTTGGGTTGAAAGGGGATGAGACGGTCTCGATCCACGGTCTGGACACGATTGAGCCGCTGCAGGAGGTGTCTTGCGATATTACCTACGGGGATGGCGCCGAGAAGACCATCACCCTGAAATGCCGGATAGATACGGCCCCCGAGATCGAATACATCGAGAACGGCGGTGTTCTGCACTACGTGCTGCGCAACCTCGCGAAGGCGGGTTGACGTGGTGTTGTTCAAGGGACTGAGAGGGGCGCCGATTGGCGTCCTTTCTTTTTTGCGAGGCTCTGCCTCGCGCTCCGAGGTATTTTTGAACAGAAGAAGTTGATTGCGTCTTGAGCAGTCTATCGGCTGTGTGTGGGAGGTCAGTATGGACAAAGTGGCTTTGGTGACCGGCGGCGCGCGGGGTATCGGGCGCGCCATCGTTGAGGACCTGAGGCGCGATCATAGGGTTGCTTTCACATGGCTGTCCACCGAACCCGATCCGGTGTTGGACGGGGAAGGTTTGCAGCCGATACAGTCCGACCTGACGCAGGACGGACAGCCTGAAGCGGTTATGCACGACGTTGTCGAACGTTTCGGGCGGTTGGACGTTATCGTGAACAATGCAGGTTTGGTCCGGTCTACTCCGAAAGAGGTTTTTGACCGCGAGGATCATCGCGCGATTGTGGATCTGAACCTGCTGGTCCCTGCTGCTTTGCTGGCGGCTGCCCTGCCCCATTTGCATCCGGGCGCAGCGATTGTCAGCATTTCCTCGATGAATGCTGTTTTGCCGCCGAAAGACGCGGTGATTTATGGGGCAAGCAAGGCGGCCCTGAACCTTTGGACACGCGGGATGGCAAAGGAACTGGGACCTCAGGGTATCCGGGTCAATGCTGTGGCACCGGGGGCGATTAACATCCCTGAAGACCCGCGCTCGGAAGACTTGACCGCCTTGTTCGTCGAGAACACGGCCGTAGGGCGGATCGGGAGGCCCGACGATATCGCGAAGGCCGTACGGTTTCTGGCATCAGACGACGCCGCATTCATCACGGGTGAGACCTTGGCTGTGACCGGTGGGTACAGGCTCTAACCACCCGCCGCTTTTTCAAGGGCCGGGCGGATCGTGCTTTCGATCACACGCTGGGTGATCGGCCCGGCGAAACGCAGGATCACGGTGCCCTCCCCGTCGATCACATAGGTTTCGGGAACGCCGTAGAGGCCCCAATCCAGCGCCATGCGACCCTGTTCGTCGCGACCAATGCCGGTATAGGGATCGCCCAATTCAGTCAGAAAGCTTTGCGCATTGTCCAACTTGTCTTTGTAGTTGACGCCGTAGATCGGGATGCCTTCGTTCGACAGCGCCTCTAGGTTTGGATGCTCTGCCCGACAGGGGGCACACCAGCTGGCCCAATAGTTGACCAGCTTGACCTGCCCATCCCGCAGGGTCGCGTCGTCGAAAGGTGTTTTGCCCGGAAACTCGGTCAGGACGACCGGAGGGGCGGGTTGCCCTTCGCGGGCGGATGGCAGGGCGTTGGGGTCGTCTCGGAACATTCCGATCCCGGCCAAAACGGCAAAAGCACCGAAGATCAGTGGCGGCGCGACCATCAAAGGCGAAATTTTAGCCATTGCGCGACATCCTTTGTTCGATTTTCTCCATCTCGGCCCGCACTTTGCGTCCCCGGATCACGCTTAAGACGACCAGCGCCACGATCAGCAAGATCGAAGCCGCATAAGACGACAGGACAGCGTCTGCGTATTTTCCAAGATCAGGCATCATGCGCCCACCCTTTCCCGTGCCAACAGCGCTTTGACCCGGCGTGCGCGGATTTCGGTGCCGGTGCGATACAGAACCAATGCGATGAACAGCAGAACGAAACCAATGATGCAGACCAGCAGCGGATAGAAGAACACGTTGCTGACTTTCTCTTCGGTATCCGTTCCCGTGACCGCTCCGGCCCGCATGACCGAGGCGCCCTGGTGCAGCCCCTGATTCCAGAAATTCACCGCATAGCGGCTGAGGATCGCGAACACCGACCCCACAAGACACAGGACCGAGGTCAGGTCGGCGGCGGTGTCCGGGTCCTCGATCGCCTCCCACAGGGCGACGTAGCCGAGATAGAACAGGAACAGGATCAGGAACGAGGTCAGGCGCGGATCCCAAGCCCACCAGGTGCCCCACATCGGCTGGCCCCAGATCGCTCCGGTCGCCAGTGCGATCAGGGTCATCACGATGCCCACAGGTGCGGCGGCCCGCGCGGCCAGGGCGCTGACGTGATGGCGCCGCACCAGCCAGATCAACGACGTCGCCAGCATCATCAGCCAGCAATTGATCGCCATCAGGGCCGATGGGACGTGCAGGTAGATGATCTTGACTGTCGAGCCCTGCCGGAAGTCGTCCGGCGTGAAGAAGAAGCCCCAGACCAGCCCGACCACGATGCAAACCGCGGAGGTGATCCAGAAAAAGGGCAAGACACGCTCGGTGGTGGCAAGAAACTTGCGCGGGTTGGCATATTCCCAGAGGGCGTTGGCTTTGGCTGCGATAGACATGGCCGTTATTTAGTCCGACTCGGGTTCATTCTCAATTGACCTTGCTCAAAGTTGTGGCGCTTCACCGCAGATTGATGCGCAGGACCGCCGCGCTGGCAAAGGGCAGCAGCGCAATCGTGGCCATCGTGATCCCCGCCAGCATCAGAAGTGGGGTTTGGGTCTCCATCCCGACGGCACCCCGGCGGGCGACTTCTGCGCCGAAGATCAGTGTTGGGACGTAGAGCGGTAGAACCAGCAGTGACAACAGCAAGCCGCCACGCTTTAGGCCGACGGTCAGGGCTGCGCCGAAGGTGCCGATGACGCTCATGGCGGGGGTGCCGAGCAGGAGCGAGATCACTAGCCAGAAGAACCCCGGCGCGGGAAGGTTCAGTAAGATGCCCAGAAACGGTGCCGCCAGAACCAAAGGTAGGCCGGTGGTGATCCAATGCGCCAGCGCTTTGATCGAAACCACAGCCTCAAGCGGCAGAGGCGCGGTGGCCAGCAGGTCCAGCGAGCCGTCCTCCCAATCCAGCGCCAGAAGACGGTCGAGGGATAACAGGCAGGCCAGCAACGCGCCCAGCCACAGAATTCCCGGTGCGATGGTCGAGAGCAGCGACGATTGCGGGCCGACGGCAAAGGGCACCAGAACCGTGACAATCAGGAAGAAGGCCAGGCCCAAGCCGAACCCTCCGCCCGCGCGGAAGGCCAGCTTCAGGTCGCGCAGCAACAGGGCGATCACAGGAAGCCTCCGTCAAAGTCATCAATGGGTTGCGGTTTGGCTTTGTAAGGACCGACGTCCAGAACCTCTGCGTCGAGGCCGAGGTCGATATGTGTGGCGATCAAGGCCGAGCCGCCCTGCCCCAGATGCCCGCGTACGGCGTCGGCGAACATCTGAACGGCGTTTTTGTCGAGCGAGACGGTTGGTTCGTCCAACATCCAGATGGGCCGCCCGGTGACCAGCATCCGTGCGAGACCCAGCCTGCGCTTTTGCCCTGCCGACAGGTTGCCCGCGTGGCGGTCGGACAGGTCATTCAGCGCAAAGGCATCCAGTGCCGGCTGAATGTCATGGGTGCCAAAGACCGACGCCCAGAAGGCAAGATTTTCGACCACCGTCAGCGTCGGCTTCAAACCATCGGAATGCGAGGCGTAGGCGATCTGGTCCTCTGCCCCTTCGACCTGTCCGGCCAAGGCAGGCTGTAGCCCCGCCAAAGTACGAAGCAGCGTTGTTTTACCGATCCCGTTTGGCCCCCGCAAAATGAGCGCCTGACCGGGGGTGAGTTTAAAGCTCAACCCCTCGAGCACGGGCACGCCACCACGGGTGATTGTCAGATCGGAAACGGATAGTGTCATGAGACTCGCTTATCCGATCAGGGACGCGGGCAAAAGGTTGGATTTGACGCAGAGAGATGGGGGCGGTGCGTCTGGGGTACTAGAATGCGAGGGGCGCTGCCCCTCGCGCTCCCCGGGATATTTTTAGCCAGATGAAGAGGATCCCGTCAGACCGGGATCAGAGCGAGCGCGATACGGCGACCCTCGGATAGCAGGACGTTGTAGGTGCGGCAGGCGGCGGGGGAGTTCATGATCTCGACACCGATCCCCGCAGATTCCAGAGATTGGCGCAGCTCTGGCGGGATGTGTGCCAGCTCTGCTCCGGTTCCTATGAACAGGACGTCGACCACTTCGGACAGGTCGCGCAGTGGCGCGTCGTCTGTGTATCCGCCCCACGCCTGCGTTCCTGTCGGGCCGGTCAGCACTGGGCCTTGATGAACGTGCCCTCCGATCCGGAAAAAGCCGGGGCCGTACCCGTCAACGGGTTCGGCGTTGGTGTAGGTGATCTCATTCAATCGCATGCGCTGGGTTTACCCCCAAAACGGCAGGCCAGACAAGGCTGCCAGCGCAATCGCCAGATAGGCGGCTGCACGGTAGAGGCGTTCTCGGTCCGGATGGAAAAGCCACCCGCCCAGCCAATTGCCCAGCAGGTTGGGGAGCGCCAGAAGAAGCCCCAGCCCTGCAGCCGCAAGGGTAACCTGCGCCATGCCAGTCAGGTAGCCGAGAAGCAGGAAGTCGAACCCGAACAGAAACAACAGGATCGTTGCGCGAATGACATCTACAGGTAGTGGGCGCGACATGTAGAACAGGATGACGGCCGGACCGGGTAGCCCGGCGACGCCACCAAGAAATCCGGCGGCCCCGCCAATACCTGTGACCATCATGCGGCTGACATGACCGTGATAGCGCAGGCCGAGGATCAGAATGGCCAGCATCGCAAGGGCCAGACCGCTGACCGCATAGCGGAAAACCTCGGGCGCGACCTGCGTCAGCACCCACAGTCCCAGCGGAAGAACCACTGCGCAGCCCAGCAGTAGGCGCGTCAGATCGCCCTTGTTCACGGCACTCCATGCCCGGCGCAGATTCGGCAGAGGGCCAAAGATATCCATGATCGTCAGGCCGATCAGCGCTCCGAACGGGCCGAGATATGGGGTGGCGATGGGCAGGAAAACCAAAGCGGTACCAAACCCCGAAAAGCCGCGAACGACGCCCCCAAGAAAGGCTGCAAATAAGACAACGGCCAGACCCTGTGGGGACTGGCCGAAGATCTCAGGCATCTACGTTGGCAAACTGGTTGCCCGCGTTATTGGAAGGTTTGGACCAGTCACGCTTGACGCCCAGCCACAACAGGATGGTCGAGGCTACGAAGACCGACGAATAGGTCCCCACGATCACACCCCAGATCATCGCGAAAACAAAGCCCCGGATCACGTCCCCGCCCAGCACATAGAGCGAGATCAGCGCCAGCAGGGTCGTGACCGAGGTCATCACCGTCCGGCTGAGGGTTTCGTTGATCGAGATGTTGAGAACCTCTTTTAGGTCTTTCTTCTTATACTTCCGCAAGTTCTCACGCACGCGGTCGAACACGACCACGGTGTCATTCAGCGAGTAACCCACGATGGTCAGAAGCGCCGCGATGATGGCCAGATCGAAGCGGATTTGAAGCTCGGAGAAGATGCCGATGGTCAGGATCACGTCATGCACAAGCGCCGCAACTGCGCCAAGGGCGAACTGCCATTCGAACCGCAGCCAGATATAGACAAGCACTGCTCCGATGGCCAAAGCGATGGCGATTACCGCTGTCTGGATCAACTCGCCCGAGACTTTCGGGCCAACGGATTCCACCGATACGAACTGGATATCGGGGATCACAGATTGCAACGCACCTTCAACAGCTGTGATGGTCGAGGCTTCGACCGCTTCAGCATCTGCCTGCGCTTGGATACGGATCATTGCGACGTTGTCTTCCGGCCCGAAGGTCGGGTCAAAAATCTCGGTGATCGAGACATCGCCCAGTTCAAGCGGTGCAATTGCGTCGCGATAGACACCCACATCAATCGGCTGCGTGCTTTCGGTACGGATCGTTGTACCGCCCCGGAAGTCGATGCCGAAGTTGAGGCCCTGCAACATGAAGGACACGAAGGCCACAACCATCATCAGGGACGAAATGCCCAGCCAGACCTTCCAGCGGCTGAAGAAATCGAACGAGGTGCTTTGGGGTACGAGTTTCAGTCTCATGATCAAACCTCGATCGTTTTCGGACGGCGGCGTTCGAACCACATGACGACCATCAGGCGCGTCACGAAGATCGCGGTGAAGACCGAGGTCAGGATACCCAAGCCCAGAGTGATGGCGAACCCGCGCACGGGGCCGCTGCCCATGGCAAACAGGATCACCGCCGTGATGAACGTGGTCACGTTGGCATCCGCGATGGCCGACAGGGCCTTTTCGTAACCCAGCTCAATCGCGCGTGCAGGGCCCTTGGCGGATTTCAGTTCTTCACGGATACGTTCGAAAATCAGCACGTTGGCGTCAACGGCCATACCGACCGTCAGAACGATACCCGCGATACCCGGCAGGGTAAGCGTCGCACCGATCAGCGATAGCAGACCGAACAACAGGCCCACGTTGATGATCAAGGCAACGTTGGCAAAGAGACCAAACAAACCGTAGCTGAGCGCCATGAACACCAGCACCGCGACAAAGGCCACGATGGTGGCGACTTTACCGGCGTCGATGCTGTCCTGACCCAGTTCGGGGCCAATAGTACGTTCTTCAAGGAACTCCAACTCGGCCGGCAAGGCCCCTGCCCGTAGCAGGATCGCAAGGTTGGTGCTTTCCTCGACCGTGAAGTTACCGGTGATGATGCCTGAGCCGCCGGGAATATGACTTTGGATCACCGGGGCCGAGATCACCTCATCATCCAGCACAATTGCAAAAGGCGCGCCGATATTTTCCAGCGTATAATCGCCGAATTTCCGCGCGCCTGAGGTGTTGAACCGGAAGCTGACCGCGGGACGTCCGTTCTGATCGAACGAGGGCTGTGCATCAACCAGTTCCTCTCCGGTCACGACCGGAGCGGTTTCGAGCGTGTAATACACCCCGCTTTCGTCAATCGACGGTACCACGTCTTCACCGATACCTGCAGCGGCATCCGGGTCCGTGCCGCGGCCAACAACGGGGTTGAAGGTCAACTGCGCCGTGGTGCCGATGATCTCTTTCAGCTCACCTGCACTGCCGATGCCGGGAACCTGAATGAGGATACGGTCGGCGCCCTGACGCTGAATGGTCGGTTCACGCGTACCGACCTCATCGATCCGGCGGCGCACGATCTCAAGCGATTGACGTACGGTGCGATCATCCGAGGCCAGCTTCTCCGCCTCGGACAGTTGCACGACGATTGTGTCGCCATCGGCAAAAGCTTCGATATCGGTCGCGCCGACACCTGTTACTGTCTGAACCTGACGGGCCAGACCGCGAACGGTCTCCAGTGCGCGCGCCATCCCTTCGGGCTGGCTGATGCGGACGCGAATCTGATCGGGGTCGGAGTCCTGACGGCGGATCGTGCCGACGGTGGAACGCTCATCCCGCAGGGCATCGCGGATTTCGGGCCACATCGCCTCCATCCGGGATTCGTAGACATCCTCGACCTTGACCTCGGCCAGCAGATGCGCACCGCCCCGCAGATCGAGGCCCAGATTGACCAGAGAGGACGGCATCCAATTTGGCCACTGCGCCGCCTCGGCCTGATTTTCGGGTGTGTCCGCACCCAGCTCAATCGCGGCCTTGGCGTCGTTGGATTGTTCGACCCGCGTGTAAAACGCATTCGGCAGAGCCAAGAGCAGGCCGGTCACACAGACCAGCCAGATCAGAACCCGCTTCCAGGTATCAATTTGCAGCATAACCCTGCCTTTTCAAGGGATTGTAAGGCGAAGTTACTTCGCAGGTTCGGTCTTGTTCAGAACCTGAGCAACGGTCGACTTGACCACGCGAACCTTGACGCCCTCGGCGATCTCGACCTCGATCTCGTTTTCGCCTTCCTTGACCTTCGACACCTTGCCGATCAGACCGCCCTGAGTGACGACCTGATCGCCCCGGCGCACGGCTTCGACCATGGCCTGATGTTCTTTCATCTTCTTTTGCTGCGGACGGATCAGCAGGAAATACATGATCGCGAAGATCAGGATCAGCGGGAGAAACTGGGCGATTGCGCCACCTTCCATGGGATATTCCTTTTTCTTTGACCTGCGGCATCGTTCCGCAAATTTGGCGGGAACCTATGCGCTGATATGCCTGTTTGCAAGCAATGGGGGCAATGTGTCCGGCCAAGTTAATACCGGGGAAGAAAAACATCGTCCCAACCGTTGCAGATATGTCCTAGGCTGTCACAGCAACTGCGGTATAGTCAGCACACAGGAGGGGCTATGACGTATCTACACAAACCCTTGCAGAGGCTGACTCTTTTATCGGCGGTTGGCCTTTTGGTTGCGCTTCTGTGCATGCCGGTTCTGGCGCAGGACGCGCCCTCTGACGCGCCTGCCGCATCCGAGATGGACGCAGAGATTTTCAAAGCCCCGGTCATTGTGGATGGCGACACGCTCTTTCGGTTGCGCGGGGCCAGCGCTTTGCCCGCCAATGAGCGGGCCGAGGAGGTCCAGAACCGGATCATCGAATCCGCTGAATCCTCGGACACGCCAAATGTTGAAATCACCTTTGAACAAACTGAACTGGGAACCGAGATTCTGGTCGATGGTTTCTATGTGTCGCTGGTCACCGACGCCGATGCGGAACTGGAGCAGCTGGACCTGGAAGTCCTGAGCCTGTTGCATGGCGATGCAATTAAGCAAGCCATCGAATCCTATCGCGCGAACCGCACAGAAGAGGCGCGCGTCTCGGGCGCGCTTGAGGCACTGGCATGGACCGTTGGGTTCATCCTGTTCATTCTGGTCAATCTCTGGCTGCACCGCCATATCCGGCGCAGAACTCTGAATTTTGTAACGAGCTACCTGAAAGATGTGGAAACCGTCACCGCCAAAAGCGTTCAGGCCGAGGCGATCGCTGCCTTGATCCGTTATGGGCTGAACTTCGTACTGTTGGCGTTCTTCTTTCTGGGGTTCTACTACTACTTGTCCTTCGTTCTGCTGGCCTTTGCCGAAACCCGCTATTTCGCGCAGCTTTTGCTGACCTACCTGACGCAACCCGTGTTGCAGATCGTCAGGGGCGTTGTCAGCTATATCCCCAACATGATCATGCTGGCGCTGATCACCTGGATCACGCTCTATATCATTCGCGGGATGCGAGTGTTCTTTGACGCGGTCGAAGCCGGGTCATTTGAAATGGGCGATTTCGAAAAACACTGGGTCAATCCGACCTTCAACATTGCCCGCGTCGTGACGATCATGATCGCGTTGGTCTTTGCCGTGCCCTACATTCCCGGCTCGGATTCGGCGGCGTTTCAGGGCCTGACCATTCTGGTCGGTGCGATGCTGTCACTGGGGGCGAACTCGGTCGTGTCGAACATGCTGGCCGGGCTGTTCGTGATCTATCGCCGCTCGACCTCGATCGGGGACCGGATTCAGATCGGGGATCACATCGGTGACGTGGTGCAGATCAAGCTGATGGAAACGCACCTGAAATCCATCAAGAACGAACTGATCTCGATCCCCAACGCGCAACTGATGAATTCGGACGTGGTGAATTTCTCGAAGAAAACCGATGGCAGTGGGCTTTTGCTCCATACAACGGTCGGGATCGGCTATGAAGAGCCGCCCGAAAAGATCGAGGCAATGCTGATCGAAGCCGCCAATCGCACCAAGGGGATCAAGTCCAAGCCTGAACCCTTTGTCCTGTGGACCGCGCTGGCCGACTACGCGATCAACTACCAGATCAACGGATACACAACGCGGGGCAGCATCATTCCCAGGATCCGGTCAGATCTGCATCGCAACATTGTGGCGGTATTCAACGAAAACAACGTACAGATCATGACCCCCTCATACATCGCGGATCCGCCCGAACCAAAGATCCCGCCCGGGGAATGGGACGGACATCTGGCTCATCACGATGAGGCGCCGGACAGTTAGGTGCAGTTTGGTTAACCAGCGCTACACCCTCCGCGATATATGGTGCATAAGCAGTGGCAGTGATTCACTGCATTCAAGGATCTGAACTATGCACGACATCCGCGCCATTCGCGAAAACCCAGCCGCTTTCGACGCCGCACTTGCGCGCCGCGGGGACGCGCCGGTGTCGTCAGACCTGCTGCGCCTGGACGAAAGCCGCCGCACCAAGATTCTGGCCGCAGAAACCGCGCAGGCCGAACAGAACAAGGCCAGCAAAGAGGTCGGCGCTGCCAAAGCCCGCGGTGATGAGGCCGAATTTGAACGCCTGCGTGCGCTGGTGGCCGAAAAGAAGGCCGAAATCGCCCGGATGCAGACCGAGGCCAAGGATCTGGACGCTCTGCTGACAGATCAATTGATCGGCGTGGCCAACCTGCCGGCCGAGGATGTGCCCGAAGGTGCGGATGAGGATGACAATGTCGAAGTCAGCCGCTGGGGCACCCCGCGCGAGCTGGACTTTGCCCCGAAAGAACATTTTGAGATCGAGGCCGTTCAAAACGGTATGGATTTCGAAACCGCCGCCAAACTCTCTGGCTCGCGCTTTGTGCTGCTGTCTGGTGGCGTTGCCCGCATCCACCGCGCGTTGGCGCAGTTCATGCTGGACACGCATATCAACGAAAACGGCCTGACCGAGGTCAACGGCCCGGTTCTGGTTCTGTCCGAGATGATGCAGGGCACCGGCCAGCTGCCGAAATTCGGCGAGGACAGCTATCAGACCCGCGAAGGCTGGTGGCTGATCCCGACCTCCGAGGTTTCGCTGACCAACATCGTCAACGACACGCTGGTCGAGGAAAGCTACCTACCCCGCCGCTATACCGCGCATTCCCTCTGCTTCCGGTCCGAGGCCGGTTCTGCGGGCAAAGACACCCGCGGGATGCTGCGTCAGCACCAGTTCGAAAAGGTCGAGATGGTCTCGATCACCCATCCCGAGACCTCGGATGACGAACAGAAACGCATGGTGCGCTGCGCCGAGGGCATTCTGGAAAAACTGGGCGTGCCGTACCGCACTGTGATCCTGTGCACCGGAGACATGGGCTTTGGCGCCCGCCGCACCTTTGATATCGAGGCATGGCTTCCCGGTCAGGACACCTATCGCGAGATCAGCTCGGTCTCAACCTGTGGTGATTTTCAGGCCCGCCGCATGAATGCACGTTTCCGGCCCGAAGGTGGTGGCAAGCCGGAATATGTCCACACGCTGAACGGCTCGGGCCTTGCGGTGGGTCGCTGCCTGATCGCCGTGCTGGAAAACGGTCAGAACGCGGATGGCACGGTCACCCTGCCCGATGTCCTCGCCCCCTATCTGGGCGGCAAGCTTACGCTGCAGCTGGACGGAACACTGGCATAAGAAAACCGGCATCCGCGTTGCGCGGTGCCGGTCCGAAACATTTGAAAGGGCGAGGAAGGGTTACTTCTTCGCCTTTTTCTTATCCTTCTTATTGTCAGCTTTTTTGTCCGACTTCTTTGCATCTTTTTTGCCAGAATCTTTCTTCTTGTCGGCCTTTTTGGACTTATCGTCCTTCTTGGACTTCTTCCCTTTCTTGGACTTGGCCTTCACCTTGTCCTTGGCCTTTGAGAATGCAGCCTCCATCTCGGCCCGCTTTTTCGCGGCTTTCTCAGCCTTGGCTTTTGCCTTGGCCTTTTTCTTTGCCTTCGCCTCTGCGGCTTCTGCAGCAGCTTTTTCCTCGGCCGCTTTGCGCGCAGCCTCAGCCGCGCGTTTCTCGGCCGCGGCAGCAACAACTGTCTTGCGTGCCGCAGGGCGACGGGCTGCGGGTTTACGCGTTGCAGCTTTTGGGGCAGCAGGCTTGCGGGTCGCTGCGCGACGCGGGGCTGGTTTGGCAGCCGCCGGTTTCGCAGCGGTCGCCTCTTTTGCAGCGGCAATCAGGACGGCTGCGCGCGCCACACCGACACGGGGGACCTTGACCAGATCCTCCGGTTTCGCTTTCGCAACGGCTTCGGCGGTCTTGAAACCGTTTTCAGCCAAACCTTTGGCAAGTGTTTCGCCAACACCTTTTATCTCGGTCAATGCGGTCATTCTGGGTCCTTTCTCTGGTCTGCCTGAATGCTTGTATATACACAAGATATACGATCTTCAAGCATGGTTGCGACTATGACGATCCATGGGCCAGATCAGCCGCCTGCCCCTTTTTCGGAAAAGGCACCAGCCGCTTGGCGTCTTCGTCCCATAATTTCAGGTTCAATGCGGCCACGGCTTCGGGGAATTTGATCCGACGCGGCGTGTATTCGGGCGGCAGGTTATAGTGGCATTCACGCAACCGGTAGGACGGGATACGCGCGTTGAAATGGTGAATGTCGTGCAAGGTGATGCAAGCCACCGCGTTATCGAACCACCACCCGAAATCCAGCGCGGACGAACCCTGAAGCGCCGCAATCTGCGGGTCCAGATCCGGGCGACGATCCCAATATGTGTCCTCGAAATTGTGCTGCAGGTAGACGAGGAACACGCCCAGCATTCCGCCCAGCAGAGAAAACACAAGCCAGACCAGAATACCGGTCATCCCGGCGATCATGTAAACCAATCCAAGAAAAACGACGATCGAGAGGTTGTGCAGCAGGACCCCCTTCACACCAAACCGCATCGTGTTTTTGGGCCACCGGTAACGAATGAAATACGTGACCAGAGCGCCCACCGGCACCAGAATGAACGGGTTGCGGTACAGGCGATAGACAAGACGCTTGAGCCAGTCCGCCTCGTTCCATTCCCGCAAGGTCATGGTATGGATTTCACCAGTCTCCCGATGCTCAAGGTTGCCAATGCCGGAATGGTGCAGGTTGTGGTTCTGTTTCATGACCTCAAAGGGGGCAAATGTGAAAGGCGACACGCCGTGCCCTGCCCATTCATTCTGCTGGCGCGTTTCAAACAGGGAATGATGGCCGCAATCATGCTGCAGAACGTAAAGCCGCACGGCCGAAAACGCGAAGACGACCCCGGCCGGGATCATGACATACCAGTGGTCCACATTGACGATAGCGAGTGTAAGCGAAGCGAAATAAACGGCGAAGGTTCCGAAATAGCTCAGGGCTGCAAGCCTGTTGTCCTGAACCGCGTATTGCCGTGTGTAGTCTCTGAGATTCATCAAGCCCTCTCCCACGATGGCCCGGTTAAATGAGATGCAAAAGGAATTCAGACCCGCCGCAGGACAGGCCGCGCACAGGAAACAAATGCACGCTACCGAATGCTAGCGTGCAGAAAGGGCGCTGTCACGCCCTTGCACCGAAAATGCTGAAAATTGGCGCAGTTACGCGCGTCCCTTGAGGTGTTTGGCCAAGGCACCCGCATTTTTCTTGCGACGCCCCTTGTAAGGATTCTTATCACCTTGCCCGCGCAACGTCAGGCGGATCGGCGAACCGGGCATGTCAAAATCCTCACGCAGGCCGTTGACCAGATAGCGGGTATAGCTGGCGGGCATCTTGTCGGGGTGCGAACACATTACGACAAAGCCTGGTGGGCGCGTCTTCGCCTGGGTCATGTAGCGCAGCTTGATGCGGCGGCCTTGCGGGGCTGGCGGCGGGTGCTGTTCGAGCATGGCGGTCAACCAGCGGTTCAGCGCGGCGGTGGGCACCCGGCGGTTCCAGATATCATGCGCACGCAGGATGGCGGCGCGCAGACGCTCCAGCCCCCGACCCGTTTTGGCCGACACGGTGATCAGCGGCGCGCCCCGCAGTTGCGGCAGCAGCCGGTCGAAGGACTCCTTGAGTTCGCGCAGCTTCTCCTGCTTGTGTTCCTCAACGTCCCATTTATTGACGGCAACCACGACCGCACGGCCTTCCCGCTCGGCCAGATCGGCGATGCGCAGGTCTTGCTGCTCGAACGGAATGGCGGCATCCAGCAGGACGACAACCACTTCGGCGAATTTCACCGCACGCAGACCGTCCGAGACCGAGAGCTTTTCGAGCTTCTCCTGCACCTTGGCCTTTTTGCGCATCCCAGCCGTGTCGAAAATCCGCATCGGAGTGCTGTCGCCTTCCGGATCTGCCCAATCGACCCGAATACTGATCGCGTCACGGGTGATTCCGGCTTCGGGACCGGTCAAAAGACGGTCCTCGCCCATGATCTTGTTGATCAGGGTGGATTTACCCGCGTTCGGGCGACCGACAACAGCAACCTGCAAAGGCTTCGCGGCGGTGATCAGAGGGGTTTCGCCCTCTCCATCCTCGTCCAGCTCAATATCCACTACGGGGGCGTCGTCTTCGGCCTCTTCCTCAGCCGCATCCGCCAGAGGCATCAGCTGGGCGTAAAGGTCGGTCATCCCCTCGCCATGCTCGCCCGACAGGCGGACGGGTTCGCCAAGGCCAAGGTTATAGGCCTCAAGAACACCAGCGTCAGCGGCGGAACCTTCGGCCTTGTTGGCGGCCAAAATCACGTGTTTGGAACGTTTGCGCAGAATCTCGGCAAACATCTCGTCTGTCGGCGTCAGACCGGTGCGGGCGTCGATCATGAACAGGCAAACATCGGCCATATCCACCGCGCGCTCGGTCAGGCGGCGCATGCGGCCCTGAAGGCTGTCATCGGTCGCGTCCTCAAGACCCGCCGTGTCGATCACGGTGAACCGCAGATCGCCCAGCCGTCCTTCGCCCTCGCGCAGGTCGCGCGTCACGCCAGGCTGGTCGTCGACCAAGGCCAGACGTTTGCCCACAAGGCGGTTGAACAGAGTGGATTTGCCCACGTTCGGGCGGCCCACGATGGCGAGGGTCAGCGACATGATACTCAACTTTCAAGACTCAGACGCGCCCTTTAGCGCATCTTTCGGTCAACGGAAAGCGTGTAGATCACCTTTGGTCGACACGACATACAGTGTTTGCCCGGCAACGACTGGCGCGGTGGTCGCGCCTCCCGGAACTTCGACCTGATGCACCAGCACTCCGTTCACCGGGTTGAAGAACCGCAGGAACCCGTCATTCGAGGCGACTACAATGCGCCCTCCGGCCAGGATCGGGCCGTAGTGGGCGACGATAGGACCGCGGCGGTTTGGCTTGTCTTTGACAAAACCTGGCAGGTCCTGTGCCCAGATCACCGAACCGTCGGCGCTGTTCAAGCGCACCAGCTGGCTGCGGTCGCTGATCAGAAAGATGCTATTGCCTGCGGACCAGACAGTATCGACCGCGCCTTCATCCGCAGTCCAGCGACGCTCGCCGGTCCCCGCGTCAAACGCAACGGTACGGCCCGAATGGTTGCCGATGAAGATGGTATTCCCCACCACCATCGGACTGCCCGTCACATCGACAATCTGAGCTGTGGCGCGCCCACGACGCCCCCCTGCAACCGAGGCATTCCACCGGCTGATCCCGCCCCGTTTGAACGTTGCGGCGATATCCCCCGATCCAAAGGCAAAAACAGCCAGATCCGAGGTCACAACAGGCGCAGGCGCGCCCAGAACGTTACCGACGCTTGGGGTGCCGTCGATCTGCCATTGGATACGGCCATCCTTGGTGTCAACGGCCCAGCCGGTCTCATCCCCCGCCACGAGGTACAGTAACCCGTTGCTGACCAAGGGCGCACCGCTGCCGGTTGCATTCAGGCGTTTCTGCCAACGGATCGCGCCTGTCTTGGCATCCAGCGCGGTCAGACGTCCAAATCCGGAAGAGACATAGAGAACACCCTCCGAGTAGGCCATGCCGCCACCCGTGGCGTCCGAATCTCCGTCGGTTGCTGGAATCAGATTGGTGCTCCAGGCAACCTGCCCTTGCTGTGATACAGCCGAAACCGTCGCCCCCGCATCGAGCGTGTAAACCAGCCCACCCGCGACAACCGGATCGGCCGTAATCCGTTGCTTACGTGAATCACCATCCCCGATCGAGGCCGACCATACACGCTGAGGTGCAGCGCGTAGCGCCGCGTTCGAAGTGCGGAACGCTGCCGTGCCGGGGCTTTGCGGCCAGCTTGCATTGGCGCTTTGCGATGGCAGGCTAATCGATTGCGAGCCGGTTTTGGCAACCGTTTCAAGATCCGAGACGGGGCGGATATCCTCACGCTCACCCGGCAAGATCTTTTCGGGTTCTTCACAAGCGGCCAGAGCAGTCAGGGCCAGTACCGCAATCGGCAGTCCCACGCGAGAGAAAAGTCTTGTTACCATTTTAGTCCGAACTCGCCTGTCATTAACCTGTGTTCCGCCCGATCAGCCCTGCTGAGCGACCAATGGCTCGGGCTCAGCGCCCAGTGCAACAATCAATTGCGCCGCGCGCTGCTGCAGATCCACGCTGACCTCTGCATCCTGACGCAGCGCCTGCAACCGCTCCAACGCGGCGTCGACGTCGCCCTCAGCGATGTCAATCAGCGCCAGTTGCTCTTGCGCCAGCAGGCGCAACGGGGCGCCGGGTGCGGCCAGCGCCTCGAACTGTTGCTGACGATCTGCGGCAGGCATCGTGTCGGATTGAAGCAGCAGCGCCTTGAAGCTGGCAATGGCGCGGTAAATCTCGGGCAAATCGCCCTGAACGGCCACCGCATTCAAACTGTCGACCGCGTCCTGCCGGGAATCAGCATCCAGCTGCGAGGCGGACAGCAGCATGTTGCGCACAGCCTCACCGCCCGGCGACAACACGTCTACCTGCTCTAGGCCAGCCACACGCGCAGTCGTGTCGTTTTCTGCCAGCGCGGCCAGTATCTCGTCGCCCAGCTTCTGGGCCTGCGACGTATCCTGCGCCTTGCGGTATTCGTTGAACGCGGCCCCACCGACGATCAGCACAACGGCAGCAACACCGACCCAGCCCCAGCGCCGCAAAAGCAGATACAGCCGGTCGCGCCGCACCTCTTCCGTGACCTCATCAATGAAACTGTCGGTATCGCTCATACCTGCCCCCGGGCTGTGTATCCTGTTTTGGTGGGCCATGTCATACCCCGGCACCACGTCCAAGCCAAGGGCCGGTTTTTGCACATTTTCGCCGACTGTCTGCACCCTTGCGAAAAAAAATAAACCGAACTAATCAGTTTAGCGTAGAAATTATACAAACCGACGCCCATCTTTCATAATACCGGTCCGGTCCACGTGGGCATATTTTTCAAGGAGACCAGCTTTATGCGTCTGATTTCATTCATCAATGCCGCCTTGGTGATTGTCGCGCTGTACTTCCTTGTTTTTGAGCGTGACTCGCTTTTTGCCTTTGCTGGCCGAGGTGACGTCGAGGAAAGCAACCCGCCCGAGGCCGAAAGGGCCGCCGTTTCGCTGGCCGATGAAAATGCTGTGCGCGTGGTCGCCCTGCGCTCGGTCGCGCGTGAGATTGACAGCGCCGTCCTGCTGCGCGGCCAGACCAAAGCCAACCGACAGGTCGAAGTGCTGGCTGAGACGACCTCGACCGTGACCTCGGAGCCCAAACGCCGTGGTGCCTTTGTTGAGGCAGGCGATCTGCTGTGTGAACTTGATCCCGGCACCCGCCCCGCCGGTCTGGCCGAAGCCAAGGCAGGCAAGCTGGAGGCCGAAAGCCGCATCCCCGAGGCCGAGGCGCGCTTGGAAGAGGCACATGCCCTTGTGGCCGAGGCCGATATCAACCTGAAAGCGGCCCGCAAATTGTCCGAGACGGGTTTTGGCTCGGAAACCCGCCGCGTCTCCTCCGAGGCCGCGATGAGCACCGCCGAGGCTGGCATCAAATCCGCCGAGGCCGGGCTGGAGGCCACCCGCGCCGGCATCGAATCTGCAGCCGCCGAAGTTGAGGCCGCACAGCGTGAAATGGATCGGCTGACAATCACCGCTCCGTTTCAGGGCCTGCTGGAAAGCGACACCGCCGAATTGGGCAGCCTGATGCAGCCGGGGACGCTCTGCGCTACGATCATCCAGCTGAACCCGATCAAGCTGGTAGGTTTCGTGCCCGAGACCGAAGTTAACCGCGTTCAGGTCGGGGCGCTGGCCTCGGCCCAGCTGGTCACAGGTCGTCAGGTCGAAGGCCGCGTGACCTTCCTCAGCCGCTCGGCTGATGAGACGACCCGCACCTTCGAGGTCGAGATCACCGTGCCGAATGAAGACCTGACCATTCGCGATGGCCAGACAGCGACAATCCGTATCTCAGCCGAGGGGGCCAAGGCGCATCTGCTGCCGCAATCAGCCCTGACCCTCAGCAATGAGGGGCAGTTGGGCGTGCGCACCGTCGGCGCGGGCGATGTGGTCGATTTCATGCCGGTCCGCGTGTTGCGCGACACGGCCCAAGGTGTCTGGATCGACGGTCTGCCTGAAACCACCGATATCATCGTGGTCGGGCAGGAATTCGTCGTCAAAGGCGTCACCGTGAACCCGACCTATCAGGAGGTCACGCAATGACGGGTATCGTCAGTTGGGCCGCCGACCGGGCCCGCATGGTTCTGGCCTTCATTCTGATCTCACTGGTCATCGGCGGGTTCGCCTATGTCAATCTACCGAAAGAAGGCGAGCCGGATATCGAGGTCCCCGCCCTGTTCGTTTCGGTCGTCTTCCCCGGAATCTCGGCCGAGGATTCCGAGAACCTGCTGGTCAAACCGATGGAGACCGAACTGGCAGATCTGGACGGTCTCAAAGAGATGACCGCCACCGCCGCCGAAGGCTACGCTGGCCTGTTCCTTGAGTTCGAATTCGGCTGGGACAAGACCGCGATCACCGCCGATGTCCGCGACGCGATGAACAGCGCACAGGCCGAGTTCCCGGACGGTGCCGAACAATATTCGCTGAGCGAGCTGAACTTTTCCGAATTCCCCATCGTCATCGTCAACCTGACCGGCGCTGTGCCCGAACGGACCATGGCACGCATCGCCAAGGATTTGCAGGATGATATCGAAGCGCTGGATTCCGTGCTTGAGGCCGGGATCGCTGGCAACCGGGATGAACTGCTTGAGGTCATCATCGACCCTCTGCGCCTTGAGGCCTACAACGTCACCGCAAATGAGCTGATCACGGTTGTGCAAAACAACAACCAGTTGATCGCGGCGGGCGAAGTGGACAGCGCTCAGGGCGCCTTTTCGGTCAAGATCCCTTCGTCCTTCAAAACAGCGCAGGACGTGTATGGCCTGCCCATTAAGGTCAACGGCGACCGCGTCGTCACTCTGGGTGAGCTGGCCGAGATCAACTACACCTTCGAAGACCGAGAGGGCACAGCCCGGTTCGACAATGTGCCGACCGTTGCGTTGCAGGTGGTCAAACGCAAGGGCTTCAACCTGATCGACACGGTCGAGCAGGTCAAAGCCACAATTGCCGAAGCGCAGACCAAATGGCCGACCGAATTGCAGGCGGCGGTCGACGTGGGCACCTCGAACGACCAAAGCCGGATCGTTGGGTCCATGGTCAGCCAGTTGGAGGGCTCGGTCCTGACGGCGATTGCGCTGGTGATGATCGTCGTCCTGGCCTCGCTTGGGTCGCGGGCGGCGCTGTTGGTGGGCTTTGCTATCCCGACCTCGTTCCTGCTGTGCTTTGCCTTTCTTGCGGTCATGGGGGTCAGCATTTCGAACATCGTGATGTTCGGTCTGATCCTGGCCGTCGGTATGCTGGTGGATGGCGCGATCGTTGTGGTCGAATACGCCGACAAACGCATCAAAGAGGGCGTCGGCCCGATGCATGCCTATGTCGAAGCAGCCCAGCGCATGTTCTGGCCCATCGTCTCCTCCACGGCTACGACCCTCTGTGCCTTCCTGCCGATGCTGTTCTGGCCCGGTATTCCGGGTGAGTTCATGGGCATGCTGCCTGTCACGCTGATCTTTGTTCTCTCCGCGTCGCTGATCGTGGCCCTGATCTATCTGCCGGTTATGGGCGGTGTCTCGGGCCGGTTAAGCCGTGTGTTCGACCGCACCTCGGACTGGTTGCGCGGTCGTACACCTTGGTGGCTGCGCGCTGTACTGGTACCCCCATCATTCTATCTGGTTTTCCTGGGTGCGATGCAGGTGCTGAACCCCTCGTATTTGGTCGAGGGTGGTGGATCGCTCCTTGGGGCCGTACTGATGGTCCTCGGAGCTTTCGCCGGATCGGTCACACTGGGCGCAGCACGGGTCGAACGCAAACCCGAAACCAAGGTTCATACGGCGAAGGAGCACACGCCCTTCGGCTATGTCATCAAGTTCCTCGTGGGCAATCCGGTGATGCCGATTGTCTCGATTGCTGCCATTGTCATGGCTGTGATGACGGTGATTTCAGTGTTCGGCGAAAACAACCGGGGCGTTGAATTCTTCGTCGAAAGCGAGCCGGAACAGGCTACCGCCTACGTCCGCGCGCGGGGCAATCTTTCGTTGGTGGAAAAAGACGCCATGGTGCTGGCCGCCGAACAGGTGATTGCCGCGCACCCGGCCGTGATCAACGTCTTCTCGTTTGCGGGCGAAGGCGGGCTAACGCAGAACAATGGTGGCGCGCAAGACCCGGCAGACACGGTTGGACGCGTCCAGTTCGAAATCATCCCATGGGAAGACCGCCCCAACGTCTCGGAGCCCATTCTGGGCGGGCTGTTTGATCGGCATTTCATCGCCCCCGAATATGATGGTGACTATGTTCTGGAAGAACTCAACACCCAACTGGCCGAGCTGCCCGGTTTCGAGGTCGAGATTCTGGCGCTGGAGCAAGGCCCCGCCTCGGCCAAGCCCGTGCATCTGCGGATCAAGGGCGACGGGTGGGAGCCGCTGACTACTGCTACTGTCGCCGCCCGAGAGGTTTTCGACACGACACCCGGCCTGATCAAGATCGAAGACACCCTGCCCCTGCCCGGCATCGACTGGCAGATCGACGTTGACGTCGCCAAAGCAGGCCGATTTGGCGCCGATGTGGCCACTGTTGGGGCCATGGTGCAGCTGGTCACGCGCGGCATCCTTCTGGGCGAAATGCGCCCCGACACCACGGATGAAGAGATCGAGATCCGCGTCCGCCTGCCCGAAGAAGACCGTGTCCTGTCAACGCTGGACACGCTGAAGGTACGCACGGCAGACGGCCTCGTACCCCTGTCCAACTTTGTCACCCGCCAGCCGGTCGCCAAACTGGCCGAAATCAACCGTGTTGATCAGGAACGCTATTTTGACGTCAAAGCCGATGTTGAGGCTGGTCTTAGCAAAGCAGTGGTTGATGGACCCGACGGTGGCGAAAAGCGCCTGGCCATTCTGCGCTCGGTTGCGGATGGGGCTGATCCGTCTTCAACCGCGATCACAGCGCCCAATGGCAAGCAGTACGATCTAGTTCAACTGACCGGGGCCGAGACGACCGAAGAGCTGCGCACCGCCGTTGAAAATGGCGAGGCCAGCATCGCGCCGATCAATCCCAATGAACGTATCGCCGTGCTGACCGAATGGCTCAACTCCAACCCGTTCGACCCTTCGATCACATGGGAATGGACCGGCGATCAGGAAGAACAGGCCGAAAGCCAGGCCTTCCTGTCCAGCGCTTTTCTGGCGGCCCTGGGGCTGATGTTCGTGATCCTGCTGGCGCAGTTCAACAGCTTCTACAACTCGGTTCTGGTTTTGTTGGCGGTCGTCCTGTCCACGACCGGCGTTCTAATCGGGATGCTGGTGATGGAGCAGCCCTTCTCGATCATCATGACCGGTACGGGAATCGTCGCTCTGGCAGGGATTGTTGTGAACAACAATATCGTTCTGATCGACACCTATCAGGAATACAGCCGCTACATGCCACGGATCGACGCGATTGTGCGCACGGCTGAGGCCCGGATTCGCCCCGTTCTGCTGACAACGCTGACCACAATGGCCGGTCTGACGCCGATGATGTTTGGCCTGTCGCTGGACTTCATCAATGGCGGCTACACGATCGACAGCCCCACGGCACTGTGGTGGAAACAGCTGGCGACCGCCGTGGTCTTTGGCCTCGGCATCGCCACCGTGCTGACCTTGATCGTGACGCCATCGATGCTGGCACTGCGCGTCTGGGTGACAACCTACGCTATCTGGCTGGGAAAACTTCTGGCGCGGGTCACAGCAGGCCGGTCCAGCCAGATCGCGCAGGACATGGCCATCGGCCAAAGCGCACGGGCCGCTCAAGCGACCGAGATCGTCTGGGACGAGCAGCCGTCAGCCAGACCTTCTGAGGACAGGGCGGATCATCCGGACACGCCACCCGGATCTCCGCTAAAGGCAGCAGAGTAAACGCAAAGGGCTGGGATCTTCCCGGCCCTTTTTTATGCCGCCTGAGTGTCGGCCTGCTGGCGGCTCCACAATTGGGCATAACGGCCTTCGCGCGCCAACAGCGCATCATGGGTGCCCTGTTCGATGATCTCACCGCTTTCCAGAACCACAATCTGGTCGGCCTCGGCGATCGTGCTCAGACGGTGCGCGATGGTGATCACGGTTCGCCCTTCGCCTGCACGGGCCAAGGCATCCTTGATCTCCTGCTCTGTATCGGTGTCGAGGGCCGAGGTCGCCTCATCCAACAGAAGGATGGGGGGATTTTTCAGCAGCGTCCGCGCAATGCCGACGCGTTGCTTTTCACCACCTGACAGCTTCAGGCCACGTTCCCCCACCTTGGTGTCATAGCCTTCGGGCAGAGAAGCGATGAAATCGTGGATCTGCGCTGCACGTGCGGCCTCTTCCACATCGACCTGCGTTGCGCCGTCGCGGCCATAGGCAATGTTGTAGCGGATGGTGTCGTTGAACAGCACCGTGTCTTGCGGCACAACGCCGATGGCCGCATGCAGGCTGGTCTGAGCCACATCCCGCACGTCCTGACCATCAATCTTCAACGCCCCGCCGGTCACGTCGTAGAACCGGAACAACAAGCGCCCGATGGTGGATTTCCCGGACCCCGTCGCGCCAACAATGGCAACGGTCTGCCCCGCAGGCGCCGTAAGCGACACCCCTTTCAGGATTTCACGATCCGGGTCATAGCCAAAGCGCACATCTTGCAGGGTCACCTCGCCTCCATTGACCTTCAGGTCCGGAGCGTCGGGCTTGTCCGTCACCTCGGCGGGCTGCTCAAGCAGATCGAACATCTGGCCCATATCGACCAGCGCCTGCCGGATCTCGCGATACACGGTGCCCAGAAAGTTCAAAGGCACAGTGATCTGGATCATGTAGGCGTTCACCATGACGAAATCACCGACCGTGAGCGCGCCATTCTGGACCCCGATCGCGGCCAGAACCATCACCCCGATCAGGCCGCAGGTGATCAGGAAGGATTGCCCGAAATTCAGGAAGGCCAGCGAATAGGCGGTTTTCAAGGCCGCCCCCGCATAGGCCTTCATCGACACGTCATACCGGTTCGCTTCACGCTGTTCGGCGTTGAAATACTTGACGGTTTCGAAATTCAGAAGGCTGTCGATGGCGCGCTGGTTCGCCTCGGTATCCTGATCATTCATCTCGCGGCGCAGCTTTACGCGCCATTCGGTGACGGCAAAGGTAAACCAGATGTAAAGCGCGATGGTGACAGCCACGACGACCAGATACCAGACATCGAACAGCCACATCAGGATGATAGCGACCAGCAGCAGCTCTAGGATCAGCGGCCCGATGGAAAACAGCAGGAATCGCAAAAGGAACTCGACCCCTTTGACCCCGCGTTCGATGATCCGGCTGAGGCCGCCGGTCCGCCGACCCACGTGATAGCGCATGGAAAGCTGATGGATATGCTGAAAGGTTTCCAGCGCGAGTGCGCGCAAAGCCCTCTGCCCCACCGGAGCAAAGGCTGCATCGCGCAATTGCTGAAAGCCCACGGTCATCATCCGGGCAACGCCATAGGCCACCGTCAGCCCCACCGCGCCAAGGGCTAAAGGAGGCACGCCCTCGCCCGCCAAACCATCCACCGCGCCTTTGTAGAGAATCGGCGTATAGACAGCGATCAGCTTGGCCAACACCAGCATCGCCATGGCAATCACAACGCGACGCTTCACCCATGGCTCATCATCGGGCCACATATAGGGCGCGACCTTGCGGATCGTCCGCCGGCCCGAGCGGCGCTCGTCAATTCCGGCCAGTTCTTCGGATGTCATGGGGGGCATACGTCGCACTACCTGCCTTGTGTGAAATGCAATATGGGCCCCGGCCCGAGAAAGGCCAGTGCCCTAGCTTATTCAGGAATGGTGAACACCTGCCCCGGGAAAATCAGGTCCGGGTCGCGGATCAGCTCGCGATTGGCATCAAACAGGCGGACATACAGCACGCCGTCTCCGAACCGCTCACGCGAGATGGCCCACAGGGTGTCGCCAGCCTGAACCGTAACCGACCGTATCGACGCCGAGGTTTCTTGCGGTTGCTCCGAGTTCTGCGCCTCGGCCGCCTGCAACACCTCAACGGGTTCGCGTTTAAAGGGCGTTTCGACCCGGCTGAGGACCGTGCCGTCGGAATGCACCTCGTCCACCCGCAGGGTGTAGACACCGGGATCGATCCCTTCGAGGTCTCCCCGCCAGTTGCCATTTTCTTGCGGGACAACATCGGCCACCAGACGGTTGTTCAGATAAATCCGTACAGCAGACCCTTCGTTCAAACGGCCCGTCAGTTGCACATCCCCGGTGTCGGAATAGCCGATCGTGTCCAGCTCAACCTGCTTGGGGGCAGAGTTCTCTTCGGATGGGGATTGCACCAGCTCTACCCCATCCTCGCCTGAACGCAGGATAGCAACCTGTTGATTTTCAGCAGGGGTTTCGGTTGCGTCTTCCGGGGCCGGTTCAGCCTCAACGACGTCCTCTTTTGTATCCGCATCAGTGTCTTGGTTTTCGGCACCGGCATCTGCAGTTTCTGTACTGGTTTCCTCGGTTTCCTCACCCGCGTCTGCGGTTTCTGACGGCTGCTCCGGGTCAACGGATGCCACAATCGCATCTTCCGCCTCAGGCTTGGGATCTTCAGCAACTTCCAGTCCCGAGGGCGTTTCCTCGGCCACAGGCGCTGGTTTCTCGGGGGTGGGTTCCGGCAGGGCCGCGATCAGATAGTCATCGGATTGAACAGTTTTACCCCCATCCGTCGATTGCAGAACAAGGCCGCGTGGATCATCACTGAATGGAACGGCAACAAACTCGGCGAACTCGCCCGTTTCATCGACGGAAAACTGATGCACGACCTCGCCGTTCAGAACCACGTCAATGTCGCTGCCCGGCTCTGCCTCACCCGACAACAATGCGCTGCCGTCCGGCGACACGAAAATCTGGTCCAAAGCCGGAGGCATCGCGGGTTCAGCCTCGACCGCGACCTCTTCGGGCTGGGATTGGGGTTCTTCGGCTACGGGTTCCTCAACCTCAGCCTCAGCGCTCGCTTCTTCTGGTGCGGGTGCGAGGTCTTGCGAGGCCTCTTCTTCGGGTTCAGCCTCAGGCGCAGGGGTCTCCGCTGCAACCTCAACCTGGTCCTGCACAGGTTCCGGGCTGCTGGAAAACACACCTGACAAATACAGACCACCGGCCCCAAGAATTGCTACAAGGCCGACAAGCAGCCCCCAGATGAAGCTGCCCGAGCTTCCGCCTTCCGATGTGCCGTTCATTCTTTCCCTTTCATTCCGCCGCGAAACTGATGTGAGTGACTCGTTTTCCGGCGGACAGTTGAGCCAACCTATCAATCTCGCTATCAGGGGTCAAAACGTCTGAAACAAGCCCGGAGCGTACCTGTCATGTCCCAGAAATCCGTCTGTGTGTATTGCGGGTCACGCAATGGCACCAATCCAGCCTATTCTGACGCCGCCAAGCAGTTGGGAACCGCACTGGCGCAGGAGGGCTGGCGACTGGTTTACGGGGCCGGAGATGTGGGCCTGATGGGCGAAGTTGCGCGCGCCACGCAATCTGCCGGGGGTGAGACATTCGGCGTCATCCCGGTACATCTGGTCCAGCGCGAGGTCGGCAAAAGCGATTTGACGCATTACGTGATCACCGAGACGATGCACGAGCGCAAGAAAGTCATGATCATGAATGCCGATGCCGTCGTGGTACTGCCCGGAGGGCCGGGATCACTGGACGAGCTGTTCGAGGCCCTGACATGGCGGCAGCTGGGCCTGCACGACAAGCCGATTGTGGTGATGAACGTAGGGGGCTACTGGGACAAGCTCCGCGCCCTTCTGGAACAGGTGATCGAACAGGGCTTTGCCGACCAGTCCCTGTCAGGTTTCGTGACCTGGGTCGAGGATGCGGACGCGGCCATCGCAGCTTTGCGCTAGGCAGAAACGTGGGCGGCCAAGGCCGCCCGTTTTCATTCAAGCCAGACGTGGCGCAGGGCGAAGGCGCTGTTTCAGCACCTGTTCGACCTTGTGAAGCGGATGGTTGGTCAGGGTTTTGTCCACCTCGGCCACGACCTTGGCCAGAACCTCACTGTGCAGCCTGCGCCGCAGCAGCCCCAGAACATGGGGGCTGGCCACTAGAACAAGCCTGTGGAATTTGCCTTTCAAACCCTTGCGGTTCAGAAGATTGGCAAGGTCCTGCACGAACAGCGATTTCGCATGGGATTTCCAGTCCGGTTCCTCAACCGCCGATTTCTGGTTCGGTCCCGGATCAGACCGACGCCCAGCCTTGTCGGTGGGGCGGTCCTGGGCCACTTGCTCCTCAACCGAAACGACAACCAGATTGGGGTCTTCGGCATCGGTGATGTTCTCGACGAACAATGCCTTTTCCCCATCCGCGATAACAACCCAGGTTCCCTGTTCAAGTGCAGCCATTATGCTCTCCCATAGTGGTTTCCATGGCTATCCCTCTTGTATTGGGCACAAATTCTTTGCGTCGCGGCCAGAGTGTTCTGGCGCGATGTTTGCCTGTGCTTCCAATGGGTGCGGTTCTCTCCCTCCGCTATATTTACTTAAGCACTGGCGGACCCGGTACAATCCCGTCTCATACCGAAACTTGACGCATCGGCGCGTTTTCACCTGCGCTTCATGTTCGAGGAGATCGCGGACCTAGTGGATGCCTGTAGTCAAACCCCGCATCAGCCATCGCTGCAGCCCGATCACCACCACAGCCGGCGGCAGCAGCGCCAAAAGCGCCAGAACCATACCCGCCGTGCCACCAAAGCCCGAATAGGCCATGCCGCGCACCAAAGTGTCATGGTCCTGACTGGTGGTGGTGATCATGATCGGCCAGACATATTGGTTCCACCCCAGTACAAACAGGATCGCGAACACTGCCGCGATCATTGGCAGCGACAGAGGCACAATGATGTCAACCAACACACGCAGCGGCCCGGCGCCGTCCATCCGGGCGGCCTCTATCACCTCATTAGGGATCTGGCGCATGTATTGGCGGAAGACCAGCACGCCCAGCCCGCTGGCCGTGATCGGCAGGATCATTCCGGCGTAGGTATTGAGCAGCCCAAGATCACTGGCAACGGCAAAGGTCGGCAATATCCGGGTTTCGATCGGAAAGAACATCGCGATCAGGATCACGCCGTAGATCAATCCGCTACAGGGCAGTCGAAAGAAAACCAGCGCATAGGCGGCCATCATCGACATCACGCTTTTCAAGATCGCAACGCCCAAGGCCAGAACCAGCGAATTCCACATCATCGCCCCTGCCCCAATGCCAGCGCTGCTGAGGCCGCCCTGCCAGACCCGCTGAACCAAGGCCCAAAGTTCGGGCAGATCGAGGGCCGTGAGCAACTGCCAAAGCAACAGGCCGACCGGCCCGCACATCAAGACAACACCCGCCAGAAGGATCACGTGATCGAAGAAATGGTTTCCACGCAAGCTTGGGGTCCAATCGTCAAAAGTGCGGTTTGCCAGATGGCTACAGCAGGACTGTCACGGTTGACGCGGCCTCGCAAGGCTTCCAGCGCGGATTGACCATCCGCGTCACCCCAAACGAAAAAGACCTGCCAGCGTCTCCGCCAGCAGGCCCTTGGCCCCAAACGGGACACTCAGATCACATGCGCGATGCGACGTTTTCCCAGTTCACCAGATTATCGAGGAAGTTCGACAGGTAAGCCGGACGCTTGTTGCGGAAGTCGATGTAGTAGGAGTGCTCCCACACGTCGCAACCCAGCAGAGCAGTCTGACCAAAGCACAGCGGGTTCACGCCGTTTTCGGTTTTGGTCACGGCCAGCGAGCCGTCCGCGTTCTTGACCAACCATGCCCAGCCCGAGCCGAACTGACCGGCGCCAGCCGCGCTGAACTGCGACTTGAATTCGTCAACCGAGCCGAAGCTCTCGGTCAGCGCTTTTTCCAGCTCACCGGGCATGGCGTTGCCGTCCGGCCCCATCATCTCCCAGAACTGGTTGTGGTTCCACAGCTGGCTGATGTTGTTGAAGATACCGTTCTGCGCAACGGCGTTTGCGTCGTAGGTGCCTACGATGATCTCTTCCAGCGACTTGCCGTCCCACTCGGTGCCGGCGATCAGCTTGTTGCCGTTGTCGACATAGGCTTTGTGGTGCAGATCGTGGTGATATTCCAGCGTTTCGGCGGACATGCCCTTGGCTGCCAGCGCGTCATGTGCATAAGGAAGATCAGGAAGTTCAAAAGCCATGTCGGCCCCCTGTAAAATAAAAGTTGCGGTTCCCAACGGTTAAATGCTTTGGCAACCGCCGCAGGTCAAGGGGCGAGACAATAAAACCCGGAGGTCCGCGATGCTGACACAGGCGCGCAAGATGTTTTACCGCGCCCGCGGATACTATGCGGGGAACCTGAATGGTCAGGCCTTTCGCCTCGATCCCTACCATTCCAAATTCTGGCGCAAAGCCTCGGCCGGAGATTGGGAGCCTGAGACCTTCGCCGTTCTCGATCAGTTCCTGTCCCCGGAAAACGACTATCTGGATATCGGCGCGTGGATCGGGCCGACTGTCCTTTATGGTGCGCGCAAAGCCCGCCAAGTGTTTTGCTTTGAACCCGACCCGACCGCGTTTCGTCACCTGGCCTGGAACCTGGACCTGAACGATATCCGCAATGTCTCGGCCTTCGGGGTCGCTCTGTCGGATCAGTTCGGAGTGGCCCGCATGGCCTCAACCCGAGGAGAGCCGGGCGATTCCACCAGCTCCCTTTTGCATGACGCGGCGCATGGGACGGATGCTTTGACAATCGCATGGGATCAGTTTGAGGCGGCAAACGATCTGTCGGCGGTCTCGCTGGTAAAAATGGATATCGAAGGGGCCGAGTTCTTTGTTCTGCCGACGCTTCTGGACTGGCTGAAACAGAAACGCCCCGCACTGTTTCTGTCCTTGCATGCGCCGCTTCTGAGTGACACTGACCGTCAATCCCGCGTGGCGGGTCTTTTGGAAAGCTTGAAGTTCTACGGGCAAATCCGCGACGAACACAACCGACCGATCAAGAAGGAAACGCTTGTGACACCGGACGCGTTGAGCCGCTATCAAACCATTCTATTGCACGTCTGAGAGGTCGTCAGAAGGCGAGCAACTGCAAAATACGGAAACGGGACCCCTTGTTGGGAGCCCGCAGTCGCTCGAAGCAAAAACGGACTAGAAAAACCGCCAGTATAAGTCCTTTGACCGCAATACTGGTAAATCAGCGGAGTGCAGCACTAGCGGCTGCTGATCTCGCACTTTCCGTGACCGCTGGGCCGGTTATCATATCCGTGCACAGTCGCACTGATCCGCATCTGCGCTTTCTTTGGATCGATGGTCGCGCTCCAAGATGCGAGGGTTGTCGCGGCGGAGCGTGCGGGGATACCCGAGATTTTCCATTTAATCCTAATGTTGCCATTGTTTAGTTTAGAATAGCTCGCAGGTATGGGCTCATCATACGCACGCTGGATGTAACCGTCCAAAACGAACGCTGTTTTCTCATCTTCGTCCACGATCACGATCACACGTTCGGCGATCCAACCGAGATGAGCTTCTATATTGTTAGGAGAACAATCATAGATCGTTTCAGAGGCCTTTGCGGCGCCCGAAAAGGCAACAAGTCCAGCGCAAATAAGTGATGAAAATTTAAACATTATTCAACTCCTGTTTGCGCGCATGAAACAAGAAAGAGATCCGAGGTACAACCCGAATCTCTTTAACTTTTCAATGATCTGCAGACAGGATACAAACGGAGAACCGTGGAAAATCGCCCGATTCTTTAGTAAACTCCGACCTCACTGCCCGGTTGCGCCGCAACCTTGAGCAGTTTGAAGACGTAATCCGCAGCCGAACGGAAGCAGACGACGCGGAAGGTCTGGGCGTCATCCATCCAGAAGGCACCGGCCACCTGCGCCAGGCGCGAGCGGCGGATCTGGCCGGGTTGAAACGCATCATGCGACAGATCGATCGGAGCAAGCTTGCCCAAAACCTCGCGCGCGCTGGCGCCCGAGATGCTGAACACCGCGCGGGCATCCGAGACATTGACGGCCAAAGCATGCGTGCCGCTCAGCGCGTTGGTCATCGCGGCCAGTTTGGCCTCGACCTCGGCATAAGGCACCATCACCAGCAGTTCATCGGGTGACATCCAGCACACACCGGTGTCACCTTTGACCAGCGCCTCGCGCTGAGCCGGGATCTTCTGCCCGGTGGCGTCCTTGACGGCCTTGGCCAGCACCTTATCTGACAGATCCCCCCGCAGGGTGATCATGCCCTGAAGGCCGCATTCCGCGATCTTAGCGATACCGTCATAGCTGACGTGATTGAGTGCGCTGATGGGTTCAGACATTCTGCTTCTCCCCGTCCTTGTCGAAGAAGATCGGATCGACGATCTTGGCTTTGTAGGTTTTGCCATCGGTTCCCGGGAACTCGACAATCTCGCCCATGCGGTCCGGTCCGTGCTTGATCAGACCCATGGCGATGCCTTTGCCCAGATTGGCCGAGTAGTAGGTCGAGGTGACGCGCCCGATCATGTTGCGCTGACCGTTGGCATTTACGCCTTCGCCCACCGCATAGGCACCGTCCGGCAGAACCGATCCATCCACAGTCTCAAGACCGACCAGTTTCCAACGTTCAGGATCGGCCATGTGACTGCGCGAATGAGCACGTTTGCCAAGATAATCCTCTTTCTTCTTCGACAGCGCCCAGTGCAGCCCCAGATCCTGCGGGATCACGGTGCCGTCGGTCTCGTCGCCGATCATGATAAAGCCCTTCTCGGCCCGCAGAATGTGCAGACATTCGGTGCCGTAAGGCATCACGCCGAACTCTTTGCCCGCGTCATACAGCGCATCCCAGAACGCCTGACCCTGCGACGCAGGTACGGCAATTTCATAGGACAGCTCACCCGAGAATGAAATGCGATAGGCGCGGCAATCGAAACCGCCAATCTTGCCATCACGCCATTCCATGAACGGCAGCGCTTCGCGGCTAACATCCATGCCACCGAGCTTCTCCAGCACCTTGCGGGCGTTGGGGCCAACCACGGCGACTTGCGCGTATTGCTCAGTCACGTTGGCGACGTAGACTTTCCAGTCCCACCATTCGGTCTGCAGCCACTCTTCCATATGACCATGGATACGTTCGGCCCCGCCGGTGGTGGTGTGGCACAGCCATGTGTCCTCGTCGATGCGGGCAACAACACCGTCATCGATCAGGAAGCCGTTCTCGGAACACATCAGGCCATAGCGGCATTTGCCGACCTTCAGCGTAGACATCATGTTGGTATACATCATGTCCAGGAACTTGCCCGCATTGGGGCCTTTGACGATCAGTTTACCCAATGTCGAGGCATCCAGCAGGCCGAGGTTTTCGCGGGTGTTCTTCACCTCACGATTGACCGCGTCATGCACGGATTCACCGGGACGGACATAGGCATAGGTCCGGCGCCAGTGGCCGACCGGCTCCCAGTCTGCTCCGTTCTGGTCGTGCCAGTTATGCATCGGAGTCTGACGGATCGGTTGGAACACCTCACCACGTGCCTCACCGCCAATCGACGCCATCGAGATGGGCGTATAGGGCGGACGGAATGTGGTGGTGCCGACCTTTGGGATCTCTGAATCCAGCGCATCAGCAAGGATCGCCAAGCCGTTGATGTTGCTCAACTTACCCTGATCGGTCGCCATACCCAGCGTGGTATAGCGCTTGGTATGTTCGACGCTTTCGTAACCTTCGCGCGCCGCCAGCTGAACGTCCGAGACCTTCACGTCGTTCTGGAAGTCCAGCCACGATTTCATGCGCAGCTGGATGTCGGCATTGGCAGGCATCAGCCAGACAGCAGCCATCGGAGCCTCTGATGTCGTTTCGCCCTTGGGCGCTTCTGCAGTCTTCGGCGTGAACCCGGCGCCATTGGCCGCGGCCTCGCCTGCGGTTTGCGCATCCACCAAAACGTCACCCAGCGCCAGCGGACCGTTTGACGAGCCTGCTGCGACCACAAAGCCTTCGCCATTGACACCCAGCGGAGGACGCTCGGGGTCGGGGCGGAAATGGGCGTTTGCTTCGTCCCAGATCAGCTTACCACCGCAATGCGACCACATGTGCACGACCGGAGACCAGCCGCCCGACATGGCCACTGCATCACATTCGACCTCTTCCCGCGCACCGCCGATGCCGTCCTGGTTGCACAGCGCAACTTTTTTGACGCGCTTGCCGCCCTTGACCTTGGCAACCGCCTTGCCGGGATCGACACGGATGCCCAGCTGACGCGCCTCTTCAGCCAGAGGTCCGGCGCTTGCGCGGGCATCAACCACGCGCAGAACATCCACACCGGCTTTCTTGAGGGTAATCGCGGTGCGATAGGCATCGTCGTTGTTGGTCGCAACGATCACGCGGTCGCCGGGGGTCACGCCCCAGTTCACCACATAATCCCGCATGGCCGAGGCCAGCATCACGCCCGGAACATCGTTGCCCGCGAAAGACAGCGGACGCTCAATCGCGCCGGTGGCTGTCACGACCTGTTTGGCGCGGATGCGCCACAGGCGGTGACGCGGACCTTGCACGCCCGGAGTATGGTCTGTCAGGCGCTCGTAACCCAATACGTAGCCGTGATCATAGACCCCTGCCCCCATGCAGCGATTGCGCAGGGTGACGTTGTCCATTGTTTCGAGTTCGGAAACCAATTGTTCCACGAACTTATCCACAGGCTCACCGTCGATGGTGCCGCCATCAACCGGAGCACGACCACCCCAATGTGCGGTCTGCTCGATCAGCATGACCTTGGCACCGGATGCGGCAGCCGCTTTGGCTGCCTGAAGACCGGCAACACCGCCACCGATCACCAGTACATCAGTGAAGTGGTAGAAATGCTCGTAGGTGTCTGCGTCACGGTTGTCCTTGTCGGGCGCTTTGCCCAGACCGGCGGACTGACGGATGAACGGTTCGTAAACGTGTTTCCAGAATGGCTTCGGATGGATGAACATCTTGTAATAGAAGCCAGCCGGCAGAAAGCGCGACAGATGGGTGTTGATCGACCCGATGTCGAACTCGAGGTTCGGCCAGTGGTTCTGGGACACGGATGTCAGGCCGTTGAACAGCTCGGTCGTGGTGGCGCGCTGGTTCGGTTCAAACCGGTTGCCTTCGCCCAGACCGACCAGAGCGTTCGGCTCTTCCGCGCCACTGGCGACGACGCCACGCGGACGGTGATACTTGAACGACCGGCCCATCATCATCTGGTCATTGGCCAGCAGGGCGGATGCAAGCGTGTCACCTTCATAGCCCTGCATCGAGGTGCCGTTGAAGGTAAAGGTAACCTGTTTCGACCGGTCAATCAGCCGGCCTTGATTTGCGAGACGGGTGCTCATGTTGCGGACCTTTCGCAGGTGGAGGCGTCGGAGCCTCCGGCGGGAGTATTTTCGAAAAGATGAAGCATCAGGAGAGTTCTCTCCATGTCCAGCCGGGACGCCTGGCGGTGATGGCGTCCTTGATCTCTTGCGGTGGCTCTGAGGTCTGGGCGGTGTAGGTGCCGAAGACTTCGAGCGTTTGTGTGCAGCGCGCGGCGTGGAACCACTTGCCGCAGCCATTGGCATGGCGCCAGCGTTCGAAATGAACGCCCTTGGGGTTTTCGCGCATGAACAGGTAGTCGTGGAATTCGTCATCCGACGAGCCGGGGCCAAAGCGCTTCAGGTGCGCTTCGCCACCAGCCGCCAGTTCGGTTTCTTCTGCGTCCACGCCGCAATAGGGGCAATTCAGGATCAGCATATGGTCATCCTTTTGTCGGTCGGTCGGCACTTGGGCCGACCAGAATTCTGTATTGTGGGCACCTCGGGCAGAGCCCTTAGTGCGCCACCCCGGCGGCGACGCTTTCGTCGATGAAGCGGCCCTCGCGGAAGCGGTCCAGCGAGAATGCCTCGGTCAGCGGTGAATGACCTGTGGCCATCAGCTGTGCCATACCCCAGCCCGAGCCCGGAATGGCCTTGAAGCCGCCGGTGCCCCAACCTGCGTTGATGAAACAGCCCTGCAGCGGCGTTTTCGACAGAATCGGAGACCGGTCGCCGGTCATATCCACAATCCCGCCCCACTGACGCAGCATTTTCAGGCGCGAGATCATCGGGAAGGTTTCGACCAATGCCCGTACGGTTTCTTCGATATGGTGGAAGCTGCCGCGCTGGGTGAAGTTGTTGAACCCGTCGGTACCGCCGCCGATCACCATCTCGCCCTTGTCGGATTGCGACATGTAGCCGTGCACGGTGTTGGCCATCACGACCACATCCATGCAGGGTTTGATCGGCTCGGACACCAGAGCCTGCAAGGCAACGGCTTCCAATGGCAGGCGGAAGCCCGCCATCTCGGCCAGCTGACCGGAATGACCCGCAACCACGACCCCCAGCTTATCACAATCGATCGCGCCCTTGGTGGTATCAACACCGACAACGCGGCCGTTGTCCTGGCGCACGCCGGTGACTTCGCATTTCTGAATGATATCCATGCCCATCGCCGAACAGGCGCGCGCATAGCCCCATGCCACGGCATCGTGACGCGCGGTGCCGCCGCGTTCCTGCCAAAGGCCACCCAGAACCGGATAGCGCGGACCGTCCAGATTGATGATCGGTACCAGCTCTTTCACGCGTTCGGGCCCGATCCACTCGGTTTTCACGCCTTGCAGTGCGTTGGCATGCGCCGTGCGCTGATAGCCGCGAATCTCGTGCTGCGTCTGCGCCAGCATGATCACGCCGCGCGGGCTGAACATGATATTGTAGTTCAGATCCTGGCTCAGGTCCTCATAGAGGCCCCGCGCCTTTTCATAGAGCGCCGCCGAAGGATCCTGCAGGTAGTTCGACCGGATGATGGTCGTGTTCCGGCCCGTGTTCCCGCCGCCCAGCCATCCTTTTTCGATGATGGCGACATTCTGGATGCCGTAATTCTTTCCCAGGTAATAGGCGGTCGCCAGACCATGCCCCCCGGCACCGACGATGATGACGTCGTATTTTTTCTTTGGCTCGGGCGAGCGCCAGGCGCGCTCCCATCCGGTGTGATAGCGCAACGCTTCGCGCGCGACAGCAAAGGCTGAATAGTGTTTCATAAGCGAATCCATCCGGTTCGGTGATTGGCGCATGTATGCCGTTTCGACCGGGTATACCCACGCCGGTCAACGTCGCAATATAGCACTATTGCGACATGTAGAACATTCGCGGCCATTTGTCCCTTTTTTTAGGCCGCCCGCAGGTCTAAGTCAGGACGGAAATTCAGGAGAGAGCATGACGTTCTGGGTCATTTCATGTCTGATCGCACTGCTTGTCGCTGGGTTCCTCAGCTACACGCTTTTGCTTGGCCGTCGCGCGGACGAACCAACCGCAGCCTACGATCTGCGCGTCTACCGCGAGCAACTGACCAGCGTTGACCGCGATCTGGCCCGGGGAGTTATCGGCGAAGCCGATGCCGAAAGGGTCCGCACCGAGGTTTCGCGTCGCATTCTGGCAGCGGATGCACAGATGCAAGGCGACCGGTCTGCATCCGGCCCATCGCGCGCGATTTCCGTCGCCACCATCGCGATCGTAATGCTGGTCGTGATCGGCGGCGCGCTGGCGATGTATAGTCGAACCGGTGCCGTCGGCCTGCCCGACCAACCCCTGACCGCACGGCTGGCACTGGCCGAGGAGGTTCGCACGAACCGACCGGCGCAAGTAGACGCCGAAGCCCTCGCCACCCAGCCACAGCCACGACAGCTTGAAGAAAGCTACGCAACGCTGCTGCAGCAACTGCGAGACACGGTTGCGGCCCGACCGAATGACCTGCAAGGACATATCCTGCTGACACAACACGAAGCCAACGCAGGAAATTTCAAGGCTGCCTATGCCGCGCAGCTGCGCGTTGTTGAGCTTTCGGGTCAGGCCGCAACTGCCAATGATTACTCGGATCTGGCCGAAAAGATGATCCTTGCGGCAGGTGGCTATGTCTCACCCGAGGCCGAACAGGCGCTGGCCGCCGCGTTAGAGCGCGATCCCCGGCACGGTCCGGCACGTTACTATTGGGGGCAGATGCTGGCTCAGATCGGGCGCCCCGACCTTGCCTATCGCGTCTGGATCGAGGCCGCGCAGAACGCGCCGGCAGGCGCACCCTGGGCCGATGCCATTCGCGCCCAACTGGACGAGCTTGCCTTCCGCGCGGGCGTCTTCAACGGCCCCGATCCCAGCACATTGGGCCAGCCCGGTCCAAGTCAGGACGATGTCGCCGCTGCGGCCGAGCTGACCCCGGAAGAACGGCAAGAGATGATACAGGGCATGGTCGACGGTCTGTCTGATCGTCTGGCGACCGAGGGCGGCGCGCCTCAAGACTGGGCGCGCCTGATCGCAGCGCTTGGCGTATTGGGTCAGGCCCAGCGCGCGATCGACATCCGCAATGAGGCCGAGACTGTCTTTGCCGACAACCCCGAGGCGCTTGAGATGATCGACGCTGCCGCACTGCAAGCTGGAATTGCCCAATGATCCACGACGATCTTGAAGATTTTGCCGCGACCCTGTCGCCCATGACGGCGCTGATGGGGTTGGATTTGGGTGAAAAGACCATTGGCGTGGCGGTCTCGGACCGGATGCGCGGGGTGGCCAGCCCTCTGGAGACCGTGCGCCGAAAGAAATTCACCCTCGATTCCGCACGCTTGCTTGAGCTGATCAAGGATCGCGAGATTGGCGGCATCATCCTCGGGCTGCCGAAAAACATGGACGGATCTGAGGGGCCGCGCTGCCAATCTACACGCGCCTTTGCCCGAAACATGACCCGCCTGACCGACTGCTCCATCGGCTTTTGGGACGAACGTCTAAGCACAGTTGCGGCAGAAAAGGCACTGTTGGAGGCGGATACGACACGAAAACGTCGCGGACAGGTTATTGATCACGTCGCCGCCGGGTATATCTTGCAAGGAGCGCTGGACAGACTGCGCTTTTTGTAACGGGTCGGAGACGACGAATGACGAACATGGTTTGGCAGCGCGACGAGGTCGAAAGCCCCTGTGTCAGAATCTGTGTTGTTCACCCGACAGAACAGATTTGCACCGGCTGTTATCGCACCCTTGATGAGATCGCGCGCTGGTCCCGTATGGACAGCAGCGAACGCGCCGAGATCATGGAGGCGCTGCCCACCCGCAAACCGCGCCTCGCCAAACGGCGTGGCGGACGTTCGGCCCGGCTGAAAGGCTGATCGATCGGCCCATCAGGCTGCATTCACGCTCTGCCTTGCTGCGCCTGCCTCATGACCGGCCGCAAGCTCATCCCTGAACGGCTCAGCACATTCGGACCAGCTGGTTCTTGGATGTTTGACGGGCTTTCCATCGTGCTGTCGCACGATCACGGGCTGCGCCTGAACGCGCAAGTTTGAAATCGACGATCTAGAACCTTTGAGAGGCATGGAGGACCACCCCAAAATGTGCCTGCTGCGGATCGGACGCCCGCCCCTAAAAGTGCAAGGCGAAAGTCAATTCCGTGAGTGAGTGGCGACCCGCAGCGGCACTGTCTGGCCAAAGAGTATTCAGCCGGAACGACGATAAAACGCCCTCAGTTGTATATTATTTGACTGAGCAATCAATAACTCTGACGCAAGGTAATCTTGTATCCTTGTCGGTTCAGCAACACGATATTGCACTCTTAAACCCTAAAACCGGCAGATTGCGGCATCCGGATTGGCAGAGGCCGACGCGGTCAGTCTGAAAACACGGGGCCAATTGCTGCCCATCTGAGAATTCAGCCTGTTTCGATCCATTCTGCGACGCCGTTGGCACATTCAGGGCGAAAATACGCGATCATCCGGCCATCCGGCCCGGCCGTCGCCCTATCCGGCCATGGCGCGACCCCGTGCAGGCAATGGCGGTGCAGCACATAGGCCTCTCCGGGTTTGGCAGGCAATTCGATCCTTGGGCAGGTCTCGAACACCTCGCGGCGGGTCGCCTGATAGATGTCGGTTATGTCAACTTGACTCAGCTCGGTCTGGGACTGATCCGCAAACGCCGCTCTGAAAGCCTTGCCCATAGGGATATGGCTGCCCTCCCACAGCACCATGGGCGAGGCATCGGGGCTGGCATCCGACAGGGGAATGCCCAGAATCCACGCATGCGGTTCATCCACGCGTCGACGGCGATCCGGACCCATAGGTCGCAACCCGTCCACATGCGCCGCGTCGCGATTGCGCCTATAGCGCCCGGCGGCCTCGCTTTCGCCCTTCCGAGGACGAGGATACCCCGGATAGATAATCGACACTTGACCGGGATGCAGTGGCAATCTGGCCAGATTTGCGGAGATGAAATCCATAGCCATCCCGGACAGCGGTTTCGACGACCCAACCCGCCCCATTTCATCATTGGGCAAAGCATCGACGCCAATGAACCACGTGCCCTCACAATCCAGCCATTCAGCATGTTCAGGGGACGTGACCGATTGCTGCGCGGCAGGTAGGACCTGTTCGACCCATTCTGCCAGAACCGGATCGAATGGAAACTTGACCCAACCCTTCGCCCAGAAATCCTCTACCATCCCAACGCCTTCCGCAGCATGTTCAAGGCAACCAGTGTCAGAAACAGCGCAAACACCCGTCTAAGCGGCTTCGGGTCCATCGCATGGGCCAGCTTTACACCCCAGGGGGCAGTGATCATCGTCATGGCGACCACAAGCCCGAAGGCCACAAGGTTCACGGCCCCAACCGTCAAAGGCGGCCGGTGTTCAGGGGCAATCTCCAGAAACAGAAAACCCAGAACGGACGGCACCGCGATGATCACTCCGAACCCTGCAGCCGTTGCCACGGCGCGGTGGATGGGCGTGTTGTAGAGGCTCATTAGGGGGACGCCGAAACTACCGCCTCCGATCCCCATCAGCACCGACAGGAAGCCTACGGATGGGGACAGAACCGCACGTTTGATCCCCTTGGGCATCGCATCCCCCAAGCGCCAGTCCGAGCGGCCAAAACCAAGATACGCGCCAATCACCATGCCCAAAACGCCGAACAAGGCCTGCAAGGCCTCTGTCCGCAGCGCTGAGGCAACCAGAACGCCGATAATCGCCCCAACGACGATACCCGGCCCCCATCCGCGCAGGACTTGCCAATCCACGGCACCCTTCTTGTTGTGGGCCAGCACCGACCGTATCGAGGTCACGATGATCGTCGCCAACGAGGTTGCCAGACACAGCTGCATCAACTGCGACCCGCCATACCCAAGGGTTTGGAACGCATAGAAAAACGCAGGCACAAGCACGATACCGCCGCCAACACCAAGAAGCCCCGCCAGAACGCCTGCAAGTGCGCCAATTGCAAGCAAAAGACCCAGCATCTGGGCCAGCAACATCGTCTCGGGCATCTTCCCCCCAAACCGGTCAGAGACCGGGTTTCATTCGCTCAAACCTCGGCCAGAGGCGCCACGTGATCGAGCGCCTTCAGCATCACCTCGGGCCCTGCCCCATCCCGCACCGCCCCTTCCGACAGCGCGCGCCGCCAGGCCCGCGCGCCGGGGCGACCGGCAAAGAGGCCGAGCATATGCCGCGTGATCTGGTGTAAACGACCACCGTTGACAAGGTGCTGCTCGATATAGGGCACCATTTGCCGGGCCACCTCGATCGGGTCCCGAGCGCTGCCACTCTGGTAAATCCGCATATCCGCTTCGGACAGAATATCCGAGGGCTGGTGATAGGCCGCCCGCCCGATCATCACCCCGTCCAACCCGGCCTCCAGGTGCGTCTGCGCCTCGTCCAACGAGGTAATGCCGCCATTGATCGAGATGTGAATATCCGCAAAGTCGGCCTTCATCTGATGTACGAGATCATAGTCCAGCGGTGGGATATCGCGGTTCTCTTTCGGGCTGAGCCCCTGCAGCCACGCCTTGCGCGCGTGGATCGTCACCCGTCGGCATCCCGCCTGCCGTATCTTGTCCAGAAAGTCGGGCAGCACGTCGCGCGGTTCCTGCTCATCCACACCGATCCGGCATTTGACGGTTACGTCGACCGAGACGGCCTCACGCATGGCGGCCACACAATCGGCGACGCGCGCGGGGTCTTTCATCAACACAGCCCCAAAGGTACCCGATTGCACCCGGTCCGAGGGGCAGCCGCAATTCAGGTTGATCTCATCATAGCCGGCCTCGGCCCCAAGCCGGGCCGCCTGCGCCAGTTCCTCGGGGTCCGAGCCGCCAAGCTGCAATGCAACGGGATGCTCCTGTGGGCTGTAATCCAACAGATGCAACGCCCCGCCACGCACCAGCGCGGGCGCGGTGACCATCTCGGTGTAAAGCAGCGTTTGCTCACTCAGCAGCCGATGCAGATACCGGCAATGACGGTCGGTCCAATCCATCATCGGCGCGACAGATAAACGGGCCGATGATGATATATTTGTTTTTGTTGGATTATTTATCATACTGACTTAACAACATTTCAGTCTATTCTGGGCCATTTACACTTATTTTGGCAGCTTGTATGTCTCAGAGTCATACTAAGACCAACGGAGTCATACGACTTGGCAACGATCCGAGCACGCCCACTGAAAAGCGGCAAAACCAGCTACACAGCAATCATCACTCGCAAGATTGACGGTGAGAGGTATCAGGAAACCAAGACCGATGCAAAGCAGAAGCTAGTGGCGGCTTGGGCAAAAAAACGCGAGGCCGAAATCGATGCAGATATTGCGGCAGGGAGAGAAGTTAAGAAGAGAAAAGACAAGATAGTTACTCTTGGAGACGCCATCGACAAATACATTGCGGAGTCAATGCGAGAAATCGGTAAGACTAAGGCGCAAGTACTAAGAACGATTAGGGAAGAATACGATATCTCAAATATGTCTTGTGACAAAATCCAGTCCCACCATATCGTCGCCTTCGTCAAAGAACTGCACAAGCGCCCCGGCCTGAATTCCCCGGCGACAGCGCTAAACTACCTTTCACACCTTTCAGGCGTCTTTTCGACTGCTCGCCCCCTTTGGGGCTATCCTTTGAATTCGCTGGCTATGCAGGACGCCCAAAAGGTGTGCTTGACCATGGGATTTGTCAGTAAACCTGAAGAACGGACACGCCGCCCCTCGCCAGAAGAACTGGACAAGCTCATGACTCACTTTCAGCGGGCAACGGAGGCAGATTCCCGCACGATGCCCATGCACATCGTAACCGCGTTCGCGATTTTCAGCACTCGCCGCCAGGCCGAGATTTGCCGGATCACATGGAACGACTACGAACCTGAGCACAAGAGAGTCCTCGTTCGTAAGATGAAGAATCCGGGCGAGAAACGCGGATTGGATACATGGGTGGAGCTACCTGCCCCATGCCGCGCCATTATCGATGCCATGCCACGAGAACAGAACCGGATTTTTCCATTCAACTCGGACACGGTCAGTCGCCGGTTTACGGAGGCATGCAAGTTCCTCGGCATAGATGACCTACACTTTCATGACCTGCGCCACGAAGGTACTAGCCGTTTAGCTGAAATGGGGCTGACAGTGCCTCAACTCGCCGCTGTGACCGGACACAAGGCATGGAAGAGCCTTGAGCGTTACACGCATGTACGCCAGACCGGCGACAAGTACGAAAACTGGAAATGGATTGAAGCCGTAACGTAGCAGCGATCTATCGCCGGCAAAGAATGTACCGTGTGCAAAACGTTTTTACCTGCAAGCCTTCGTAAATTGATGACTTCAATCATGAAGCTTTTCGAACTCGCGGCGGGCTTGGTCTCGCCGTTCGTCATAGTAGGAAGCAAGGTCTCGAATATCGACCCCCTTGGCACTCTTCTGACTCGCCTCCATCTGAACCAACGGTAGTTTGATGTCACCATCCGCGATCTTGCGGAGAAAAATCCGGTGGGTCAGGTTGGGGAAAAAGTCCTTGCGAACCGTATCCGCCGGTATCATCGCTGCGCCCTCATATCTGGCCATCAATAGGAACTGTGTATTCAATATGCGCTCCATTTTCTTATTTTTGTTTGTCGCTGTAGGCAGCCACCGGCTCAGGTTCTGCTTCTGCTCGGGACATGTTCCAGAATCGCGTCAGTCGGCGTGCCTTGCTGGCTGAACTCCGAAACAACGAGGTCCTACCAAGTGACCCAAACGCGATCCTTTAACCACGGTAGCTCTGTTAAATCATTATGTTTCAAATAGTTGCCGAACTCCTGATCATCTCCGCCGTTGATGGTGTGCAATAGGACGGCAATCGCTGCTACTCGATTTGGGCCGTCGAACTTGAAAGTTCCACCGATGTCGAAGCTATCCCTGCAATGCGAGTATACGAGCAAGTCTCTGGCAACAAATGATGAGCTGGACTGCTGTTTAGCGGTGTTCATCAAATGATCGAATGCTGCCCAAAGTTCTCTGCGACAAGGTTGTACCAAGTAGCTATCTTTCATTCTTCGATCTCTTTCGTTTCATTTACGCTAGGTTAGCAGACCTCGGTTCAAGTTCTGGCTCGGATCTGTCTGGGCCCCTTCATCCGGTATTTAGAACAAGGGTCAAGAATTTTTTTCCTTTTAAATCAGAAGCCTAACCCAACCCTGAGTTGATGTTCCCGGATGTACCGCTGGTGCCTCGTATTACCTCAAACCAAAAATTTTCCTGCGTTTCACGCTAGCTGCGGCACATTTTCTTGCTTCCTAGTTGACATTCCCACAGGTGACCTGACGCGAGTCAAAAATTTTATTACCTTAAGGCGAATCACGGAGGTGTGATGTATGTTTCAGATTTGGCGCTGCGGCGACTGCTTGCCACTAGGGAAAGTGACTTCATCTTGGAGGCGAGAAATGACTGAGTCAGCGCAAATCAACCTTTAGAGGTACACACAAGTCTTCAGAAAATTTCGGAGATAGGCCGCAGACTAACTCATGAGAGCAAAAACTGACATGTCGGTGCTCAAAGCTTCCCGAATTACCTTCATAAGTACTGGTTTTGCGATCACTTCTCGGATCGCAGTCGATCACAATAGGTGTTCGAGACTTTCATATCGGGCTGGCAATGCCGCCTGATCAGGCGTCCAGTTTACGCGCCATCCTCACACCTGACAAAGAACGACCCACAATCGTGGCAAGTACTTCAAAGCGCCTGCGCGTTCACGCCCGCCTTGTGCTCCACGATCCTGCCAATGTCCTGTTCGCAGGAGACAGTCGTCTTCGTTTATCCGTCCTTAAGCTGGACGGAATCTACAGAGAGTTGGAGGCGATTAAGGGGCTCAGGGCACTTAGCCATTCCACAGACTCATAGTAACCCTTCCGCTTGAGCTTTTTCGAGAACTCCAACAAGTACTTCACTCTGTTTCTCGGATGGAATTTTTTGAGGAATCTGCTCGGCAACTTTTATGATGCCCACCTCTTTTTCGGAGAGAAATCGCTTCTCGATTCCCACTTGTTTTATTTTGCTCCACTTCTGGGCTGGAACTTCGAGCACTTTCCGTTGGGCGTCGATGCCGTCATCGATCTGTTGCGTTTTCTTTGCCTGCTTCTGCTCGGCTTTTTGTTCATCAATGCCGACAAGGGTTTTGAAGAAACTTGAGCTGATGTCTTTTTCCAGCTGGTCAATTTTTCCTTGAATCCGATCCCAGCAGGAATCCTTCTTGCACCATTCAGATATGTTCGAAATCCCCTGAGGCGGTTGCGATATGTCATCGTTCACGAACTTCGCGGCCTTGCGCAAAGCCTCTGCAAGTTCCTCGTAAACCGCCTGAGTGTTCCAGCACATCTGAAAGTCGACAACCTTGTCAGCCCGCTTGCATAGCTCGTTGATCGTCGCGATGGCATAGGCAACGATGTTGGCCCGGTAACCGCCATTGTACCACGGTTCGCCCGAGACCATCTTCTCGGTCCACCTGAAAATGATCGCTCGGGCTATTGCGCGTCGAAAGTAGAGTTCGTTGAAGCTGTCTTGGTTTTTCGTCCAGGTTCTGCCTATACGAGCGGCATAGCGCGCGAAGTTCTTCTGGGCGCCGAGGTTGACCCACTTGGGATGATCGTCCCAGACATTTTCAAACTTTGCGATGTCAGTCTTGGTGAACATTTGCGGTTTCGGATACTCAGCCTTGAAGCGCTTTTGCTCGCCCGGCGACAACTTGGACTGTGCGTCAGCGTACTGCCCCCTGGCTCTCTCATAGAACCACTTGGTTTCACGCATGGCGCCACTATGAGCCGGTGCCCAGATGCGCCGTGAGAATTCTTCCATCCGAACATGGAAGGGGTGGTTGGAAAAAAAGTCGGCTGCGTTCACGCGGTTCTGAGTATTGGCGTACTCCGAAATTCTCGGAACAACGATCTCACTGTCTTCCGGACTGATGACCGAGAGCTTCATCTGAACGAACACACCATCCAATGCTGCCTTGTCACGTCTCTTGGTATGAAAGAGCGAGGCCGTGGTCTGTCCTCCATTGACGATCTGAAGGTCCTTGATGCGAACGATTTCCAGTCCTTCGTCGCCTTGCTCTACCTCTACCTCCTGAGCTGTGGCCGTGATGCCATTGTTATAGGCAAAGAACATCCCTGGTTCGTTTAGTACCGTCGTGCGGATACCTTTGTTCACTTTGCCGCGTGCCTGGAGGAAAGAGCGCACGTTTTGTTCGAGAAGGCGTGCCCCGTGCTTGCCGTACAGTGCTGCAAGCACATCTCCGGGCATAACTATAAGGTATGACGGATAGGCGCCGGAGCCGAGGTGTGCTGGCAGGCTGTTCAACCCACTTCCAAATTCTTCCTTGAAATCGATATCCAGCGCTTCTTTGTGACCGCGGGAGCTGCGCTGGCGTTGCAGGCGCGATACGTCCCAGATGTGATATGTTGCCTCGATATCGCAGACCAGCCGACCTTCAATGCTCCGCATGCGGTCGCTCAGCGCGCGCTCGGATACGAGGAAAAAGTTGACCTTACGAATCAGGGCCTTGCGATCCGATATCTGCCGGGACAGTCCGTACTCAGGGGTGGTTTCATCAAGGTCGTTAAAGAAACGCTTTGAGAGGCTTGCTTCGAAGAAGTTCTCCACCCTTTTAAATAAAGCACTCACATCTGTCTGCGTCAGCGACTGGAGCTCATCGCGACAGTCAAAGTCTGCAACGAAAAGATCAAGTGCGCCTTCATCATTGAACCAGTATCCGTCAACGCGCATTCCGCGCTGCGCTCTGTAGTGGCAGAGTTCGAAACCCTCGATGAATCCGGTTTCGATTAACTCGGTTGAGAATGCCTCCATGAATTCGGAGAGCTGAAATGCTCCGTGAGCCTCAGCTCCCGCCATAAGCTCCTGACGAAAATCATGAAAAAATTCTGGGGCTGTCTGTTCCATCAGCTCCCCCAAATCTCGTTCTGGTTACACTCGAACGTCGCAATTTTCTCCAGCTGGAGACTGTACTTCGTATCAACAACGCCGTCCGGCAGTTCCGATCTCACCAGCCGAGGAAAGCCATCAGCTACGCGGTAGGCGTTCGAGTCGTTCACGAGGAACTTCGGGTTATCATATTCCCTCATCTCCACGTATCCGTAGGTCGCCAGTTTTCGCCAGTAGTCTTCGATTGCTTCGGCGTCGCTCAGTTCATGTCCGATGACCGACACCAGCTCGTTGAGTGACTGGGCGGGAGTTCCGTCAGGTGCCTCCGTGAGGCGGTAGACTTTGAGAAAGAGGTGCTCTGAGACGGTCTCCAGCTGATCTTCAGAAGAGACGCGCACTATGCTCCGATCCCGACCACTGATCGACTTCACCTCGACCGCTGTATCGCCAAAGATGAAGTCCTGATGTGTGCGATCAGGACCGCACCAGGCTTCAACCGCTTGAGCATCGGTCAGGTGTTTTTCCTTGAGAAGTCGGAGGAAACTCAGCTCAGTAAAAAGGCCTCTTACCTCTTCCGCCGATAGAACCCGCGTTCGCTTGCCTGCAAGGAAAGCCTTCCAACGCTTGATGTGGTTCAGGGCGACACCCAACGCTGCGGCAGGATCAGAAATCCCATCGAGATTCCCAATCAGCGTCTGACAAAGGCCGTGGAAGAGATCGCGATCCACGTGTTTTTCGAGGGTAAGGATCAGGCCCTGTTTGCCGGGTTCCGGCAACTGGCGTAGATCCACTTCTATACCGTTCACGGTGGTGGCGTTCTTTCGGAACTGTTCCGTGTGATCACCCGCAAGCTGAACTATGAACAGACACTGTCCCTGCACGTCTTTGCCCCAGCACAGGGTGACGTCGCCCGGGGCCGTCACATAGCGGACAGTGTAGTCTTTGTCCGGGGTCTTCATTTCATCCCATGGTGCCTTGTTACTCGTCATAATCTTCCTCTTCGTCGGGCGTATCGAACGATCCACCCTGCATACGTTCGATCCACACCTGGTTTGCAACGACTTCAACTTCAGTTTGGTAGTGACCATCAGGGAAACTAAGGCCGAACGCTGGCACACGGGCATTGGTATCATTCCCAACCGGCCCAAGAACGTGAAGCATCAACAAAGGCTTCTTGCGCACAGAGCGAAAATGGAAGTCGGACGGCCTTTTGTCCTTGTCTAGTTCTTTAGCTAGTGCAGCAGCTTCATCGCGCTGTGCGGTTGAGAGTCCAAGCTTCTCGTCTCCACGGCTAGCGACACGATCCTTGCTTGTTCGCCAAGCATCACCATCGCGACGTGCGCTATTACGTTCTTGAGTTCCGAGTGTGTGGTTGTCCGCGTCCTCGCCGTTGGATGAAACTGAAATCAGCAGGACATCTCCGGCATCGTATTTGTCTGAAAGAGCGCGCAGGTAACTCAGTGCAGCGGCCTTCCGGTCTGCAAAGTCGGGGTGGCTCCGAAACTTAGTAAGGAACTCTTCTATCTCCGAAATCTTCGCATTTCTTGCAAGCCAGCCCTTCCCGGTCTCCTCCAATGCGTCACAGCCGAATTTCTTCTTCCAGTATTCAGCAATCAGAGCCTCGTTCTCCTTATTGACCTTACTATCTGTAGGCAAAAGGCTACTCTCAACAATCTTCCCGCTAAAGTTTTGGTTTACAGTGATTTTCTCACCTGCCCTCATCTTGTTGGCGGCAGTAATAAGTAGCCTGTCAGGATGAGCCTTCACATAAAGGCCGAACTGCTGCGGACTCATTCTGTCGCGTCGCATTCTCTTGATCTGCTGTCGTAGCTCTTCCGAAGCTTCAGCGATGTGGCCATACCAGTTGATTGAGTCCGGGGACAAATGGACCCGGCACACGTCTTCAAAACCTGGTCTGTAACCAAACCAACGCCCCATCTGCATGAGCGTGTCATACATACGCGTGTTGCGGTACATATAGCTCACGGTGAGGCCTTCGATGGTCAGGCCACGCGAGAGGCTCAGACCGCCAATAGCGATGGCGGTAAGGCTGTTCCCATCACGTTCGTACTTTTTGTAGTCGAGTGCTTCATCGGACTTACTGTTCACGACGAAGATACGAAGGTTGTCGAAGACATCGTTCAGGGCGACTTTGATGTCAGACCATGTGAAACCGCAGTCAGAGAACTCTTTATCAAGGCAAGCCTTCAATGAAATCATGACTTCATTCTTTTGCGATACCGAATCCGGCATCGCATAATTTGCTTTCACCGCCTCTCTGACTTTTTTCTCATAAAGGCTCACGAAATTCCGCACAGTATTCTGCGTTGCTACAAATCGTGATACGTTGATCATCATTGAGCAATGTTTGTTAACCTGTCCCCTCAGATTGCGGATAGCTTTTGCAACAATGAACTGATCAATCGCTTCATAGAGGCTGGGTGGAAGCTCAGGGACCAGATCATCCTTTTTATGAGAGAAGGGAAGGTACTCTTCACAATCCCAGATCGGCCTCACAGTCCTTGCGCTGCTGATATCGTCAAGGAAGACCTTATCCGGCCCGAAGTAAGTGTTGGGGGCATCAAGACTGACAATGAAGTCTCGCGGGAACAGCTCCTCATAAGCTTCCTCATCGTAAGAATCCGGATTGATGAAGATGTTTGCAAATGGTGTAGCGGTGTAGCCAACGTAACAGGACTTCGCGAAGAGGCCGAGGATCTTCCGAAGCATCGCATTCGTTTTAGTGGGATCGAGTTCGGGCTTATTGGTATTGATCGAGGCGTTGTCGGCCTCATCGTCGATCATGAGCATTGGAACATCGCCAATCACGCCATCCGCCTGCGCGTTCATCTCCTTGAGCCAGACATGAAGAGCTTTCAGTGTGCTAACATTCTTCTTGATGACAAGGACGGTCGGCTTGTTCAGATCGTTGATTTTCCATCCGCTTTGGTTGGCTGTCTTTTTACTGAAGTCATCATTGATGTTTGTGAGCGTGGCAGGATGCGGATAGTCAGGGGTCAGGCCGACGCCAACTCTCTTGCGGTCTTCCGGATCGCTGGAGCGTCCAACGAACCCTTCGTCAATGCGTTCCTGGGTCTGCTTTCTCAGGTTGTTGTGAATACCGGCGATAACGATAATGAACTTGTAACCGGCGTCGGCAGCCTTGGCGATTACGCCCATGTAGTTTGCGGTCTTACCTGATTGTACGTGCCCAATAACAAGACCTCGACGATCCCATTTTCCTTCGCTAATCGGGTCCTGCAAATGACCTAGAATTTTGGTTCCGACATCACTAAGGGAGCGAACAACAGTTGGATGCATCTGTTCCTTTTTCAGATACTCCTCATAGGCATCAGAATATGTCCAAGTGATATCATCGCGCTTATACACCCACTCATCGTCGTGGTCAGCTTCGACATCGACGAGGGAAACGCCAGCGCCCATACGCGAGTCCACGGCGATGAGGGCATCTTCGATGACGGTTTCCAGCGGGCCATCATAGCTAAATGCAGCAGCAAGCTGTTTTGCACGTTCTCCAACTTCCTCGCGCGTTGGCGTCTCCGGCAGCAGCGATAGCGCTGAAATAAGCGCACTCGTGAAATTCTTCTGACTTTCGACCTTATTGAAATTCATTTCTTCAGCTCTTTCGCAATGTATTCTTCTGCAACATCTTCAAATCCTTCGAAGAACCTTGTTGAACGCATGACTTCTCTGAAGCTCTCGACATCAAATTCGCCATCTCCAAAAAGGCATTCTTTTAAGGCACTTAGGCGCTCATTGATCTCATCCTGTGTGGTTTTGTTCTGATCGATGTCGCGCGGATGGGTCGAGAAATCCGAGTAGATCATTTCTACCGGAAGCGATGATGAGATCGCTTCTATGAGCGTTGAAAGGCGGCGACTATTCTCATCACTCAGTTCGGAGCGAATCGCGTCAATCAACGGATGTTCCTTGTTCAGTGCATATCGGATGTTTCCCTGATCAGCGTATCGCTCCCAGACTGGCGCCTTGATCTCATCAAAGAGCTTCTTCCCTCTACCGCGATGCACTGTTGTGCTACGTGTCGAGACCTTATCGATGATCTGGCGCAGCCGGGCTCTGACCGGCGCTGGAGGGCGCGCTCGTGACTTCTTAATGTCGATGGTCCACATCTCATCAAGACTATTGGGAAAGTCTATCTGCACACGGGCCAGCTTTGTGGCTTCTCCTTTGGGAATTAGTCTGAACCAGTCGCCCCAGGCCATGAGCCGTCCGCCCCGGTACACATAAGCGCCTTGGTTCGAGATGAAGTCGCTGCGGTTCTGATAAAAGTCGTACTCATTTGCGCTCAGTTTGCTGTGGTGAGGGAGGATGTAAGGCTGCATATGAACAGCCACACCGCCAATGCGGACAACCTCCTCCGGCAGCATCTGTGTCGCTGAGTTCTTTCGGCAGAACGGATCAAAAGCCTCGATAGGGTGACCGTTGAGGGAAAGAGAGAGCTTCTTCCGGCCACGCACCTCGCCACTCAGAAATCGGTGAAACACCAGCGACAGGTGTTTCTCGACAACATCGAGCTTCTCGTTGACAATCTCGTCGCGTTTGGCTCCGGTCTCATCTTCAAACAGTCGATCAAGGTTGCGCCAAACGACTGCCGTTCCCTTTCCGGTGATCAACTCCTGAAATGGAAGTTCTGCGATCTCTTCAGGTTCAAGGATCGCGATAAGCCAGTCATCTTTCCTGTGAACGGTGTCGAGGTTCCATTCCGCTGCGTGCAGCCCGCCACCATCGTTACTGACTACAGTGAGTCTTTCACACTGGGAGAATGAGGCTGTCTTGAGTCCCAAACCAAAACGACCAAGATCCTTTGGTGAGCGGGTTTCCGAAGGATTCTTTGAGCCGTGACGCAAAGCATCTAATATGCCTGCTTCGTCCATACCGCGGCCATTGTCGATGATGCATAGCGTTGGGTTCTGTTGCGTCATATCACAGAAGATATCGACCGAGGTTGCTTCTGCGGAAATGCTGTTGTCAACGAGATCAGCAATCGCCGTTTCAAGCGAATAGCCCAGGTCTCGCATCGATGCGGATAAGGATGAAGCACTTGGAGGCAGACGATGCTCTCTAGCCATCAGCCCCCCCTTTCAACTGACTGCGCAAACCTTCGACAACACTGACCGGATCGTTCTCCAGCTCACATTCCCAGACGGTAACTACACGCCAGCCACTCTCTATTAGTTCGGATTTCTTTCGTGCGTCACGCTCGACGGTCTCTTCAAACTTCCTTGTCCAGAAAACAGTGTTTGTCTTTGGTGTTGTCGCCTTCGAGCAACCCCAATGGCGATGCCAGTAGCAGCCGTTCACAAAGATAGCTGTTTTGTACTTCGGCAGAACAATGTCAGGTTTTCCGGGAAGCATTTTATCATGTAGTCGATAGCGAAAACCGGCGCGATGCATGAGTGATCGCAGCACTAGTTCCGGTTTCGTGTTCTTTCCTCGAATTCGAGACATATTCCAACTTCTGTGCTCTGCCGAGATGCGATCCGCCATCATGCAATCTCTCCGGCTCTGTCGAGCACATCAGCGATTATCGCGGCAATCTGCTTAGCGAGGTATGCCGGCACAGCGTTGCCAACTTGGTGGTATTGCGCGGTTCGCGGACCCTCGAATTTATAGTTGTCTGGGAAGGTTTGAAGTCGCGCGGCTTCTCGAACAGTCAGACTTCGGCACTGCTTCGGATCGTAGTGGATGAAGTAGTGACCATCTTTTGAAATGTGCGAGGTGATAGTCGTCGCGACACTGTCCGGCATTTGAACGCGGAAACGATCAGAGAACATTTTACCTTCTCTGCCGAGCTCGACGTTCCGATGATCCGGCAACAGCTTTTCCGGAAAATCCGATAGCTTTGGACTTCTCCCATTAAACTCCGCGAACACTGTGGCGAACGCGTAGCGCTGTAAATCTGTGCTCATGTGAGAGCGTGCTTCGTGCCCGGTTAGAACGCCGAGGCGTGTGTCGCCTAACATAGAAATCGACGCGTGGTCGGTCTGTTTTGGCGCCCTGTATCTCGATGATGAGCGGCCTCCGGTCGTATACCCGTTAGCAGCCAGCTCTTTAATTCGCTCAATGATGTCTTCAGCAAAAGGTGAGCCGTTCAGCTGACGCTTTAGCCTAATTTTTGAAAGCTGAGCAACAGCCTTGCTCCACGCCTCATAGCTGTCTTTCTGTCTTGATATACCGCTGCGAACCTCAGGAAGATCAGATATGGTCTCACGTACGGTGGGAGCCACGTGTGGCGATAGCGCCTCAGGACGGACGTCGATATCACCGCGGATACCAACAATGAACATTCGATGCCGTGCCTGAGGAACACCATACTCCTCCGCGCGCACAAGAAAGCTTCGTGGGTCAGCCTCTTCTTTCGGCTCATCAGAGTCAGAGAGCGAATACAGATTGTATCGTAGGCCATTTTTGTTGCGGCTAAGCGCAGACACCGGCTGAGCTAGGTCATCCAGTATTTTGTTGATCATCAGCTCTCCACGCACGCGGGCTGAGAGAAGGCCTTTGACGTTCTCCATGACAAAGACTGGCGGGCGGTGGTCAACAATGATTTGCAGGTATTCTCTATAGAGGAAGTGACGTTCGTCATCTTCGAAGCGGGGATCAGACTGCATCCGCGAGCGACCTACGAGGGAATAGGCTTGGCACGGCGGCCCTCCAACAAGGACCCAGTCCTTTCTCTTGGCAAGAGCGCCCTTGATCAAATTACTGACATTCGTGTGATTTTCGGGCCCAAGTGAGAGCTTCACAGCACTGCTCATAGCAGATTTGAAGGCCTCCGGATGGCGCCGAAACAGCTCGCCCCTGTCGATTTCTTCGCGCAGGTAGGCGTAATAATCTTCAGGTGCTTCACCATTGGGAAATTGTCTGAAGAAGTGACGCAGAAGAAGCGTGCTGTGGGCATACTCATCCCGCTCAATTGAAAGCGCGTCTGTGAATCGTCTTGTTTCGCCATCAGCGGTAAGGGACGCGAACCCTTCCCCGAGCCCACCCGGACCCGCGAATACGTCGATGATTGGATATGTGACCTGCACGGTCTTAGCCTTATTTTTCATGTTGCTGCGGTGAAGTTGGTCTAAGCACCCTGTCATTATGGCGATCTTGCACCCGGCCCTGCCCGCTTGATTTCATTTTTTCCAACCTGTCCATGCCAAATATCACTTCGAGCGGTCGCCAGTGCCTCTCAATAGCAACAGGCGCGACGGGCGCATCAACAATGAGCTTTCCAACCGAGTTCTTCGCCTCCCTCGCAGACACGAGTTTCATGTGCCTTAATCGCCCTCGAACTTTGGCCACAATGGACAAATTGGACATAACTGGAAAGTCGCAACCATCTGTTTTACCTTAAGACTGCTAAATACTTCGCTGTTGCGGGTAGTCTGCTCCTGTGGAAGGAACATCAGCATCATTGCCGGGAAGCAATGTCCTCCAGCACCCAATCCCCCATATCTGTCCGGTAGGCGCTGACGTCGAATATTCTACCATACAGGCTCTGGCGAAAGTGACCGCAGAGAAGGTCTGCATGCGACCATATGAAAGAGGCAAGGTTATTCATAGATTGAGACACCGGAGACTCTTGGATTCTGCTTCGTTTTTTTTAAGAACCTAAACCAATCAGAGGCAGAAAGTATAGGGCGAGCCGTCTCTACCTAGATAAGCCAATAGATGAATGCTGGGCGGGCATCTCTCGCGATGTCTTTACACTGGCATCCTATTTGATTAGACCTGTCGCGGAATTGTTATGTATCCCATTTTCATTCTTTCGTTTCGGCCGCTCAGCCATAGGCTTCAGGTTGTCGAAACTTCTAGAAATACAAACACTTTAAACTTGAAATTTACCTACTTACTCTCGCTTTATTTGTTCAGGGGCCAACATACCTGGTCTGGCTTGGAACCCCAATTCTTTGGCGATAGCATAGACAGTAGATCGAGAGATCTGCATTTCCCTCGCAACTTGAGAAACCGGCAACTTCAACTCCAGCCGACGCTTTACATCTTCGCGATTCACCGAGGGTTTTCGTCCTTTGTACTTTTTTGCAGCCTTGGCTTTGGCGATGCCTTCCATCTGCCGCTTCCGGATGATTGATCTCTCAAACTGCGCGAAGGCACCAAGCATATGCAACTGCAATGTTGCGACAGCATCATCCTGATCTGGACTACCCGAAAATTTCAGATTTTCGCTGATGAAGTGCAAACTTGCGCCCGCTTCGCTGATCGCTTGCAAAATATCAAGGAGGTCGGACATCGAACGGGCCAACCTATCAATTGACCAGACGTGGACTTCATCGCCCATCCACAAAAAATCCAACATCTTCTTTAGCTCAGGACGCTTCGTGGAGCCTCCAGAAAGCTTCTCTTCAAAAACACGATCACAAAAGCTGAGATCTTGACGATCAAGGTTCTGCTCCTCGGAACTCACACGGCGATAACCGATTTTTCTACCCACTGAATACCCCTTGTTCAGTTTACCTCTAGAGTATAATCGAAAAGTGTTAATCTGATTTGAAAACAACTCTTTTTTGACACAAAATAGCATATTTTTAGTTCGGTCGTTGTGTCGTCTTAGAGTCCACTCTGATTGAACATCAAAGACGCAAACTGACTTTTTGTATCTTTGAGGAGCGAGGCAATACGGCTTTTGAGACAACAATACAACGCACATAGCTCGTATCAGTGTTTTGACGGTGGTCACAACCAAACGAACCGCCGCGGGTGATGCCTTGAAAATGTCCAGCCAAGAATCCTAAAATGATTTATCGTCACATTTGATGTGGGGATCATTCTATTCGTAAGTTCGATTCTACACCAAACGTAGTTGGAGGCATTTATGAAAGTCAGACTCTCCGAACAGAGATATATTTGCCGCGGGCTAGGAACATACCTGCTGTCTATGTTCATAGTAGTTCTTTCCTTTAATCCGCTTCACGCACAAGAACTGCCTACAGAAAACGAACTTGTCCCGTTCATTGAAGCCGAGTTCAAAGGTCTGCTCAAAGTGAAAGAGCTAAAGTTTAAGGCCTTCCAAGGGCAGGTTGCCGGAGAAGGTCGAGTTTCTCTCATAGCCACGGCGGAACTGACAAAAATCGTTTATTCAGGAACGAAGGGCTTTCCCGAACTAGCCAGATTGATCCAAAGCAAGGGTGTGCCTGCCAACCAAGTGAACTCATCTGTGCTTACGGCATTAAAAGCCGTAACCAGTGAAGGTATCTGGCTGAACTGGGAGTTTGCGCCTAGGGACATGGGATCACTTTCAGAAATCCAAGTCAAAGGTGAGCTTACATTTCTTGAACTAATAGATGGCTTTGAGTTTAAGGGAGATCTCGAAGCTGATGCTCTAGATGGCCTCATTGGACGCGACAACATTGGCCCATCATCAGTCATTGTAGGATCACCCTTGCACACCCGTTTGGTCGACATAGCGGTACAAGACTACAATGAACGGACAAAGCACTTAAACTCAGTGCAGAACCAAATTGAAGAAGAATTGGATTTCGCTTTTGGCTTTTTTAGCGGCAATACGATCAATGTGATAAATTACCAAAACAAGGTTCTACATGTTTTGGAGTGCCCGGACATGTCAAACTGGCCAAGATCACCGACCTCAGGAACAAAGGCGGTATTGACATTTTCCTGCCAGGAAAATGTTGATGGAAACGATGTTGCGGTTCCCATGACCTTTACCGCGTTTCTTTATACACAGGAAAAGCCCAACCGAGTTCTTTCCAACCTGTCCTTTGGTGCATATTATTACAATCGAAATGGAGACATTTTTGGCGGCACGCACGAGTACGAGATTCGCTTTACTAGAGAAGAACCTTCAGCGGCATTAGTCGAACCAACTACCCCTGCCAAAAAGGAAGTCGTAACCAACGCGGAGGCGGGTGAGGCGGCTTTAGGGTTTTCCAGAAGTAATAGAAGAGAAATGCAACGTCGTTTACAATTGTTGGGATATGATCCTAAAGGGGTTGATGGAGTATTTGGCCCCGCGACCAGAGCGGCCATTTCTGATTGGCAATCGGTGAATCGTTTTGTCGTTTCGGGGTATCTCAACGACGAAGAAGTGCGGGAACTGAAGGCTCAAAGTGAATTTGCTTATACCTCTTGGAAAAAGCAGTCAAACACAAAACGCGCACAAACAAACTCAAATTCGTTACCAGCTGGATGGTCGAAAGCCTCCAACGGAAAGTACTGCAAGAAAGTTGCGATAGGAACCTGGTGTCAGATTGAGCACCCTAACGAAAAACAGGGATGGCAACCTTAAGTGATGCCATCTTCTTGTTTTCATATTTTTCAGCTGTCACAGCGCTGGTTGCCTTCATTCATTCTTTGGGTTTTTCTTTTTAAATTACAGGCAGCGGCAGAAATTCCCGAAAACTGGTTTGAGCCCTGTGGCGTATATTCAACTCCTCCTCGATTTCACATTTGTGAGTGCGCTTGGAACAAAGGTGGTCGATTGTACGGAGATTTGGTTTATGCAGAAGGATCCAGCATTTGCAAAGCAGCAGCGCATGCTGGCTTACTGGATTGGAACGGGCGAGGAGTACTCTGGATAACACCTGCCGTCCAAACAGGCAAATTTGCGGCCGTCGAGCGAAATGGAATTACAAGCCGGGAATCCAAGCAAGGTCGAGGATTCACTCTGAAGCGACTGCGTACGGAAGCAGATATTGCGTCGATGCGGGCGTCAATCAAGTTTCTGCCAGCACCTCAAACACTATTGAGTTCACTGATTGGAGTTTGGACGACAGCTGGAGGGGAGCAAGCTTTCTACTTTGACGGTCAATTGCTGATCAGCCTTGGCAGTTTCAGAGGCATTCCAGGTTCTATGCACCCCAGTCGACAAGAAGAGAGTTACTATGTCCACGAACCAGGGGCAGCACTTTTTTCTTTAACTTCCGGTGATGAAAAAAATTTCGAGGGGTATTGGCTTTTTGAGGATCGATTTTGGAGAAAAGTAACCGGTAAGATGATAATTTCACCGCGCTCCATGAAAATCACTCGCCCGCGCGAAGGGCGACCGCTGACTTCATGGGTAATCGGTCTTTATCGGAAGACTTTCGGACCTTTGAAGAAACCACCAACTGTCCAATCAGATTTTGTTTGGATTAAAGAATCGGGTACTGAGAAACGAAGAATTCTCAGCGGATCCCAAGATCTGGCAAACGTGTTGATTGGGTTGAAAGAAGATGAAATCGACTTGTTCATAGATCAAAAGAGAATGGTCTTTGAGCGAGAATTCCTCGCCAGCATGCAAGACGTTCCCAGTCATTTGCTGAACAGCTATTTAGACGTCTATTTTGCTATAATGCGTTACACACTTCGTGGAGCGGTCCATCAGGGAACCACAAGAATTACCAGCGAGCGGTTTCTTTTGGAACCCTTGGCCATTCTCTTTGACCCCAATCGATCCGAAAGGGTTTTTCGAAGGATGTTTGAAAACAATGACTTCGCAGGCATGGGACGGGGTGTAATTACGTCGGCGATAACGAGCGCGGTCGTTTCGGTAGTGGACGATACTTTCGCTGAGGTTCTGGGTAAAGGATCACTAAATTATGTTTTTGCCCGCACCCTTCTAGATGGTGCTGAAATTGGTGTTTCATACGGACAAAGTGGTCCAATTTCTGCCATCGGAACATCGGCCAAAATTACTGGCAGTCGCATAGCTGAAGTATCTCGTGAAATGCGCGAGCTTGAGGTCGAGCATCAGAGTATTGTTGAAAAACTGGACGCCAATCTGGAGCAACAAATGGCGTTACAATCATTGCTAGTCTCTCACAGGCGCGGCGAAATCGAGCTCTCTCCGAGAGAGGTCGAGATTGCAGAAATGTCGCTAAACGGGTTGAAGGATGGATATGCTTACCTCTCTGATGCATTGGTTGCCTGGAGTAATCCATTCCAAAATAGATAACTCTATTCTGCCCATGTAGCGTTCAACCGCTACAAATACGAGAGCGCCAATGGAAAGTAAGCGAAAGCCCCAGAGATTGAGCTCACCGGTTGCGTTCATTGTTTAGTGTTTTGGCGGCAATGTCTCCAACCTTTGCACTTCCTCAAGAAGCTTGACGACAAACCGAACGCTGACAGCTTTGTTCCTGATGGGCTTCTGGATAGCATGGATAATCTGATCCACGCAGTCTTCAGGCAAGGAACGTCTGACGACTTCATTTTCAATAAATCTCGCCAATTGGGTTCCGCTCGGCGGATCGACGTAAATTGTACGTACACGGGACCGGAGCAAAGTCGGCAGAACGCTTGCATCGTTCGCCGTCATCAACCAATTGATCCGGCTCATATCAACACCAACCTGGAAATATGGACAGTGCCAATCAACAGCCGACACTGGTTCCAACAAGCCCAGCAAAGCAGAATGCATGGATGTGCTGTGACCACTAGTACCGAAGGCAGTTCCCGCTTTGTCGACTTCATCGATGACGACCACCGGGTTCGCCACTTTTGTAGACAGCATGGTTTTCAGAGGTCGTCCACATTCGGCACCACCCCAGCCTCGGCTCAATCCCGCAACAGGAAACCCTTCTGAACTTGCGCCTCCATCAATGTGAACAACCGGCAGATTAGAAAGTTCTGCAACCCGACGAACAAGGTGAGTTTTCCCCAACCCAGCTCCGCCAATCAATAGCGTCGGCCTCAATCTCAAACCTGGCCCATGCTCAATGACATTGTGGCGCATGTCCAACCAGATTTCATGGATAACCCGCTGCATCCAAGGCAACTCATCATACAGCAATGCTGCGATTTCATCGACTTGATGTTCAGTTGACGGGCCACCTACCGCAACGCCATTCATAGCAGGCCGCAACATCTTTCTGTCAGCTCGGGACAGATGCCGACCTTGAGAATACTTGCCACGGGCTTCGATAATTTTCTTTGCGCGACGGCGGATCGCGCCAGTGTCCTGCCATGTCACTCGCTTACCGTGTAACTCTGAACATCAGCATCACGGAACAATCGCATGATGTCATCGGCAATTGGAGAGAGGAATTCATTTAAATCGAACGCTGTTCCAGTGTTCACCTCCCAGGCAAGTCGTGCGATCCGATTCCCTCGGAATTTAGCTATCAAACCCCAGAATCTTTTTTCGTGCGGACGAACCGAATTCTCTATTATCGAAATCAAGATGGGACGAATTCCATGACCACTTTCAACAAAAGCACATCGGATAGCCAAGGGGATACGGCAACCGATTTTGTGCTGAACGCCACGGTCGAATGCTGGGACGGAGACACGCTGTTCTTCAAACCGGAATGGATTCACGTGATCCGTCGCAACGGCATGTAGGGGCGCGTTTGTCCGCCCTATTCCGTTGAACTCTACGCGGTGTCCGGGCCGTATCTGCGCATCATCATCTCGACGCTGTCGTTGATCGTGTCCGCCATTTCCTGATGGCTTAGAACCGTGCCCGAGAACAACAGCGGCCAGAACGCCCGCGCCTTGATCAGGCCGATGAATTCGCGACCGGCCTGTTCGGGGTCGTCGATCTTCAATTGCCCGTCCGCGGCGGCCTCGCGCAGCATGTCGATGAACGAGGCCGTCTTGTCCAGCTTGCCCTGCGCTTGTTCAGCCAAGGTCGGGTTCCGCAGGATTTCGCTGATCACCATGCGAGACATGGCCATCACATCCGGCAACATCAGAATGCGCCCCTCGGCCCAGGCCAACTCGGTCAGTTGTTCGCGAACATCGCGGCCTTTTTCGTACCTGATCTCCAGCACTTCGGCAAAGCGGCTGGACAGCTCCACCACGATTGAACGAAACAGGTTTTCCTTGCTTTCGAAATACTTATAGAGCGTTCGCTTGGACACCTCGGCCTGACGCGAAATGCGATCCATGCTGGCTGCCGCGAACCCCTTTTCCTGGAATTCGGCCACGGCGGCTTCAATGATCTGGGCATGCTTTGACGCATTGGGCAGGCTGACTTCGTTCATGTCAGAGCTATAGACCCATTGACCGCACCGGGTCAAACACCAGGTAAACGCGGGAGTTTACAGGCGCGACTTTCTGTGCCACATGTAAACCCGCCAGTTTACCGACTCAGGTAGCAAGCCAACACGGAGTATCCCCTCATGGCCATCAATCTGAAACTGAACGGCGAGACGCATGCTGTCGACGCCGAACCCGGCACGCCCCTGCTCTGGGTGATCCGGGATGAGCTTAAGCTCACCGGAACCAAATTCGGCTGTGGCGTCGCGTCTTGTGGCGCCTGCACCGTGCATCTGAATGGCGAGCCCGTCCGCTCGTGCCAGACCTACATCGAAGACGTCGAAGACGCCGAGATCACCACAATCGAAGCCGTCGGTGAGGACAAGATCGGCGCAGCTGTCCAACAGGCCTGGGTCGAACTGGACGTGGTTCAGTGCGGCTACTGCCAGTCGGGTCAGGTGATGTCAGCCGTTGGCCTGCTGGCAGAGAACCCCAAGCCGAGCGCCGAAGAGATTGACGCGTACATGTACGGCAACGCCTGCCGCTGTGCCACCTATCAACGTATCCGCGCCGGCATCCAGCGCGCATCTGAAATCCTGGAGGCCTAATCCATGACCATCAACACCTCTCGCCGTGGATTTCTAAAAGGCGCCGCTGCTACTGGTGCCGTCCTGCTGGTTGGCGCGCGTTCGGATGGCGCACTGGCGGCAGCTTCATCCGAGACCGCTCAGTTCAACCCCTTCGTGAAAATTGATGCCGACGGCACCGTGACTGCCATCGTCAAACACTTTGAGAAAGGTCAGGGCCCTGCGACCGGTCTGCCCACGCTGATCGCTGAAGAAATTGGTCTGACGATGGACCAGATCGAATATGAATTCGCGCCCTCTGATCCCAACGTCTACAACAACCTACTGTTCGGACCGTTCCAGGGCACGGGCGGGTCGACCGCGATGGCGAATTCGTGGCTGCAATACCGTCAGGCCGGTGCTGCCGCACGCGAGATGCTGATCAATGCGGCGGCCCAAAGCTGGGGCGTCGACGCATCGGGCGTCACAATCGAAGAAGGCATTGTCAAATCCGGCGACAAGTCGGCTCCGATTGCCGAATTTGTGGCCGCAGCCGCTCAGCTGGACGCCCCGGCAGAGCCGCGCCTGAAGGACCCGTCCAAGTTCCGCCTGATCGGAAACGAGGCCGTTCGGCGTAAGGATTCGGCCATCAAAGGTAATGGTCAGGCCATGTATGCCATGGATGTCCACCTGCCCAACCAGATGATCGCCATGATCAAACGCCCCGAATCCAAAGGCGGAATTGCGCTAGGGTTTGACGATAGCGCCTCAAAAGAGGTCAAAGGCTACATTAACGCTGCTGTTCTACCCAACCAAGCGGGTGTCGCCGTCTACGCGGAAAACACCTGGGCTGCGATACAGGCACGTGATGCGCTTGCGGTCGAATGGGATATGTCAGGCGCTGAAACCCGCGACTCGGATCAGATCAAGGCCGAGATCATGGACGCGCTTGATGCCGAGCCGACCTACAACGTCAACAAAGCCGATTTTGCAGCCGTCTCCGCCGCGATTGACGGCGCTGACACGGTGGTTGAGCGGACCTTTTACTTCCCGCTACTGGCCCACGCGCCAATGGAGCCGCTGAACTGCACCATCGAACAGACTGCGGAAGGCGACATTGTCCTGCATGATGGCGCCCAGATGCCGACCGGGCCGCACATGGCCTACCAGCAGATCTTCGAGCTTCCGGCCGAGAAGATCCATATCAACACGATGCTGGCAGGCGGGTCCTTTGGACGCCGCGCGACACCTGATGCGGATTATCAGGTCGAGGCTGCGCTGGCCTTCGTGGTGACCGACCGCTCTCGCCCGGTCAAACTGGTCTGGACACGTGAAGATGACATTCGCAGCGGTTACTACCGCCCTGCCTTTGGCCACAAAGTGCGCGTCGGTCTGGACGGCGAAGGAAACATCGTCGGATGGCACCATCAAATCGCTGGTCAGTCGGTCATCAAGGGTACGCCCTTCGAAGCTGTTCTGGTGCATGATGGTATCGACCACAGCTCGGTCGAAGGGGTTTCTGACAGCCCCTATGCCATCCCCGGCATGGCTGTGGGCCTGACGGATACACCGAAAGCGACTACCGTATTGTGGTGGCGCTCGGTCGGGCACACTCACACAGGTTATGCGATGGAGACCATGATGGATCTGGCCGCCGAGGCCGCCGGTCGTGACCCGGTCGAGTTCCGCCTGGCGCATCTGAGCGATGACAGCAACGCAGATCAGGCCCGCAAGGCCGGAGTTCTGAAGCTGGCGGTCGAGAAGGCCGGATGGGGCAACGCACCAGCCGGGCGCGCGCAGGGGATCGCGGTCCACAAGTCCTTTGGCTCTTACGTGGCCGAAGTGGTCGAGGTGTCCGGCGATCTGGACAGCGGTGTTCGCATCGAAAAAGTAACTTGTGCCGTGGATTGTGGCATTGCGGTGAACCCCGATGTGGTCAAAGCGCAGATCGAAGGCGGTGTCGGCTATGGCATTGGTCACGTCATGCGCGATCAGATCACGCTGACCAGCGGCGCGGTGGACCAGTTCAATTTCCCGGATTACGAGCCTCTGCGGATCGGCGATATTCAGGCGATTGACGTCCATATCGTCCCGTCTGCCGAAGCACCCACGGGCGTTGGCGAGCCGGGCACACCTCCGTCCGCTCCGGCCCTAGCGAATGCCATCCGCGCACTTTCAGGCGTGAAGGTCACGACCCTGCCCATGGCGGAAAACGGCGTAACCTTCGTCTGATCCTAAAACACGTGACGTCGGCGCAATTTGTGCCGACGCCTTTTTACAACCACCGCAATTTGATCAAATTTCGTGACAAGATTGTGAGGCTTCGCTACATCTCGGATAACCGAGAGGAGCAACAGCCCCAATGGACCTGAACGCCTTGCATAATTTCCGCGTTGCCGCCTGCGATCTGAACGGTCAGATGCGCGGCAAACGTGTCCCGCCCTCCTATGCCGACAAGTTGAGCAAAGGTGCCGTGCGCATGCCGTTTTCGGCGTTGAATGTCGATCTGTGGGGCGCGGATATCAATGGCAGCCCTCTGGTGTTCGAAACCGGTGACGCCGATGGCATCCTACTTCCGACCGAGCGTGGGCCAGTGCCAGTGCCATGGCTGGAGGCATCAACAGCCCTGGTTCCCATGAGCCTTTACGACGATGACAGCGTTCCCTTTGCAGGCGACCCGCGCCATGCGTTAGCCTCGGTGCTGTCGCGCTACGCGCAGCGCGGCTGGTCAGTCGTTGCGGCGACCGAACTGGAATTCACCCTTGTCGACGCATCCGGCCGCCAACCGTTACCGCCGCTCAACCCGATCACCGGTCGCCGCCTGACGGACGAGGCGGTTCTGTCCGTCGTCGAAATGGACGCGTTTGAGGCCTTCTTCACCGACCTCTATGACGGGTGCGCCGCGATGGGCATCCCCGCACAAACCGCAATATCCGAAAGCGGTATCGGTCAATTCGAGATCAATCTCAATCATCAGGACGCCATGCGCTGTGCCGATGATACGTGGCTTTTCAAGGCTTTGACGCGGGGCTTGGCCCGCAAACACGGCTTTGCCGCGACCTTCATGTCGAAACCCTATGCTGAGGACGCGGGAAACGGGATGCATGTGCATTTCTCGGTTCTGGATCAAGATGGGCGGAACATCTTCGACGATGGAGGGCCCGAAGGCACCGACCTGCTGCGCTCGGCCGTGGCCGGGTGCCTTGCTGCCATGCCCGCCAGCACTCTGATCTTTGCACCTCATGGCAATTCATACGCGCGGCTTGTGCCCAGCGCTCATGCACCCACCGGTGCAAGCTGGGCTTATGAAAACAGAACCGCCGCCATCCGTATTCCGGGCGGTGCCCCGGCGGCACGGCGCATCGAACACCGCGTGGCTGGGGGTGACATCAACCCCTACCTGATGCTGGGCGCCGTTCTGGGTGCGGCGCTGGTTGGCATTAAAGACGGCATGGTGCCCCCCACCCCGATCTCGGGCAATGCCTATGAGATTGACGGCCTGCCTCAGCTTGCCAGCAACTGGGCCGCCGCCATCGACCTGTTCGAGAGTGACCCGATCATGGCGCGACTGTTCCCGTCCGACCTGATCCGCAATCTGTCGATGACCAAACGGCAGGAAATTGCACGTTTTGCAGACCGCCCCCAGGATGAACACTGGCTAAGCTATCTTGAGGCCGTGTGACCCCCTTGCCCGAAGGCACACTCTCGGGTATTTCTGAATTTGATCAAATTCGGTGACTTATGAAAATCGGCATTCTACAAACTGGCCACACCCCTGATGCGCTCATGCAGGATTTCGGGGACTATGACTCTCTGTTTCCGGCCTTGCTGGACGGGCATGGGTTTGAGTTCAAAACATTCGCTGTCGTTGACGGGATCTTTCCTGACAGCGCAGAAGACGCCGATGGCTGGCTGGTCACAGGCTCGCGCTACGGGGCCTACGAGGATCTGCCATGGATTCCCCCGCTTGAGGACTTGATCCGCCAGATCCACCAAAGCGGCAATCCACTGGTGGGCGTGTGCTTTGGCCATCAGATCATCGCACAGGCGCTGGGCGGCAAGGTCGAAAAATACCAGGGCGGTTGGTCCGTTGGACGGACCGAATATGACTTTGATGGCGACAACGTCTGGCTGAACGCATGGCATCAGGATCAGGTCGTGGCCGTTCCGGACGGGGCCGAGGTGATCGGCAGCAACGATTTTTGTCAGAACGCCATGCTGCGCTATGGTGACCAGATCTGGACCGTGCAGGCCCATCCTGAATTTTCCAACGATTTCGTCTCGGGCCTGATGCGCACGCGCGGCAAAGGTTTGGTGCCAGATGACCTCATGCAAGCCGCTGCGAATAGACAAACAGTACCGGACCACAATGCCCGGTTTGCACAGATCATGGCGGATTTTCTGAAGAAAGCGAGGGCCTGATGGCCGATTGGACAGCCGCGGCACCGCAGGCCGCGCAGGACTATATCTCCGGACATCGGTTGGATGAGGTCGAGTGCATCATCTCGGACCTGCCCGGCATTGCCCGCGGCAAGGCCGTTCCCGCATCGAAATTCGCCCGGCAATCCTATTTCCACCTGCCCGACAGCATCTTCTACCAGACGATCACGGGCGGCTGGGGCGAAGCCGCGGGTGAGGACGGGTTCATCGAACGGGACATGATCCTGAAACCGGATTTCTCGACCACATCGGCTGCGCCTTGGACCGGCGACTGGACGCTGCAGGTAATCCACGACGCCTATGACCGCGACGACAAACCGATCCCCTACAGCCCGCGCAACGTGTTGAAGCGTGTCGTGCAGCTTTACCACGACAAGGGCTGGAAACCTGTGGTCGCCCCCGAGATGGAGTTTTTTCTGGTCGCCCGCAACGTCGACCCGGCACAGTCGATTGAACCGATGATGGGCCGCTCGGGCCGTCCTGCCGCCGCACGTCAGGCCTATTCCATGACAGCCGTGGATGAATTCGGGCCGGTGATCGACGACATCTATGATTTCGCCGAACATCAGGGGTTCGAGATCGACGGGATCACCCAAGAAGGCGGCGCAGGCCAGCTAGAGATCAACCTGCGCCACGGCAATCCGGTGAAGCTTGCGGATGAGGTCTTCTACTTCAAACGCCTGATCCGCGAGGCCGCGTTGCGTCACAATTGTTTCGCAACCTTCATGGCAAAACCGATCGAGGACGAGCCGGGATCGGCCATGCATATCCACCATTCGATCATCGACATAGAGACTGGCCAGAACATCTTTTCCGGCCCGCAAGGCGGTGAGACGGACGCGTTTTATCACTTCATCGCGGGCCTGCAGACCCACCTGCCCGCCGGCCTTGCCGTGATGGCGCCCTATGTGAACTCGTACCGCCGCTATGTGAAGGACCATGCCGCGCCGATCAATCTGGAATGGGCACGGGACAACCGAACCACCGGCATCCGGGTGCCGCTGTCGGGGCCTGAGGCGCGGCGCGTGGAAAACCGCATCGCCGGGATGGACTGCAACCCGTATCTGGGGATCGCGCTGTCGCTGGCCTGTGGTTATCTGGGGCTGGTCCAACAGGAACGTCCGCGCCGTCAGTTCTACGGTGACGCTTATGAGGGCGAAGGGGATATCCCGCAGGTGATGGGGAATGCTCTGGACCTGTTTGACGAGGCCAAGAAGCTGCATGAGATTTTGGGCCCCGAATTCGCCCGCGTCTACGGCATCGTCAAACGGGCCGAGTACGAAGAATTCCTACAGGTGATCTCTCCGTGGGAGCGGGAACATCTTCTGCTGAACGTCTGAGCCTTATATGGGGCGCTCGGGATGAACCTTCTCTATTCCAACGACAACAAGGCCGAGTATCCGGCAAGCTGGTATGCCGCGACGGCCAATCCGCTTGCACGGTTCCCTGAACTTAAAGGCGAAACGCGCGCAGATGTGTGTATCGTTGGTGGCGGCTATACGGGTTTGTCGGCTGCGCTACATCTGGCCGAGGCTGGGATGGACGTTGTCCTGCTTGAGGCGCACCGCGTCGGCTTCGGTGCATCCGGCCGTAATGGCGGCCAATTGGGCAGCGCCCAACGCATAGATCAGGAGGATCTGGAGCAGCTCGTCGGGCAGGACGACGCGGCCAAGCTTTGGGATCTGGCCGAGGATGCAAAAGCCTTGGTCAAATCGCTAGTCGAAAAGCACAAAATCGACTGCGATCTGAAGCCCGGCATCGCCAACCTTGGCCTGTCAGCGTCCGAACGGACCGAGCTGCACGCCCATGCCGCGCATTTGTCGGACCGCTACGGCTATGATCAGATTGAACTGCTGGATGAAGAGGCAGGCCATGCCCTCTGCCCCTCACCCGCCTACAAGGGTGGATATCTGGACATGGGCGCGGCGCATCTGCATCCGTTGAACTATGCGCTCGGTCTGGCCCGCGCCGCTGAGGCCGCGGGCGTGCGTATTTTTGAGGGCACCGAGGTCGCAGGGATTGAACAAGGCGACCCGGCCACTGTTCTTACCGAAGGCGGCAAGGTTCGCGCCCGACACGTCATTCTGGCCTGCAACGGATATCTTGGGACGCTGAACAGGCAGGTCGCGGCGCGGGTGATGCCGATCAACAACTTCATCGCCGCGACAGAACCGCTTGGGGCTGAGGCCGCGCGCGTTCTGACGCAGGACATCGCCGTTGCGGATACGAAATTCGTGGTGAACTACTTCCGCCTCAGCGCCGATGGGCGCCTTCTGTTTGGCGGAGGCGAAAGCTATGGCTATCGGTTTCCTTCGGATATCTCCGCCACCGTGCGCAAACCAATGGCCGGGATTTTTCCGCATCTGCGGGACGTCAGGCTTGACTACGCATGGGGCGGCACGCTGGCGATTACAATGCGTCGGATGCCTTATCTAACGCGTGTTGCGCCGAATATCCTGTCCGCCTCTGGCTATTCCGGCCATGGCGTCGGCACAGCAACACATGCCGGTCAGCTGATGGCATTGGCCATCCAAGGACAAGCCGAAGGGTTCGATACAATGGCCCGCGTCCCGGCCCTGCCCTTTCCCGGCGGTCCGGCGCTGCGCAGCCCTCTGCTGGCACTGGCAATGACCTGGTACGCGATGCGGGATCGGCTGGGGGTCTAGTCCTCTCCTTCAATACGACAATTTGGTGAAATTTTGCCGATCCTGCGATTGGGGGCTTGGCACAGGTGGCACGCTTGATTTAATAAAGTGAAAGTTAGAATTCGGGAAAACCAAATATGACGCTGCCACCCAACGTTCATGCCGCCGAACCCATCCCCGCCGCCGCACGAGACGCAATCGACGCCCTGATGCAGTCAGGCGACCTGTTTCGCTATACCGCGCCGCAGGACGCGCCGGTTGCTCTGCTGGAATCCGAGTTCGCCGCGCTGCTGGGCACGAAATATGCATTGGCCGTTTCGTCCTGCTCGGCTGCTCTGTTTCTTTCGCTGAAAGCGCTGGGCCTGCCGCGGGATGCACGGGTTCTGATCCCCGGCTTTACCTTCGCCGCTGTGCCCTCTTCTATCGTGCATGCGGATTGCATTCCGGTTCTGTGCGAAGTTGGTTCGAACTACCGCATCGACATGGCTGATTTCGAGGCCAAGCTGGATGATGTGCAAGCTGTCATCATCAGCCATATGCGCGGCCACACCTCGGATATGGACGCGATCATGGCACTGTGCGACGCACGCGATATCCCGGTGATCGAAGATGCCGCGCACTCGCTGGGCACCACCTGGCATGGGCGCAACATCGGCACCATCGGCAAGATCGGCTGCTTTTCGTTCCAGTCCTACAAGATGATCAACGCAGGCGAAGGTGGCATTCTGATCACCGACGATGCTGATCTGGTCGCCCGTACCGTGATCATGTCCGGCGCTTATGAGCATAACTGGAAAAAGCACAAAACCCCGCATGGCGACAACTCGCCCGAATTGGAGCAAGCCTTTGCGCGTTGGCAGAACAAACTGCCGCTTTATAACTTGCGGATGAGCAACCTCAGCGCCGCCGTGATCCGCCCGCAAATCCCGGAACTGGCACGTCGCGTGCGTGATGGGCTAGCGAACCACGACTATGTAGCGGAACGGCTGAACAGCTCGGACTATATCGACGTCCCCGCCCCGCTTGCGCCCGAACATCGTGCGCCGGATTCGATCCAGTTCAATCTGGTGGGCATGGATGAGGGTGAAATCCGCGCCTTTGCCGCCGCATCCGAGGCGCGCGGCGTCAAGGTTCAGGTCTTTGGCCTGAGCGAAGACAATGCCCGCGCCTTCTGGAACTGGCAGTTCCTGCCCGAGCAGTTTGAGCTGCCGCAAACCCGCGCCATGCTGATGACAGCCTGCGACGTGCGCCTGCCCGTGCGCCTGACGCGCGAGGAACTGGACGTGATCGCCGATATTCTGCTGGCCTCGGTCGGTGAGGTCGTCGGACCGGTTCCCGCTTACGGCACCTGAACCCCGCGCACCGAAACAAACAATGCATTGATCCCTTCGGGGGTTGCTGCGATGCGGGACAGGATACCAACAACCCGCAGCCCGTCCGAGGTGTTCACCAACAAGGGCGCGCCGGAATCCCCCATCATCACCGGGCAAAGTCCGCGTAGCATTTGGCCTGCATAAGGGCGCATGGCGCAGGTCTCTGTCTGGCTCAGAACGTGAGGCCTCAACCCCGGATAGCCCGCAACGAAGCCTGCCTCAACTTCTTGATCTGCCGGTTTCACGAAACCGACCTCGGCCCCGATCGGAGCGTTCAGCACCAGAACGGCCCAGTCCAAGTCGGGCTGATCGGAAAATCCGGTCGATACGGTTTGACCAGCAGGCAAGATATAGGCATCGGCCCGCGCAACCGAGACCGCCTCGCCCCGCTGGTACCCGGCAGCAAATCGAATGCTCTGAGGAGGTATCCAGCGCTTGCGCGCCCGATTGTAAAGACAATGCGCCGCCGTCAGAACATGGTTTTCCGAGATCAGAACGCCCGTACAATGAGATCGTTGGTCCCGCCCGGCGTAGTTCACCCGACCAATCGCACGCCACGGGGCCTCGGACGCATCCAGTATCTCACGCGCCCTAATCTCCTGACATCCGGCGGAGGTATCAGCCCCCAGCCGACACACTGGCGACCAGCTTTCAGAGAATTGTCCCTCGGCCCAAACGGCTTGCGACCACAAAATAGCGACACACAGGACCAGCCAGCGCATCGCCTATGCCCCCGGATCGCTTTGCGTTTGATTTGAATCGAAATACGCTGCCTCTCGCTGCGGTCGAACGCGCACTTCGATTGCTTGGCTTCGGATAAAACGCAAACCGCTTCAGTTCAGCTTTGAAAGCTTTTGCTGCAACTCGGCCAATTGCTTTTTGATATCGTCCAGATCCTCTTTCGGCTCGGACGCGTCCTCTTTGTCAGGGCCTGACCAGTTGCCGGACAACCCGCCGGTCATCGCCTTGAGGAAAGCCTGTTGCTGCGCCTGCATCGCGTCGAACCCCGGCATCTGAGACATCGGGTTCATGGCGCTCATGTTCTCCATCATCTTGCTTTGGCTTTCCCGCAGCATGTCGAACGAGCTTTGCAGGAATTGCGGCATCATGCCCCCGCCCGGCACCATGTAGCTGCGCACCAGATCGTTCAGAACATTCACCGGCAAGACGTTCTCGCCCCGGCTTTCATGTTCGGCAATTATTTGCAAAAGATACTGGCGGGTCAGGTCATCGCCCGTCTTCAGATCAATGATCTGAACTTCGCGCCCGTCGCGGATGAACCCCGCAATATCTTCGAGCGTCACGTAATCGCTGGTCTCGGTGTTATACAGCCGACGGCTGGCATAGCGCTTGATCAGCAGCGGTTTTTCTTTGTCCGACACCTTGTACCCTCCCCAAGGATGATGCGTTGCAGCACAGGTTATGCGACTGCAGCACAAAAAGAAAGGGCAGGTCAATCGACCTGCCCAACGCGATGGCACCTATAGGGAGGATAAGTTGCCCGTCGCGGACGTTCTTACTTGGCAGCTGTTGCTTTCTTGGCAGCCGTCGTAACTTCGTTGGTCGCTTTTTTGACAGCTGCGGTTGCTTCTTCTGCAGCGTCTTTGCCAGCAGCCATCAGCAGCTCAACAGTTTCCGACTGAACTTTTTTCGCGATTTCAGCGAAAGCAGCCATGTTTTCAGCAGCAACTTCAGCCGACGCGCTTGCGAAGTCGGTTGCGGCTTTTGCGTAATCAGCAGGCTCGGCCTTTGCTTTCGACATCTCGTTCAGCTTGGCCAGGGTTTCCTTGGTCCATTTGCTCGAGATTTCTGCCGATTTCTCAGCCGCGTCCAGAGCAACGCCCGACAGCTTTTCGTTCAGCGCTGCGGTCGATTTGAAAGCACCTTCCATTGCGGTGGTGTCTACCGGAAACGCGCCCATGACGTCTTTCATGATCGCGGTGAAGTCTTGGGTCTTTGCCATTGTCCTAATCCTTTTCACCGAACCGGGCCCACCCCGGTTTCCATCGGCTTGAGGACAATATGATTTCTGCACTGCAGCATTTCAAGTTTTTTCTTGCTGCGGTGCAGAAAAATTTGAGTTTCATTTTGAAATCAGCGGTTTGCCTGGAGCAGAACATAGGTACCGGGGGCCGGACACAGGCTTGGATGCTCCGAATCACCCACTTCGCGCGCCGGAACCTGCTTGCCCGAGCGTTTCTTCAACCAAGTGCCCCACATCGGCCACCAGGATCCTTCGTGAAAGTCAGCGTCTTTCAACCAGCCCTCGGCGTCCAATTTCAGATCAGGGTTGGTGTAGTGGCCGTATTTCTTCTTGCTGGGCGGGTTCACGATCCCGGCGATGTGACCGGATTCCGACACAACAAAAGTCTTGGACCTGGACCCCATCTGCTGAACACCGCGATAGCAGTCTTTCCAGCGGGCGATGTGGTCCGTCTCGCAGGTGATGGCCATCAGGGGGACATCCACGTCCCTGACATGCAGCTTGTGGCCCAGCATCTCAAAGCCGTCGCCCACGAATTCGTTGCGCTGGCACAGGCCGCGCAGATACTGCACCGCCATCTTGCCGGGCAGGTTCGAGCCGTCGCCATTCCAATACAGCAGATCAAAGGCCGGAGGGGTCTCGCCCATCATGTAGCTGCGGATCGCCGGCGTGTAGATCAGGTCGCGCGAGCGCAGGAAGGACATAGTGCGCCCGAGAATCCAGGCGCGCAGAAGACCGTCTCTGGAAACCTGCTCTTCGATCCCGTCTACAAAGTCATTTTGCAGAAACGGCGTGAACTCCCCATGTTCGCCAAAATCGGTCAGAGCCGTAAAGAAAGTCGCCGACTTGACCGATTTGTCGCCGCGCTGTTTGAGCAGTGACAAGGTCAGGCCAAGAGTTGTGCCCGCAATGCAATACCCGACCGCGTTGACCTGTTTCACCTTGCAGATGTTCTTGGCCTTCTCGATCGCAGTCAGGAACCCATCCTGAATATAGTCCTCCATCCCCACATCGGCATAGGTGGAATCGGGGTTTATCCAACTGACCACGAACAGGGTATAGCCTTGCTCGGTCACCCATTTGATCAGGCTGTTCTGGGCCTTGAGATCGAGAATGTAGAACTTGTTGATCCACGGCGGGAACAGGACGATAGGCGTTTCATGTACCGTCTCGGTTACCGGTTTGTATTGGATCAGCTCCATCATGCGGTTGCGATAAACCACTTCGCCGGGGCTGGTCGCAATATTGGCCCCGACCTCGAATGCGCTGTCATCAGCAAGCTTGACCACCAGTTCACCATCATTGGCTTCCAGGTCCGCGACGAGGTTCTCAAGCCCCTGGATCAGGGATTGCCCCTCGGTCTCGACAGCTTTCTGCAAGGCATCGGGGTTGGTGGCCAGAAAATTGGTAGGGGCCATGAGGTCGATGATCTGCTGCGAGAAATACTGCAGGCGCTGCTTGTCTCTTTCTTCAAGATCTTCGACCGAAGACACCGCCTGTGCAATTGTTTCGGCATTGGTCTGATACTGCTGACGGATCAAGCGAAAATAGGGGTTGGTATCCCAAAGAGGGTTGGAAAAGCGTTTGTCCTTGGACTTGGGCGCGTCGTCATCCACTTCGCCCGTCGTCAGGGCCTGCTGCACCTCGGCGAAATTCAGAACGGACTTGCCCCAGTATTCGATCTGCTGTTCCAGCAGCTTGGCGGGATTTTGCCATGCTTCGGCCCAATAGGCTGTTGCCGCACGTGCATAAAGATCTTGATTCGGGCCGTCCAGCGCAGGGGTATGGGGTTCTTTCGCAGCCATGACTTCGATCAGGCGCTTAGAGAGTTGTTCGACCTTTCCCATATTTTCTTTAATACGTTCAATATGTTCTTCGCTAACCTGGCCCATTTCTTCTTCACTTGTTGTCATTTTAACAATTCACCCCTAGTCTCGCTGCTATGCAGAATAACGTCGCGGACGTTGGTCGACAAAGCGACGAATGGTCCGAACTCTTAGGTTGATACTCCGGAGGATCCTTCGATGCGCTACATGATAACCTACGATCTGATGGAAACCATGCGCAATACGAACCAATGGCTTGGTTCGACGGCAAGTGCGATGGCCTCCTACCCGCTGTTTTCGATGGTTCCGAACCCGGCCTTCAGCTGGATGGCCGCCTGGGGTGAAGTGACCGAGCGCACCTTTCAACGCATGGTCGCGAAACCCGATTGGGGCATCCGGACTTTCACGTGTGAAGATGGCAAAGATCATCTGGTTGAAGTCACCTCGGTTCTGGAACGTCCCTTTGGGGACCTTCTCCATTTCAAGGTAAACGGGCGAGAAACGCAACCTCGCAAGGTGCTTTTGGTGGCTCCAATGTCTGGGCACTACGCCACATTGCTGCGTTCGACCGTCAAAAGCCTGCTGGTCAATTGCGAAGTTTACATCACCGATTGGCATAACGCGCGCGATATCCCCGTGTCCGCCGGAAAGTTCGATGTCGAGGACTACACCCTCTACCTTGTCGATTTTATGAAAGAGCTTGGCCCGGACACCCATGTAGTCGCTGTGTGCCAGCCTGCGCCGCTGACACTGGCCGCGACCGCCTATCTGGCTGAAGTCGAACCAAAGGCCCAGCCCAGCACCCTGACCCTGATCGGTGGCCCGGTCGATCCAGATGCCACCCCGACGGACGTGACCGACTTTGGCCGCCGTGTAACAATGGGCCAGTTGGAAGAAACCATGATCCAGCGCGTTGGTTTCAAATACAAAGGCGTGGGTCGGATGGTTTATCCCGGCTTGTTGCAGCTGGCCTCGTTCATGTCGATGAATGCTGAACGCCATTCCTCGGCCTTCACGGACCAGATCCAGCGCGTGATGCGGGGGGAAGCCTCGGACCATGACGCCCATAACCGGTTTTACGACGAATATCTCGCAGTCATGGACATGCCGGCCGAGTTCTACCTGTCCACGGTTGAGCGCGTGTTCAAAAACCGCGAAATCGCGCGGAACGAGTTTGTTGTGGCGGGCCACAAAGTGGATATGAGCAAGATCACCGATGTGGCGGTGAAAACCGTGGAAGGCGCGAATGACGATATCTCGGCCCCCGGACAGTGTATCGCCGCGCTTGATCTTTGTACCGGTCTGCCGGACAGCAAGAAAGCCAGCCATGTCGAACCCGGCGCTGGGCATTACGGTATCTTCGCGGGCCGCAGCTGGCGCGACAACATCCGTCCGCTTGTGATCGACTTCATGAACGAGAACAGCCGCAAATCACGCCGTCGGGCGGCCAACAACAACAAAGTCGCGTAAGAGCATTGGCTTCGCACTCAGACCTCGCCTTTTCCTGTACCTGCGGTGCGCTGACAGGCCGCATCACATCCGATGGTGCGCGTCTGGGCACCCATGTTGAGTGTTTTTGCCACGATTGCCGCGCGGCGCAGCTTTATTTCGACCAACCCGACCCGGCCCCCGGCCCGGTCGAGCTGTTTCAGATCACCCCCGATCAGGTCTCGATTGACAGCGGCGGTGAACATTTGGCGGTTATGTCGCTTAGCCCAAAGGGTATGCTGCGATGGTATGCCAAATGCTGCAACGCCCCACTGGCCGCGACGCCACGCACCGCCAGATTTCCTTTTGCGGGGGTCATCGCATTGCGTATCAATGATCGCGCGCGCCTTGGCCCGGTCAAGACCCGAGGCTTTGTGCCCCAGCCCAACGGCAAGCAAAAGCACGAGAATCTGGCCCCGGCGGCAATCGGGTTTCTGCGGCGCGTGATCAAGTCAAGACTATCCGGCAGGTGGAAAAACACGCCTTTCTTTGATCCCGACAGTTTTGAACCCGTCGTGACACCGAAGGTGATCAGCAAAGAAGAACGCGCGGCGCTCTACCCCTAAAGCGTTTCGGGTTCTACCTGAATCGCCAAGTGACGCGAATGTCTCGAGAACGCTGAAAGCGTGACAGGGTATTCGTGTCACAGGTTTAACCCGAAACGCTTTAGGCCATGCGAAGGGGTTCATCCAGCCATGCTTGCATAAGGTCGATCACCTGCCCAGGCGCTTCCAGCGTTGGCAGGTATCCAGCCGCGTCGATTGTGTGCATCACGGCATTCGGGATCATGTCCGCCATGAAAGCATGCTTGCGCTCGGGCGTCAGCCGGTCATGCTTTCCACATAGGATCAGACTGGGCACCTTGATCCGGCGCAACGTGCCCTGCTGATCCGCCCGCCTCTGCAGCGCGCGCATCTGAGTGACAAACACCTCGGGGCCTAAATCCAGCGCCATTGCCAGCAGGCCATTCAACACAGGGATTCGCTGCGGCCCCGGCGCCAAAGTGTCAGAACCAACAAGCTGCCGCATCACGCCCTCAAGCCGCCCGGCCTGCGCGCCAATGATCAGTTCCTCTCGCCCTGCGGCGATCTGCGGCGTGTCAGCCTGCGCATCGGTCGAGATCAGGCACAGGCGCGACACCCGATCAGGCGCGCGGCGAACAAGCTCTAACGCAACTACGCCGCCCAGCCCATGCCCGGCCAGTGCGAACCGATGCGGCAATTGATCCAACAGGTCCGAGGCGATCTCTTCAATCCGTTCCCCCCGGCTGATCGCCGAGACGACCACAGCGCGGCGGCGCGAAAACGCATCTATTTGGGGATGAAACAGCCGGGCATCACACATCAAACCCGGCAACAATACCAGCGGCTCAATCACGTGGGGCCTCCTTCTGCTCGGTTATCCGAGTCGTTCCTTCTCATCAGGATGGAAGGTTTGGATCAGCCCAGCAAGTGAATCTTTACGGATAGGCGATTCCACGGAACGGCGGGAAATCAGCATAGCGTTTCTGACGGGCCGAAAGGGTTTCGCCCGGCTCGGCCCCCGGTCGTAGCAGGCAGCCTTTGGGCGCGATGTAGCTGTCGATCCGGCGTTGTGGCGTGGGGCGCCACACCAGATTGAATGCGCAGAGCTTCGGGAAAAACCAGATCTCGGAATAGGCAAGATGGTCATGCATCCACCACGCCAGATCGCGCCAGTCCCGCCCCTGCGCGTAGCGATCCGCAAACCAGGGAATCACGATAGACGCGCCAGCGACCCGCGCCTCACCCTGCCCCCAATCCCAGATATGGCACTCCAACGGATTGTCATTGCGCGCGCAGTTCAGCCGGTTTTCGTTGCCAAACGCATTCAAGGACGGCGAGCGATAGCCCGAGCGCACTGCGATCCGGCCAAAGGTCTCCTCCAGCGGGTCCAGCAAGGTTTGGCAAAAGGCGCTGCCGGTTTCGATGGCCAGATCGGGGTTCTCAGGGAGGTTCTGTTTTTGGTGGAAATTCCCGATCTCGGAGTACAGAAAATCGCGCATGAAGAAATGCCGGGACAGACGCACGCGGCCCAATGTCTCAAGGCTCCACATACTGCCCGGCTTGCGCATCGCTATGCCCTTGAACGCGGGGTCATTCGATCCCCTGCGTATTCAACCACGCCAATATCCCATTCACCGTCGGTTCTGTCTGGTCCGGAGACATCAGGCGACCGGCAATCACATGCGACATCGGATCATCCTCCGGCCCCATCGTGACAAGCTCAACCGTTGCTGGCGCACCCCAGGCCTCGGCCACCTTATGGGTCCTATCGGGCCGCACAACCTGATCATCATCGGAAAACCAGAACAGCGCCGGCACCAAAGCTTGCGAAAAATCAAGACCGTATACCGTTTCGACCAGAACTGTCATCGGCACCACGGCCTCCCACGGATAGACGGCTGTCCAATACTTGTTCTTTTCCGGATCGGGCCCGGATACGTCCCGTTCCGGCCCCATCAACAATGGCAACCAATCCCGAGCCCACGGCAAGCCGGGTATGAACGCCCCTGTCGCATTCACCCCGAAATTCGGCGATACGAAAACCATCGCCGCGACATTCTCGCTGAGGTCCGGGTTCAAAGCCGCCGCCGCTGCAAGCGTGCCCCCCGTCGATGTCGAAATGACCACAACCTTGTCGCCAACAGCTTTGGCCGCCGCCAGCCCCTCGGCCATGTCCTGCATCCAGCCCGAGGCAGTCGCATCGCCCATCGCGGCCCCACTGCGCCCATGACCTTGCAAGCGCGCATACACCAGATTTGCCCCCAAAGCATCGGCAACCATATCAGGCACAGGGCGAATCTCTTCGGAACTGGCCGAGAACCCATGGAGATACAGCACCGAATAGGGCGTCCGCTGTTCTTTGAACCCGTCCTGCCAGATCACACGTTTTTCAACGCCAGGCACGATATCGTCAAAGGCAGATTCCGTGCTTTCAAAATAGACCTGAACACCTTCACCGAACTTGCGAGGGTCGAAATCGGGGTCCAGGTTCACCTCTTCCCGCGGCCCGAACCAATAGATCAAACCGCCCACAACGATCAGAGCCAGCAAAACTCGGCCTAGCACCCACCCGAACCAGCGCATCATTTCCTCCCCAAAACGTCGAGAACGGCGTTTTCGATCATCCCTAGGCACGGCCCGTCCGAGAACCGATGATCCGCATCCTTGACCAGCAACAGTCGCATATCCGGACCGGTCGCATGCTCTAACAGGCGTATGGCTGTTTCAGTCGACACCGCCGTATCAGCCGTCCCCTGCAAAAAACGCACGGGAAACGGCAGATCCAACGCGTCCCGCAGAACCAGGCGCTGCCGACCATCCTCGATCATACGCTTTGTGATGACGTAAGGCTCCATATAGTCCGAAGGCAATTCCACATGCCCAACCTCCTCCAGCGCTGCCTTCTGCGCAACTGAGAAGGACGCCCAATAGCCGTCCTCGGTAAAATCAGGGGCTGCGGCGATGGTCACCATGCCAACAATTCGCTCCGGCACCGCCTTGGCCAGCAGCAACGCTTGCCAGCCGCCCATTGAGGACCCTACGACCACCAAAGGCCCCTCGGTCAAGGCACCCACCGCTGCCAGCGTATCTTCATGCCAATCGCCAATGCAGCCGTCTGTGAACGCCTCAGAGCTTTCTCCATGCCCGGAATAGTCAAACCGCAAGAACGCCTGCCCCCGCGCCTGCGCCCAAGCCTCAAGATGAACGGCCTTGGTGCCCTCCATATCCGATTTCAAACCGCCCAGAAAAACAATGGTCGGACCGGCCCCTTCACTCTTGTGATAGGCCAACCGCCGCCCCTGCGCCGTTTCCAAAAATTCTGTTGCTGCCATGAAACCCTCTTTGCTTTCCTGACATCATGCATGCCCCCCGCCCAAGTGCAATTCCGCGATCCCACTTCATCCGGCTAAAAATACCTCGGGGAGCCGCCATTGGTTCGCCATTGGTTCGAGCGCCAATGGCGGCGGGGCTGGCCCCTCGCTCCGCCACTTGACACAAGCACAACCACCTGCCAAATCAGCCATACACATATAACCCGCAACCGGGCGTTCAGTGGGCGCCAAACCGACGAGGAGAGCCGACATGGCCCTGGATTCAAAATCCGTCTCTCTCACCTTTCCCGATGGCAATGCACGGTCCTATGACGCAGGCGTAACGCCCGCGCAGGTGGCTGCCGATATCTCAACCTCGCTGGCGAAAAAGGCCATCTCGGCCACAGTCAACGGTCAGCACTGGGACCTGCAATGGCCCATCGATGCGGATGCCCAAATCGCCATCCACACCATGAAGGACGAAGCGCAGGCAAATGAGCTGATCCGCCACGATCTGGCGCATGTCATGGCCCGCGCTGTGCAGGAAATCTGGCCCGCGACCAAAGTCACCATCGGCCCCGTTATCGAAAACGGCTGGTACTATGACTTTGACCGCGAAGAGCCGTTCACGCCTGAAGATCTCGGCCTCATCGAGAAAAAGATGAAAGAAATCATCAACAAGCGTGATCCCGTCACCACCGAGGTCTGGGATCGCGACCGCGCGATCGAATTCTACAAGGCCAACAATGAGCCCTATAAGGTCGAGCTGATCGAAGCCATTCCGGGTGATGAGCCTCTGCGGATGTATTGGCACGGCCATTGGCAGGATTTGTGCCGCGGCCCGCACCTGCAGCACACCGGTCAACTGCCGGGCGACGCTTTCAAACTGATGTCCATCGCTGGCGCTTATTGGCGCGGCGACAGCGACCGCGCGATGTTGCAGCGTATCTATGGCGTGGCTTTCACCGGCAAGGAAAAGCTCAAAGCGCATCTGAACATGCTGGAAGAGGCCGCCAAGCGCGACCACCGCAAGCTGGGCCGCGAGATGAACCTGTATCACATGCAGGAAGAGGCTCCGGGTCAGGTGTTCTGGCATCCCAACGGCTGGAAAATCTACACCACCCTGCAGGACTACATGCGCCGGATGCAGGACCGCGACGGCTATGTCGAGGTCAACACCCCACAGGTCGTCGACCGCAAACTGTGGGAGGCCTCGGGCCACTGGGACAAGTATCAAGAGAACATGTTCATCGTTGAAGTCGACGAGGAACATGCCCGCGAAAAGGCGATCAACGCGTTGAAGCCGATGAACTGCCCTTGCCATGTGCAGGTGTTCAATCAGGGCCTGAAATCCTATCGCGATCTGCCGCTGCGCATGGCCGAGTTCGGCTCATGTGCGCGCTATGAGCCCTCGGGCGCGCTGCACGGGATCATGCGGGTGCGCGGCTTTACTCAGGACGACGGCCATATCTTCTGCGCCGAAGATCAGATCGAATCCGAGACCGCGAAGTTCATCGCCTTCCTGTCGAAAGTCTATGCCGACCTTGGCTTCCACGATTGGACCATCAAACTGTCCACCCGTCCGGAAAAGCGGATCGGCAGCGATGAAAGCTGGGATTTCGTCGAAAAAGCCCTGGGCGAAGCCTGCAAGGCCGCCGGGTACGACTATGAGGTCCTCGAAGGCGAAGGCGCGTTCTACGGCCCGAAGCTCGAATTTACCTTGACCGACGCCATCGGCCGAAACTGGCAATGCGGCACCCTGCAAGTCGATCCCAACCTGCCTGAACGGCTGGATGCGAACTTCATCGGCGCAGACGGGTCGAAACACCGCCCCTTCATGCTGCACCGCGCCTGCCTGGGCTCGTTCGAACGCTTCATCGGCATTCTGATCGAAGAACACGCAGGCAAGCTGCCGTTCTGGCTGGCCCCGCGTCAGGTCGTTGTGGCCTCGATCACATCGGATGCGGATGACTATGTGGCCGAGGTTGTTGAAACGCTGCGCGCCGCTGGCGTTCGGGCCGAAGCGGATATCCGCAACGAAAAGATCAACTACAAGGTCCGCGAACACTCGGTCGGAAAGGTTCCGGTCATCCTGGCGGTGGGTCACCGCGAGGTGGATGATCGCACAGTCAGCGTTCGCCGTCTGGGCGAAAAACAGACGCAGGTTCAATCGCTTGAGACTGTAACAATTGAGCTGTCCAAGGCAGCCACTCCACCCGACCTGCTGTAACATTGGGCAGATTCCGCCCCCTCATCCGGCCCTGAAATCGGGGCCGGATTGAAACATTTTCCATTTTTCAATTCAAAAACAATTTGTTAACCTGCAAGAGTGCATGACATAGCCTGACGCCCTTGTGAGACACGGCCTCGTGAATTTAACTGTGGCTCACTAGTCGTTACCTTTGTCATTGTCACAAGCAGACATACGCAGTCATCAAAAGGATTATTGAGATGTCGAACACAGCCAAATCCCTGGTTATCGCAACAGCAGTCGCAGCCGCCGTTTCGGGCGCAGCCACCACCGCCTCGGCACAAGCCAAAGAGAAATGCTATGGCGTTTCGCTGGCTGGTCAGAACGATTGCGCGGCAGGCCCCGGCACCACATGCGCCGGCACCTCGACCGTAGACTATCAGGGCAACGCCTGGACCCTGGTTGATGCAGGCACCTGCGCCGATATCGAACTGCCCGCACAGGCAGACGGCACCCCGCGCAAAGGTTCGCTGGAAGAGCAGGAACGCGACCTGCCGGCATAAGATCTGCCACACAAGATCCAAGGGGCGGGCCAAATCGCCCGCCCCTTTTCACGTGATCATAGGGAACTGACTGATGCTGGACGACGCACTCAGGTCGAATCGCCTGCCCGCAGCGCCGGGTGTTGGGTACAAACCGCAGCACTTTGCACAGATCCTTGAACACGCGCAGCCTGTCGCATGGCTGGAAATTCATGCCGAGAATTACATGGGCGATGGTGGCCGCCCGCTGGCGCAGCTTCGCCATCTGTCAGAACAATTCCCGATCTCGGTCCATGGCGTTGGCCTCTCGATCGGCGGCGAAGGGCCGCTGGATGCGGACCATCTGGCGCGTCTGAAACATCTGATCGGCTGGCTGAACCCGGCCAGCTTTTCCGAGCATCTGGCCTGGTCGACCCATGACAGCCACTTTCTGAACGACCTACTGCCCCTGCCCTATACCGATGCCACACTGACCCGCATCTGCGATCATATCGATCAGGTGCAAGAGACTGTCGGGCGGCAAATGCTGCTCGAAAACCCTTCAAGCTATCTGGCGTTTGAGGAAAGCACCTGGTCCGAGCCCGACTTCCTGCGCGAAGTTTCAAACCGAACCGGCTGCGGGCTGTTGCTGGACGTGAACAACGTCTTTGTCTCGGCCACCAATCTGGACTTTTCACCCCAGGGCTATATCGACGCATACCCGCTTGAAAAGGTAGGTGAAATTCATCTGGGCGGTCACGATGAAGATGAGGACGATCACGGCAAACCCCTGCTGATCGACAGCCACGGGCGTGAGGTCGTTGATCCGGTCTGGGCGCTTTTGGACTATGTTCTGGATCGGGCCGGGCCAAAACCGCTTTTGGTCGAGTGGGACACGGATGTCCCGGACTGGCCGGTCCTGCGGGACGAGGCCGTGCGCGCTCAAGCAGCGCTGGAGCGGATCCCGGCATGAGCGTGTCGCAAACTCAGTTTCGCGCTGCGCTTCTTGACGCGTCCACCCCGGTCCCGGACGGTTTGCTGGATTCGGAAAATCAACCCGCTGGGCGGCGGTTCAGCGTCTACCGAAATAATGTCGCAGTCTCACTGACCGAGGCCATGCAACAGGCCTTTCCCGTGATCACCAAGCTGCTGGGGCCGCAGAACATGGACGGCCTTTCCGGCATTTTCCTGCGCCAGCACCCGCCCACATCCCCCTTGATGATGTTCTATGGTGAGGCGTTTCCCGACTTTGTCGCCGGAATGCCTCAGCTGTCGCATCTGGGGTACCTTCCCGATATCGCGCGGCTGGAACTTGCGCTGCGGCGGTCATACCACGCGGCAGACAGCACACCCGCATCCGCCGACGCACTGGCCGTACCCCCCGAAGACGTCATGCGCGCGCGGCTGGATTTTGCCCCAGCGATGCAGGTGATCCGTTCTGATTGGCCGATTCATGCGGTCTGGCGTTACAACTCGGACGCGGACGCCCCAAAACCTGTTGCGCAGGCCGAGGACGTTCTTGTCACCCGCCCCGAATATGATCCCATCCCACAGCTGCTGCCCCAAGGCGGAGCAGACTGGATCGCATATATGCAAGCCGGCGATACCATCGGCGACGCGTTTGAAAAGACCGCCGCTGAAACGCCTGAGTTTGATCTTGGAACCACTCTGGCACTGCTTTTACAAGGCGGTGCAATAACCTCTGTGACTATCGAAAGGCTGGAGTCATGACTGCGCTCATCTCAATCCACAACTCCATTTTTGGAAAGGTGGACCACGCGTCCGGTTGGCTGACGCCGACCCTCGCCAGGCTCGTGTTTATTGCTGTACTTCTGGTCTATTATTGGAATTCGGCCATGCTGAAGATTGATGGGTCGATCTTCTCGCCGTCCAGCGGGGCCTTTGGGCAGATCTTTCCCAAAGCCGCCGAAGCCGTGCTTTGGGACGTCACGCAGATGACGTTTTTCCAGCGGATCGTGATCTTCTTTGGCACCGTGGCCGAGTTCGTCCTGCCCGCGCTGCTGCTGGTTGGCCTGTTCACGCGTTTGGCGGCGGTCGCAATGATCGGGTTTGTCTGGGTGCAGACGATTGTCGACGTGACCGGCCATGGCGTGAAACTGGGTAATCTGTTCAACGCAGCGCCCGATCTGGTGGATCAGCGCACCATGTGGACCTTCCTTTTTCTGGTGATGGTCATCAACGGCGCAGGCCCGCTGTCGCTAGACCGCATCCTGCGCCTGAAATAACTCAGAAATGAGCCTTGGGTTCGTCCGGTTTTCCCGCGGCGAGCCCAAACACCCCGGCCACAGCGGCAAAGGCGATCGGGAACATGGTGAAGACACCAAAACCGAACGCATAGTACATCCCGGCAGCTGAGGCCAACAACAAGATCCCCGCAATCAACGCCCGCGCATGGGCCATGGCCCCGCCCGCAATCGCCAACAAAGGCGCAAGGATCGAGGCTGTCTGAATCAAGTCGGGGTTATCCACCTGCTCGGCAATCCCTTCGAGATCACCAAAATGTTTGATGGCCTCGACATAGCCATATCCAAAAAAACCGACAATCATACCGATCAAACCGGCGATGACGCCCAAAATCATGGCAGCGTTTCGCATGTATCTTCCTTTACAGTTCGTATCAGCAGATAGGTACGCAACTACGCAACACCAAGAGAGGCCCGCGTTTCAGCGGTCCAGCCCAGAAATACCTCTTCGTCCTTTTCGATCAGAGGGCGCTTCATCAGCGTCGGGTGATCGGCTAACAACTCCAACGGCGGCCGGGCGCGTTCTGCATCGTCCAATCCGCGCCAGGTGGTTGACCGGGTATTGAGCAAAGCCCCGCCGAACGTGGCAAAAGCTTGCGAAAGTGTCTTGGGCGGAACTCCGTCCGCTCGGACATCCACGAGGGTCGCTTCTGGAAGCGATTTCAGCGCCTTACGGCACGTATCGCAGTTTTTTAAACCATAAAGGCGCATTTTTGGGCTGCTCCTGCATTTGTAACTTTTTTATGCAAACTGGTTGGTTCCCAGCGGTAATTCTTGATTTTTTACTTCACCGTGCAATGTTGAAAAAGACGAAACGTGCGTTTCGGACTGTATCTGACCCAGAAATCAGCCCGATACGTAACAACGTCGACACAGCCCCCACCAATTTGTGGGACAATGCGCAAGTAGAAGGAGACACGGGACATGCCTACCGGCACCGTGAAATGGTTTAACACTACCAAAGGCTATGGGTTTATTGCCCCTGATGAGGGGGGCAAAGATGTGTTTGTTCATATCTCGGCCGTAGAACGATCCGGCCTCACCGGACTCGCAGACAATCAAAAAGTCTCGTACGAGTTGCAGGACGGGCGTGATGGCCGCCAAATGGCAGCTGATTTGAAGCCGTTGTAACCTCCACCCCACCAGATGTGGGGTGTTTCCAATCATGGCTGACGGCCAATTTCAGGCCGTCAGCCGAACATTCTTTAGGCATTGACGCTACCCGCGTGTCGGCTTTTCGTTGGCACGGGCATGCCAGTCCTCACCCATTGCGACGATGCAGGATGTGCCTGTTGCGTAGGTGACGACCATGGTCCAGTCGCCGCGGTCGCTGCTCCAGACCTCCATAATCTGCTCGGGCCCGCGCATGCCGGTTGCCACGCGTTCGGCGCCGAATTGGCGGGTCAGTTTCTCTTGCAACCGGGGGGTCGCTTCACACAGTATTTCGGCTATGGGCGATTTGGCCTGCGTCGGTGACGCCAGCACAAGACTCAATGGGATCAGGCGAAACAGATAAGTCATGAAGCCAATGTAACAGCTTCATGACAAAACGTATATACAAAAGATATGCTCCCGAGACTCAATCCTTGCGGATTACATCCTCGAACTCACGCCATTCCCGCGCCGTCATGCCCGAGTTCTCCTGGGTCACAGTCTCACCCGCCAACATCCGACGCAGACTGTCGACCATCTGGGCCGAGAGGTTGACGGCACCCAGCCGGTAGTCCTCGAACGCCTTGTAGGCGAAAGGCACCCAATCGGCGACGATATTGCACATCATATCGGCGTAGACCCGGATCTCGTACTGGGCATGCGGATCGGCGCGCAGACGCAGGAAGTGGAACAGATTGTGCAGATCCACCTTCCAATACCACTGGGTGTAGATGTTGGCGGGCAGGTTCATCCGCGCCAGTTCGCGCGCCAGACCCTGTTGCCCGTCCTGATTGATCATCGCCTCGTAATTGTCATAGCAGCGGGCGCTGTCGGCCTTTAGGATTTCCAGCACACGCGCGGCCTCTTCCCCTTCCAAGGCGGACCCACGACCCTGGTTGTTGACCTCGGACTGCGCGGCCACGTGGTCAGGGGCGGGAATATAGAACTCACGGTCGAGAATCGAATAGCGCGCCGAGTATTCGTTCACATTGGCCGTCCGATGGCGAATCCACTGGCGTGCAACGAAAACCGGCAGTTTTACATGCAACTTGATCTCGCACATCTCAAACGGGGTCGAATGCCAGTGACGCATCAGATATCGGATCAGGCCCTCATCATTCTGCACAGACTTGGTGCCTTTGCCGTAGGACACGCGCGCCGCCTGACAGATGGCTGCATCGTCGCCCATATAGTCGATAACACGGACAAAACCATGGTCCAGCACCTGATGGGCCGTGTACAGATGATCTTCCATGCCCGGTGCAACAACCCGGCGAGTTGGATGCGATTGCGCGCGCTGCGCTTCGATCTCGGCCAGTTGGTCGGCAGACAGAGGCATGAAATTATCCTTTCCAAGAATGAGTCGACGCCCACTATATATCGACAACACCACCACTGGAACCGCGATATCTGCCATAAACAACGCGAAGTTCGAAATCGTGTCCCCCGTCCCCTCTCGACACGTCCCACAACCGCGCTAAGCTGCGACCCAAGCGAACAATAGAAGGAAGGCCAAGATGGGGCTGACATACTTGCACACCATGGTCCGCGTGAAGGATCTTGAGAAATCAATGGCGTTCTATGAGCTGCTGGGCCTGAAGGAAACGCGCCGCTACGAAAGTGAACAAGGCCGGTTCTCGTTGATCTTCATGGCCCCTCCGGGACAAGAGGATCGTCCGATCGAGCTGACTTATAATTGGGATGGCGACGATGCGCTGCCCAGTGACAGCCGCCATTTCGGCCACCTCGCCTATGGTGTCGACAACATCTACGAGACCTGCCAGCACCTGCAGGACAATGGTATCGTGATCAACCGCCCGCCACGCGACGGTCGGATGGCGTTCATTCGCTCGCCCGACAACATCTCGGTCGAGTTGCTGCAAAACGGTGACGCACTTGAGCCCGCCGAGCCATGGAGCAGCATGGAGAGTACCGGGCACTGGTGATCCGCATTCTGACAGCACTGGGGTTGGCCGCACTGGCCAGCCCTGCGCCGGCCGAGGACTGCCGGTTGGCCCTTCTGCTGGCGTTGGATATCTCGGTCTCCGTAGATCAGGCCGAGGATGCTCTGCAACGACGGGGCCTTGCCGCAGCGATGCTTTCGCCCGAGGTTCAAGCCGCCTTTTTCTCGTCCACCGCTCCCGTTGCGCTGGCCGTCTATGAATGGAGCGGCCGATCCACCCAGCATGTCGTCTTGCCGTGGAAGTTGATCGAAAACGAGGGCGACCTGCTGGCCGCCGCAACCCGGATCAGCCAGTCCGAGCGTTCGGATTCCGGGTCTGCCACCGCGATGGGGCATGCGCTGGCTTACGGGGCTACCATGTTGCAGGATGGTCCGGACTGTCTGTTTCAAACCATTGATCTGTCCGGAGACGGGGCGAACAATGACGGCTATGGGCCCAAAATCGCCTACAAGCATTTTCCCTTCGACGCTGTCACGGTGAACGGATTGGTGATCAATGCCGCCGATTTCGAGGGCGAGTTGTTTCTGGTTCCGTTCTTCCAGGAAAACGTCCTGCACGGACCGGGTGCTTTTCTTGAAATAGCGCAAGGTTTTGAAGACTTTGAACGTGCCATGCGCCGCAAGCTGGAACGAGAATTGAGCGGCCTGCAACTGGGATCTTTGCAGGAAACAGGCCAAAGATGACCCGGTTTCTCGCGCTTGTTGTTTGCCTGCTGGCAGGATCCGTTTCAGCGCAATGCCGTCAAGCTCTGGCGCTTGGGTTGGATGTATCCGGCTCTGTCGATACCCACGAATACAGATTGCAGATCGACGGTTTGGCCGCTGCGTTGCGGCGCCCTGAAATCCGCAAGATCATATTGGCAAACCCCGCATTTCCCATTCGCCTCGCGGTGTTCGAATGGAGCGAGCCCGGCCATCAGCGCGTGCTTTTGGACTGGACTGAAATCCGCACCGAATCTGATCTAGGCAGGATCGCAACGACACTGAACGACGTGACCCGCAGTTCGGCCCCGCAAGGCACAGCCGTGGGCGATGCGATGATGTTTGGCGCGGAGCTTCTGCGCCAGCAAGCGGAGTGTTGGAAGCGCACGCTGGATTTGTCCGGAGATGGGAAACACAATCTCGGCCTCCATCCACGCGCCGCCAAAGCGCTGTTGCAGGGTACCGGGATCACCATCAACGGTTTGGTGATCGGCGTCGACGATTCCAACTACGGCGATCAGCGATATGTCCAGATTGGAGAGCTATCCGCCTACTACAACGCCCGGGTCATCCTTGGCCCAGATGCGTTTGTCGAGGTCGCATTGGGTTTTGAAGCCTATGAGGACGCCATGACCCGCAAACTGATCCGAGAACTGCAGGGAATCGAACTATCCCAAGCCTTATAGCGTTTCGGGTTAAACCTGTGACTCGTATACCCTGTCACGCTTTCAGCGTTCTCGGGACATTCGTGTCTCTTGATGATTCAGGTAAAACCCGAAACGCTTTGCATCAGTAGATATATCGGATCTGGTCCGTCCAATACCGCTCGACCCGACGCAGTGCGGTGGTGATATCCTCGATCCCTTCGGATCCCAGAACACCACGGTTCTGCAACCCTTCGGCATGGCGCAAGAACAGCTCGGATACGATATCACGAATCTCGCGCCCCTGTGGCGTCAGGCGGACGCGGACTGAACGCCGGTCAATCTCGCAGCGTTGGTGGTGCATATACCCCATCTCAACCAGTTTCTTGAGATTGTAGCTGACATTGCTGCCCTGATAGTAGCCGCGGCTTTTCAACTCGCCTGCGGTCACTTCATGATCGCCGATGTTGAAAAGCAAAAGCGCCTGGACTGCATTGATTTCCAGCACACCAACCCGCTCGAACTCATCCTTGATGACATCCAGCAACAGACGGTGCAGACGCTCGACCAGAGCGAGCGCCTCAAGATAACTGGTCATGAAACCTTTGGCCCCTGACGCAGAGACCTGCATTTCCATACTCATCCGACCCTCCGATTCAGCCGTGCCGTTTCAGACACGATGACCTGAATTTCCGAAAAATCGGTTAAGCCTGAACGTCTTTATTTTTGAAACGTTTGCGCGATATCCGCGATCAGGTCGGCGAATGGGTCAGGCGTATTCACTTGCCCTGTGACCCATTGATACAGGTCCTGATCGTTTTCCTGAAGCAGCGCGTCGTACAAATCCAACCCGGCTGCATCCATCGAGTTCAGATTGCGCTCGGCATAAGCCGACAGGATCAGGTCCATCTCTTTGATCCCACGTCGCATGGATCGCATTTGCAGGCGTTTGATCCGGACCTCACGTGCTTCAGTCATTGTTGCCCTGCTCCAACATCAAGCGCAGCTTTTTTTCCAACCGCGCGGCCCGTTCCGCGCTGGCCCGCATCTCGCCGCGGATAGCGCGCAATTCGGCTACAGCCTCGGTCAATTCGATATTGACTTCGCCCTCTTCTACCGGCGCTTCCATACCATTGCCTTCGCCTGTCAGCAGCCACATGATCGAGACGTTGATCATACCCGCCATCATCGACAAGCGATTGGCGCGGGGTTCGGAAAGGTCGTTTTCCCAATCGGCGATTGTTGCCTTCTTCACCCCCAGACGGCGTGCCAGCTGCGCCTGGGTCATCCCCGCCGCTTCGCGCGCTCCGGCCAGCCTGTCGCCGAATGTTGCAGCATCCGGTCCGTACCAGTCGGTTTCGTCGTTCATCGGGGTCTCCAATTCTGGTGTGTCATACTGCTTGATCGTCAATCGGGCGCACCCTATGACAGACACGTTGAACATACAAACCGAGGCCACTCATGAGTTTCCTGTCTGCGACACTGTCACGCGTAAAACCCTCTCCGACCGTTGCGATGACAGCGAAAGCGGCCGAGCTGAAGGCCGCCGGGCGCGATGTCATCGCCCTCAGCGCGGGTGAGCCGGATTTTGATACGCCGCAGAACATCAAGGATGCAGCCATCGCGGCCATCGCGGCGGGCAAGACCAAATACACCGCCCCTGATGGCATTGCCGAGTTGAAACAGGCGGCCTGTGCCAAGATGAAACGCGATCACGGGCTGGACTATACGCCCGCGCAGATCTCGGTCGGAACAGGCGGTAAGCAAACGCTTTACAACGCGTTGATGGCGACGATGAACGAAGGCGATGAGGTTCTCATCCCCGCGCCGTACTGGGTCAGCTATCCCGATATGGTTTTGCTGGCTGGCGGCACGCCTGTTGTGGTCGAGACCACGCTGGAAAACAGCTTCAAGCTGACGGCCGAGCAGCTTGAGGCCGCAATCACGCCGAAAACCAAGTGGTTCATTTTCAACTCGCCTTCAAACCCCACTGGCGCGGGCTACAGCCGGGACGAATTGAAGGCGCTGACCGACGTTCTGATGCGCCACCCGCATGTCTGGGTCATGTCGGACGATATGTATGAACACCTCGCCTATGACGGGTTCGAGTTCTGCACCCCGGCCGAAGTTGAACCCGGCCTCTATGATCGCACGCTGACCTGCAATGGCGTCTCCAAAGCCTATGCGATGACCGGCTGGCGCATCGGCTATGCGGCTGGCCCGGTCGAGATCATTGCTGCCATGCGCAAGATCCAGTCTCAGTCCACGTCGAACCCTTGCTCGGTCAGCCAATGGGCGGCGGTCGAGGCGCTGAACGGGACGCAAGCGTTTCTGGCTCCGAACAACGAGACATTCAAACGCCGCCGCGATCTGGTCGTCGGCATGTTGAACGCCATCGACGGGATCACCTGCCCGACGCCCGAGGGCGCGTTTTACGTCTACCCCTCAATCGCGGGGCTGATCGGCAAGACCACGCCGCAGGGCACGGTGATCGACTCGGATGAAGCGTTTGCCACCGCGCTGCTGGAAGAACATGACGTCGCCGTGGTCTTTGGTGCAGCCTTTGGCCTGTCGCCGAACTTCCGGGTCAGCTACGCGACCTCGGATGAGGCCTTGACCGAGGCCTGCACGCGTATCCAGCGCTTCTGTGCCTCTTTGACCTAAGGCGGAGCCACGCATGACCGCAGAGCTGCCAGACTATTATTTCCGCATTCGTGAAAACGGGGCCGTGGTGTTCAGGATCGACACCGAAAACCGGCAGCAGCGGATCGAAATGGATCAGATCGCGGTCATCAACATTCGCAATGGCGAGGTCAAACCGCATGGCCAACGCAGCTTGACCGAGGCCGACAAGGCCGAGATCGCCCGCTGGATGGACGCGCGCAAGGCCCTGCTGGCCCAGCGCGATATTGACGATATTCATCGGGCGGTCGACTACATGAACCTGACCACGCAATGGGCGCAGTCCAAAGCCTCGGACGAACAGCTTGAAGAGGTCACCGACCGGCTGTTGATGGCGATGCACGATCTGCGCTCGGTTCTGGTGCGCAAGAAAGCGGACCGGCTGAAGGGCGGCTGAGGGCTACTCGGCCGGTACGCCCACCTCGCGGACAGATCGCATCCAGAACCGCGCCATCAGCAGAACCGCCGCAAAGGCCAGACCGAGCACAAGGCCCATCCAGACGCCGATTCCGTCCATGCCCTGCACAAAGCCGAAGTAATAAGAGGCCGGGATTCCGATCACCCAATAGCTGAGGGCTGCCATGATCATCGGCACTTTTGCATCCTGCAAACCGCGCAGCAGGCCCAGGGCGATCACCTGCGCACCATCGACCAGTTGAAACAGGGCTGCCATGGCCAGAAGGCCCGTGCCAATCGCCAAAATCTCGCCGCGCTGCGCACTGTCTGCCTCCATGAACAATGAGATCAGAGGCTCGGCGCAGGTCAGGAACAGTATGATCGTCAGGACAGACACGACCAGCGACATGCCGGTGACCGCAATCGCGCCACGCTCCAGATGGGCGCGGTCGCGGCGGCCCAGCGCATTGCCCGCGCGAATGGTCGCCACGTTTGACAGGCCGAGATGCACCATGAACGTCGCCGAGGCGAGGTTCAGCGCAATCCCATGCGCCGCCAGCGGCACCTGCCCCAGCCACCCCATCATGATCGCTGAGGTCGCAAACAGAGTGACTTCGGCGAGCGTGGTCAAGCCAATCGGAACGCCCAGCCGCAGAACCCGGCCAAACATATCCCAATCCGGGCGCCAGAAACGTTGAAACAGACTGTGTTCCGGCAGTACCCGAACCGCATAGATGATAACCGCAACCAGAGACACGATCTGCGTCACCACGGACGCAATCGCTGCCCCCATGACCCCAAGCTCGGGCGCGCCCCAATTGCCGAAGATCAGGGCATAATTCGTGACGCCATTTATGACCGCAGCGATCACGGTGATCCACAACACGATCTGAGTACGTTCCAACGCGGCCAGATAGGATTTCAGCACCATAACCAGCAGCGCAGGAAACAACCCCCATCCTGCAACGCGCAGATATTCCGAGGCGGTCTGCGCCACTTGCGGTTCCTGTTTCAGGGCAATCAGGATCGGATAGGACCACCACAGCAGCGGCATCATCAGCGCAGCGTAGAGCAGTGACAGCCAGAGGCCCATGCGGGTTGAACGGCGGATGCTGGTCTCGTCCTCTTCCGCCGCGGCCGTCGCGACCATGGGCATGACGGCCCAGCCAAATCCGGCACCGAACAGGAACAGGACAAAGTAATAGCTGCTTGCCAGTGTTACTGCAGCCAGCGCCTCAACCCCGTACCAACCCAGCATCACTGTATCGGTCAGGCCAATTGCGAACTGCGCCAAATGCCCACCAATCAGCGGCAGACCAAGCACAGCTATCGCCCGGAAATGGGCGGGATATGTCATCACTTTCGTCATCCCGCCAGCCATAGGCCCGCGCCCTGCCCAAAATCAAGGCAGAAGTGCAAAACTCAGCATGAGACTTTAGATAGATGCCCGCAAAAAGAAGAAGCCGTTGAAGATTCGCGCTCAACGGCCTCTTTCAACTTTGAACTTTAGTTGGATTTGGCGTCCGGATGCAGCGCCGTTCCCAGTATATGATCCGAGCGGTGGATCACATGATGCGCCTGACCGACGATCAGCGGATCAGGCTGATCAACTACGGAAACGTCTTTGTCCGGATAATCCAGCGTCGACAGGAAATGGCGCATGCAGTTCAGGCGCGCGCGTTTCTTGTCGTTGGATTTGACCACGGTCCATGGCGCATCGGCGGTGTCTGTGTAGAAGAACATCGCCTCTTTCGCCTCGGTATAGTCATCCCATTTGTCCAGGCTGGCTTTGTCGATGGGCGACAGCTTCCACTGCTTCAGCGGATCGGTCTCGCGGCTTTTGAAGCGGCGCTGCTGTTCATCCTGCGTGACCGAGAACCAGTATTTGTAGAACTGAATACCCGAGCGCACCAGCATCCGCTCAAGATCCGGGGTCTGACGCATGAATTCCAGATACTCGGTCGGATCACAGAACCCCATAACCCGCTCAACGCCCGCGCGGTTGTACCAGGAGCGGTCATAGAACACCATTTCACCAACGGTTGGCAGTTCCTGGATATAGCGCTGGTAGTACCACTGGCCCTTCTCCTCCCAGGTCGGTTTGTTCAGCGCGACGACACGTGCCTGACGCGGGTTGAGGTGTTCCATGAAGCGTTTGATCGTACCGCCCTTGCCCGCCGCATCACGCCCCTCGAACAACAGCACAAAACGCTGGCCGGTATCCTGCGCCCAGAGCTGAACCTTCAGCAACTCGGCCTGCAACTTGGCTTTCTGCGCCTCGTAGTCCTTGCGCGCCATCTTGCGATCATAGGGGTACGTCCCGCTTTCGAAAGCCTGCCGGATTTTCTCGGGGCTGGGAACGGTCGGCTCAGACGCCGGTGTGGGCACGACCTTGATGTTTGCGGCCTCGGGTTTCTTCTGGGCGGTCGGTTCCATTTCGCGTTCCTCATGCTGGCGTCTGTCCTGAGGACGAGCTAGCAGAAAGCGCAAGACCCCGCGTTGATTGGGATCAAACTGGGATGAATTTCGACAAAAGAACTGAGGTTTCGAGGCGAACAGCCTAGCGATGCCCCCAATCCTCGGGATTATCCGAGTTGTTGGGCGACAGTCCCAATACATCCCCTTTCGTCGAACAGCCCAACCCCAGAACCGTGCGGTTGGCGTAGTTGAAATAGGCGCAGACCTGATTGATCTCGAGGATTTCGCCATCGTCCCACCCGGCATCGCGCAAGGCTGTGATATCCGCCTCGACCATGGCACCGGGCGTTTCGGTCAGCTTGCGCGCATAGTGCATCGCTGCGATCTGCGCTGTGTTCAAAGGGGCTGCCTCTGGCTCGCCCGCCTCAATCGCCGCGCGGATGGCATTGCCCCTTGGAGGATCGGCCAAGAGACGTTGCAAACCGTTGAAGTGGTGTTCAACGCAATAAGAACAGGCATTTAACGCACTGACCCAAACGCCAAGCGTCTCCAGAAACCATTTTGGGATCGTGTTGGCCGAATGATGCAGCACCGCCTTGTACATCGCCATGTGGCCCTCCATCGAATGCGGCCGCAGCGAATGCGCCATCATGATGTTGTCCACATTGTTGCCCGGGCCGGTCACCCGCTCATACAACTTGCGCAACTTGCCAGTCGCCTCTTCAAACGAAATCGTCCTGATCCAGCTCATCCTGTCTCTCCTCCCTGATATCTCGGGTCAAACTAGATCGCTTTGCGTTTGATTTGAATCGAAATACGCAGCCTCTCCCTGCGGTCGAACACACATTTCGATGGGTATGCCTCAGTTAAAACGCGAAACGCTTCAGGGTAGCGACAAGCCCCGCGCCACAAACAAAAAATCGCACCCCGATCCAACGGGATGCGAATTGCAAATACGGCGCACGGCACGCCGGAAAACCCGTCAGACCTTGGCGGCATCCTTCATGGCATCTTCGCCCTTCTTCCACAGGTTGCCCTGCCACAGCTCCTCCAGCCCGGTTTCCCCGCTGGCGCCCTTGGTTGTCAGATATTCATAGTAAGACGTCGGCTTATGCCCGGTCAGATTATAGAAATCAGGGCTGCACCGGGTATAGAACCCATTGGTCAGATACTCAAAGAACTCGGCCCGTGTGGCGCCGAAATCGGCCTCAAAATCCACCATCGATTGCGGGCGATATTCGATCTGCTTGCCCATCGCGCGTCCCAGATCAGCGGCAATCTCGGCCATGGATTGCGGCGCGGGGCCGGTCAGGTCATAGAACTTGTTTCCATGGCGCGCGGGCCCTTCGGTCAGAACCACAGCCGCCGCCTCGGCAATGTCGCGGGTGGCGACAAAGGAATTGCGCATATCGCCCAGCGGATTGGCAAACCAACCCTCATTGGCGATGGTCTCACAATCGGTCTTCAGCAGATGGTTCATGAAGAAATTGTTGCGCAGCGCGGTGACATTCAGCCCCTCGTCAATCAGCGCCTTCTCACCCCACCAGTAATGCTGCAGCATCAGCGGTATGCCCGCCCCCGCGCGTGAGGCATGCTGATCCGCGATATAAGACGCCGTATTGGTATCGGCCCCCATACAGCTGACACGCACCACATGTTCGATCTGATCGCGACGCTGGCCCAGCGCCTTGCAAAACGCCAGATGCCCTTCCAGCATCGGATCCAGCGAGGCGGAATACACCGCATCCACCCCGTCCAGCGCCGCATCCCAGCTTGCCGGATCGGACAGGTCAAACTTTACCACCTCATCCGCGCCCAACGCCTTCAGACCATCGGCCTTGTCTTCGCTGAAATAACACGCCCGCACCCTAAAGGCGTCATTCGAGGCAAGCCGAGCCACCAGTTCCTTGCCGATTCGCCCGGTTGCCGAGGTGATGAGTACCGTTTTCTGAGTCATATAAAGCGCCTTCAGATTTTGCTACCGGCTGTTAGTGGCGCGATTGGCCACAACAATCAACTCCCGTATTCGCGCAGCTTACACAGGGCAGGCGCAAGCCATCCACAACACCTCGCGCCCCTCTTCCCCCGAACCACATCACCTGCCATAATGGGGGAAACTCAAAAACAAGAGCAGCACCCATGCCCGACGATCTGTTGACGCCCAGCGCAACCACCACCTACGACGCCTCCTCGATCGAGGTGCTTGAAGGGTTGGAGCCGGTCCGCAAACGCCCCGGCATGTATATCGGCGGCACCGATGAACGCGCGCTGCACCATATGGTCGCCGAGATCCTCGACAACTCGATGGACGAGGCGGTCGCTGGTCACGCCAACCGGATTGAGGTCGAGCTTCACGCAGATTTCGCCCTGACGGTGCGCGACAACGGGCGCGGTATTCCGATCGACCCGCATCCCAAATTCCCCGACAAATCCGCGTTGGAGGTGATCCTGTGCACCCTGCACGCAGGCGGCAAATTCTCAGGAAAAGCCTATCAGACCTCGGGCGGTCTGCACGGCGTGGGTGCGTCGGTCGTCAACGCCTTGTCGGATTCGATGGTCGTGCAGGTGGCGCGCGACAAACAGCTGTTCGAACAGCGATTCTCGCGCGGGATACCTCTGGGCCCGGTAGAAAAAGTCGGCGCGGCTCCCAACCGGCGCGGAACGACTGTGACCTTCCACGCCGATGCCGACATCTTCGGCCACCACAAATTCAAACCGGCGCGGCTGTTCAAATCGATCCGTTCCAAGGCCTACCTGTTTTCGGGCGTCGAAATCCGTTGGAAGTCCCATATCGAGGACGGCGAAACCCCGACCGAGGCGACGTTCCACTTCCCCGGCGGCCTGTCGGACTACCTGAAAGAGACGATGAACGGCTCCTCCACTTATGCCGATCAGCCCTTTGCGGGCACCGTCGATTTTCAGGAAAAGTTTGGCGCCCCGGGTAAGGTCGAATGGGCCATCAACTGGACGCCATCGCGCGACGGGTTCATCCAATCCTATTGTAACACCGTCCCCACACCCGAAGGCGGCACCCATGTCGCCGGGTTCTGGGCCGCCGTCCTCAAGGGCATCAAGGCCTATGGAGAGCTGATCAACAACAAAAAAGCCGCCCAGATCACCCGCGAGGATCTGATCACCGGCGGCTGCGCACTGGTGTCCTGTTTCATCAGCGAGCCCGAGTTTGTCGGCCAGACCAAAGACCGCCTTGCCACGGTCGAGGCGCAGCGGCTGGTCGAAAACTCGGTCCGCGACCATTTCGACAACTGGCTGGCCGCGGACACGAAATCCGCCGGCGCGATCCTGGATTTCCTCATTCTGAGGTCCGAGGAACGCCTGCGCAGACGGGCCGAGAAGGAAACACAACGCAAGTCCGCCACTAAGAAACTTCGTCTCCCCGGCAAGTTGGTGGACTGTAGTAGTTCAACACGGGACGGCACGGAATTATTCATCGTCGAAGGCGATTCTGCGGGCGGGTCTGCCAAGATGGGCCGTAACCGCAAAACCCAAGCCCTTTTGCCCCTGCGCGGTAAGATCCTGAACGTGCTGGGTGCGGCCAGTTCGAAACTGGGCACCAACGCCGAAATCAGCGACCTGACACAGGCGCTGGGTGTGGGGCTTGGCACCAAGTTCAACGTCGACGACCTGCGCTATGACAAGATCATCATCATGACCGACGCGGATGTGGACGGGGCGCATATCGCAGCGCTGCTGATGACGTTCTTCTTCACCCAGATGCGCCCGATGATTGACGCAGGCCACCTGTATCTGGCCTGCCCGCCTTTGTACCGCCTGACACAAGGGGCCAAGCGCGTCTATTGTCTGGACGAGGCCGAGCGCGACGAGTGGCTTGAGAAAGGTCTGGGCGGCAAGGGCAAAATCGACGTCTCGCGCTTCAAAGGTCTGGGTGAAATGGACGCCAAGGACCTGAAAGAGACCACGATGGACCCGGCCTCGCGCAAATTGATCCGCGTCACGATTGATGAGGACGAACCCGGCGAGACCGGCGATCTGGTCGAGCGCCTGATGGGCAAAAAACCCGAACTGCGGTTCCAGTACATTCAGGAGAACGCGCGGTTTGTGGAGGAGTTGGATGTTTGATGGCCTTCGAAAAGTCATCTCAAACTGAATCCAATTCGATAGGCCCTCAAACGCGCCAGAACATCTTTGATGCCCTAAGGCTCGAACAGGTTCGCTACTGCGGTGATATGGATCACGATGAATTCTTAAGCAGAATTTATTTGCTTGAGAGTTTTCCGTCGCGTGACCCACGGTTCGAAAACGCTGCCGGAGACATTTGGCAGCACACAGTCAACAACTATGACTGGGGTGACGACTGGATATTCTCTGATCGCAGGTTCAAATTGACTGCGTGTTCAGATCAGGAGTTCCTAAAGTTCCTTTGCGAAACAGTGCACCCAGTCGTTAGGCCAGATGCTGATGAAGCATCCAAAATCGTCAAGCACTACAACGAACAACTAATTGCCGCAGGCTGGAAACTCATAGAAGATCAAAAAATAGCTGGGCGGGCAATTTATATCCCCACACGGCTTGGGGAGTTTCACAGCCAAATTCAAAGAGCTGTAACTTCAGCGGACAAACTGTCCTCAAATTGGATGCAAACAGAGATTAAGCGAATTCAAGATTCGATAGAAAACGACCCCGCCTTGGCAATCGGAACGGCCAAAGACTTAATCGAGTCGTGCTGTAAAACAATACTAACTCAGTCACCAGAAGCCGATCCAATCGCAAAAACAGACGACCTTCCTACGCTTTCGAAAAAGATGTGCAAATCTCTTGGGCTGGTTCCAGAGGGAATTCCAAATGAAGCTAAAGGAGCAGAAAGCATTCGGCGCACGCTTAGCAATCTTGCATCTATTACGAAAGGCATTGCTGAGTTGAGAGGACTATATGGTTCTGGCCATGGACGAGATGGTCAATACATAGGTCTCGAACCTCGGCACGCCCGTCTCGCGGCCTCTTGCGCGATCGCCTTTGTTGACTTTGCCACCGAGACGTATGTCCAACGAAGCCGAAAGTGAAACGCAAGTGCCAGAATCGCGCTAGAACGCATCACATTTCCCAAGACGAAACGGTGTGGAAACATTCAACCTACCCAGTCTGGCTTACTGCGCCCGGGCCGAGGGCGGGTCGGGCGCGTGCATGATGCCCCGCATCATGCATTGGATGGATAGGGCAGCACGCCTCCACACCCCGCAGGCCGGGCTTCAGCCCGGCACACCGCACCCCCCTGCCTAACCCGTTGATCCCGTTCACAGTTACCCTCAAACCGTCATCCAAAAACGACATTTGAGGTTCCGAACGTCCAAGGCCCAATTTAACCACGAACAATTTTCCGAACGGGAGGACGACATGAAAACATTAACCCTCGGGCTGGCCCTGACCCTGCGGTCACGTCACCCTCTGCACTGCAAACGCTTAGCCTTGCTTCCCCCATACCGGACGGTGCAGCGACCCGGTTCCGCTATTAGGAAGGCTCGGCCTATTCCGAAGACGCTTTCGTCCAATTGGTCGGCGACAACAGCGTCACCAACACGATATCCATCGTGCAAAAGCGCCTGTTATGTTGCGACCTCGACAGCGACGACACCCTGAAGTGGCGACCACAGAGTACGTTTTCGACCAACACCCAGGTCGTCTTTCACAGCGTCGATACCCGTTATTGGCAACATGGTCCCACGCGACGTCCGCGACCCACACCGCCCTACTTTTCTTGTTGCGGCAGGACCGAGAGTCTGCCTTATTCGCAAAATCTGAATACGTGCTTATGAAACGTATACAAATGCCTCCGACGTGACGGATTGCCTGAAACAGACACGCGGTCTACAAGTTGTATTTGTGCTGCCAACAAGAACCTCGGAAAGACCAGTTTGAACCCCTTGTGAAAGTATGGGATAGAACCCAAGCGTATCGCGCCGAAGGGAAAGATTTATCAATGCCTCCGATCCTCTTTTTGATCTTCAACCGCCCCGACAAAACCAGGGTCGTGTTTGAGACTATCCGGCAGGCACGACCGGAACGGCTTTATATTGCTGCCGATGGACCTCGGTCGGAAAGTGAAGCTGCAATCTGCGACGAGACACGCTCCATCCTGAATGAGATAGATTGGCCTTGTGAGGTGCAGACCCTGTTTCGAGAACGAAATCTTGGGTGCGGACGCGCCGTTTCAGGCGCAATCACATGGTTTTTTGAACATGAGCCCGAAGGGATCATTCTGGAAGATGACGTTCTGGTTGACCCTGATTTCTTCGACTTTGCCGCTGAGATGCTGGAACGCTATCGTGATGACCCACACGTGACGACCATATCCGCCTTCAATATGCTGAGCGATGATCTGCCCTCGGATGACAGTTATTTTTTCTCGGCCTTTTGGGGCTCGTGGGGCTGGGCAACTTGGCGGCGTGCCTGGGCCCACTACGACTTTGACCTGTCCGATCTGGGTACACCTTCCTCCATTGAAGCCATCGCGAACATGTGCCCAACCCCCGGAGGACTGCAGCATTGGATGGCAATCTATTCCGATGTTATGAACGGCAAAGTCGATACCTGGGATTACCAGTGGCAGTTCTCCCAATGGATGAAGTCGGGCCTGACAATCATCCCTCAAAACAACATGGTGCAGAACATCGGCTTTGACGAAACTGCGACTCATACGACAAATCCTGACGCCAAAGAGGCATCTTCGCGCGCTCAACCCTTGCCTCGACCTTTGGTGCATCCGGCCAATGTCACGCGCAATTTGGAAATGGATGACTATGCAGCCCGAAATATACTGAAGATCAAACCAATTCGTTTCACGAAACGATTCAAGAAATGGCTGCGCGGCGACGCGCTTGCGTGGAAATAGAAAGGGGGACCCGATTTGGCTCGCCTATATGACAGTAGAAAACGTGTTCTGGTAACTGGTGGCGCAGGTTTTCTCGGATCGCATCTGTGCGACCGACTTTTGGATCAAGGTCATGAAGTTCTATGCGTCGACAACCTGTTTACCGGCACAAAACGCAATATTGATCACTTGCACAGCAATCCACGTTTCGAGTTTTTGCGCCACGACGTGACGTTTCCCCTCTTTGTCGAAGTGGATGAAATCTACAATCTGGCCTGCCCGGCCTCACCCGTTCACTATCAGCACGATCCGGTACAAACGACCAAGACCAGCGTTCATGGTGCGATCAACATGCTGGGGCTGGCGAAACGGCTGAAGTGCAAAGTCTTTCAGGCCTCCACCTCCGAAGTGTACGGAGACCCCTCAGTTCACCCCCAAACCGAAGATTATTGGGGCAATGTCAACCCGATCGGCCCGCGTTCATGCTATGACGAAGGCAAGCGCTGCGCCGAGACGTTGTTTTTCGATTATCACCGCCAGATGGGTCTCGAGATAAAAGTGGCCCGGATCTTCAATACCTATGGACCAAGGATGCATCCCTCTGACGGCCGCGTGGTATCGAACTTTGTCATGCAGGCCTTGACTGGTGCGCCGATCACGGTGTTCGGGGATGGCGAACAAACACGGTCGTTTTGCTTTGTCGATGATCTGATCGAGGGCTTTTTGCGCCTGATGGACACTGACAAGGACGTCACCGGCCCGGTGAATCTTGGAAACCCCAACGAGTTCTCGATGAATGAGCTGGCCACTGAAGTCTGTGCGCAGGTCGGGTCAGATACGCAGATCATCTTCAAGGACTTGCCGCAGGACGATCCCAAGCAGCGTCAACCTGATATCTCGTTGGCGCGCAAGCTGCTGAATTGGGAGCCCAAGGTGCAGCTCAAGGAAGGATTGGGCGCGACGATCCAGTACTTCCGCGAATTGCAGTCCGAAACGCAGTGAGGCCTGTGGGTACATCACCCTCAGGTCCGAGCGTTTAGGAGACCTGGGCGGGTGCTGGTGTCAGACCGACCCGCATCGTTTGCACCCGACAAGTTTATAGGCTGAAGCAGTAGATATAGGCATCCAGTGCCTAACCTAGCTTCAGGTCCAGCCAGTCCGCGATCTGCGCGGCTGGCCCTTCCCAACCCGGCTCCATAAACAGAAAATGCGCGTGGTTTTCGACAGGCAGAAAACGCGCGCGGTCTCCGTAGAGTTTGGCCAAAGCACGACACGTGTTGGGGTTCACGGCCCGGTCCTCGGTGCCCGAAACGATCAGCACGGGGCAATCGACCTTGTCGATATCCACCTTCATTGCGTGGTGGTCGTCGAACATCCAAAAGAACATCTCGAACATCACACGCCCGCTTTCCGGGCCAAGCCGATCGAAAACCGCGTGTTGTTGCGCTTCGGGCAGCTTGTTTAGCGCGAACGGGGCCATCAGGTCGAAATCAACCCGCATGGGTTGCTTCCAGAAAGCTCCGCCCTCCATCAGTGCGCGCGGCACGGCGCGTTCATCGTCTGTTTCAGGCAAAGTGCCCCAAGCCGCGTTGGGGTTGATCAGCACGATTGCGCTGGCCAAGCCGCGCGCGGCGACCTGTTGCACCACGACCGCGGCTATGGCGTGACCCAGCAGCACGGGTTTGCTGTCGAGCCCTTCGACAAATGCAGCGATATCATCCGCATAGTCTGAAACGCTGGTGTCGGTCAGCCCCGGATTCGGCTCGGCCTTGGGGTCGGCATCATGATACCGCAGCGCCGGGGTGTGGACCGTCCACCCAAGGTCACGGAAGAAACCGGCGTAGTCCTCCATACACCAGGGGCCTGCAAATGCACCGTGGATCAGGACAATATGCTTCGCCATCAAAACCTCCCACCTATTTCCGCCCAGTATGATCATCCTGAAAGACGAAACAACTGCGCGTGATCGCTGTTGCGTGAGGAGGCGGAGTACTTAGACTTGTGCCATGACATTTGTGACCGAAAATCAACTGCCTCTGCTAGTCCTGTTTTTTCTGATCGGATCGGTCGGAACCGGCTTTCTGTTCCGTAAACCAGCCGGGCACAAAGCATGGAAGCTGGCTGACATGGTTTGGGTTGTTCTCGGCGGGATCGGGGCGCTGGTGGCTGTTCTGGCGGGGCTTTATACATCCGACAGCTCGCGGCTGGACCGGCAGATTGACGTGGCCTATGCAGCGTCTTCAGCCTTTGACCGCGATGCCGCGCGGTTTCGGTTGCGGTTTTGCGACCCGGCCTATGACCCCGATACCGGTGTCTTGTGCGAAAAGGTCGAATTTCTGTCGGCCTCAACCGCTAGCAATGCCGACCTGCCTCTTTTCATCGCAGTCACGAATGAGGTCGCCCCCCTACAGGGTTTACACTTTCTATTCGGGCGGCAAGACAAGGACGAAATGGAAGAGATGGCTGCCAAGGCAGGCGCGTTCGATATTGATCAGTTTCTGGTCTTCACCTCACTGGATGAAAAGACCCAGACTGCCATCGACAATATGCGCCGCAAGGTTCCCGCAATTGCCGGAGACTACCTGATCCTCGCCCAAAGCTATGATGAGTTGATCGAACAGGTCAGCAAGCTGAAAGAGGAATGGGAATATCTACAGGCCAACGCCCATATTCTTGTACTGCAGATCGTTGCCCTGTGTCTGGTCAGCTTTGCCGCGCCCTTCCGGTTGGGGAAATCCATCGTCGAACTGCGCACAACTCTGAACCCTGACGCGCCGCAGGAGTTGACCGAAACAACGCCTGACGGTTCAAACAAAGCGCAAACGGACAGCTAGTTCAGGCCTTGCAAAGCGCCGAAACCCACTGGTCTTGACCGGAAAACTCCCTATATCTCGGGGCCGAGGCAGATGATGAGGACCACACCATGCCAACCCGTCGCATACTGCGCCTGACCGGCTCGGACACCGAGAGCTTTTTGCAGGACCTGATCACCAATGACATCGGCGGGTTGGATACAGGGCTGGTCTATGCAGCCCTATTGACGCCGCAGGGCAAATACCTGGCTGACTTCTTCCTGAAACGCGACGGTGACGCCGTGTTGCTGGACGTGGCCGAGTCGCTGGCGGATGGCCTGATCATACGGCTGAGCATGTACAAGTTGCGGGCGGATGTGGCGATCGAGGTCTCGGACCTGAACCTGCAGCGCGGCCTGGGACCTGCACCAGAGGGCGCATTGCATGACCCACGTCATCCTGACTTGGGCTGGAGGGCCTATGCGCCCTCGTCGGAAACGCAGGATGGCACCGATTGGGATGCGATCCGTGTGCGCCATTGCATTCCCGAAACCGGCATCGAATTGCACCCGGACAGCTATATCCTCGAATCCCGGTTCGAGCCGCTGAATGGCGTCGACTTCAAAAAGGGCTGCTATGTCGGTCAGGAAGTGACGGCGCGTATGAAACACAAGACCGAACTGCGTAAGGGTCTGTGTCGCGTCGCCATCGACGGGGCGGCCCCTGTGGGCAGCGCGATAAAGGCCAATGGCAAGCCAGTGGGCACCCTGTTCACGCAATCGGGCGGCCATGCCATCGCCTATCTGCGCTTTGATCGGGCCACCGGCGACATGCAGGCCGACGCGGCCACAGTTCGTCTGATCGACTGAAATTTGTTGCCCAATCGGCACGTGGTCAAAGCGGTCTCAACTCTGACCCTTTGAACCCCCGTCCCTGCCCTGCCACAGTGCGGCTATTCGATAGAACCGGATACCCGCATGCTCAAACTGTATACCGCAATTTGGCGCGCAAGCGCCGGGCGTCAGATCATCCTCATCCTCCTGTCGCTGGCCGTCGCTGCGCTGGCTGCCGTTCCGCTGGAATTTCAACGCGACATCATCAACCACCTGACCTCAACTGACGTCGAGGCCGACCGTTTGGTTGTACTGGGTCTTGGCATGATGGCCGTGATCCTGCTGAGCCTCGCGCTGAAATGGGTTCTGGGCTACCGCGCAGGTACTTTGGGTGAGGACATGATCCGCCTGATCCGCCAACGTCTCCTTTGGCGGTCCTCAGATATCACCGAAACCGGTGAAAGCGTGCGCAAGGGCACCATGACCACTGCAATCTCGGCCGAGGCCGAGGAGTTGGGCAAATTCGCAGGCGGCGCATTCTCGGACCCGGTGGTTCAGATCGGCACATTGATCAGCGTCATCGGCTATATCTCGTCAACTCAACCTGGTCTGGGCCTGATCGCCTTTTCGATGATCGTACCTCAGATTGTGATCGTTCTGGTCTCGCAACGCAAAGTGAATGTCTTTGTGGCCGAACGCGTCCGCATCCTGCGCAGTGCGACCGACCAGCTGACGACCGAGGACCTTGACGCGGTCGAACAGGAAATCGACGCCTTGTTCGATGACATCTATGAAACCCGCAGGCGGATGTTTCTGTGGAAACTTTCAGCCAAGTTCCTGCTGAGCGTGATCAACGGCGCAGGTACGGTCGGCATATTGATGCTGGGCGGCTGGCTGGTGCTGCAGGGCAGAACCGACGTCGGCACCGTAGTCGCCGCCACCAGCGGCCTCAGCCGTATACAGGGACCGACGGCCTTCCTGATCGCCTTCTACCGGCAAGTCAGTGCCAACCGCATCAAATATGAATTGATGCTGGAACTGTTCGGCCCCGACCCGACACGCTATCGCCACCGCACATGAAAAGACCGCGCAGCAGCAGGCCGGCGCGGTCTTTTGCAATACATATGGGCGGTGATCAGGCGCGCTCGGAATATTCCATGGTTTCGGTGTTCACCACGATCATCTCATCCTGACCGACGAACGGAGGCACCATGACCTTGACGCCGTTGTCCAGAACCGCCGGTTTGAACGAGTTCGCGGCGGTCTGACCTTTGACGACCGGCTCGGTCTCGACGATCTTGCAAGTGACCTTTTGGGGCAGCGAGGCGTTCAGCGCCTCGGATTCGTAGAACTCGACCACGATGGTCATGCCGTCCTGCAGAAACGGGCGACGCTCACCCAGCAGGTCGGCAGGCAGTTCGATCTGCTCATAGGTCTCGGCATCCATGAACACCAGCATGCCGTCGGATTCGTACAGAAACTGCTGATCCTTCTGCTCCAGCCGCACACGTTCGACTTTGTCCGCCGACCGGAACCGTTCGTTCAGCTTTGAGCCGTTACGCAGGTTGCGCAGTTCGACCTGCGCGAAAGCGCCGCCTTTACCGGGCTTTACGTGATCTACTTTTACAGCCGCCCACAGCCCGTCGTTATGCTCAAGCACATTGCCGGGGCGAATTTCGTTCCCATTTATCTTGGGCATGACATTAATCCTTCACAAACGGTTGATGCGTCAGTTGCCGTCCCTATATCTGGCAGGACCAGCCCTGACAAGACAACGAGACCTAGTGCTGCACCCGCAGCAAGCCATGCAAATGACGCAACGCAACTATGCATTTTAGCTGTATCCGAATCGGAGCTAATAGGTCATAAGGACCGTCACGCCGAAAATGCAAGAGCAAGAACAACAAGGAAGACGAGATGAGAGATTTCGTTGACGGCACTGCCTTTAACAACGAACAAGGCAATCGTGCACGCAAACTTTTCGCGGCTGTTGTGTTGGCCGCACTGGATGATGCCATCGCTGATGACAAGAAATACGGCAATGGCCCCGAACAAATCGCCCGCTGGGCCCGCTCGCGCGATGGTCGCGAGGTGCTGTCCTGCGCCGGTATCGACCCGAACGAGCGGGTTGTAAGCGGATTGATGGATTTCGTTGGCCGTGGTGTGCGCACATCCGTCGCCCTGTCGCGTGAAGAAAGCGAACGTCGCAACGCCGCCCAACAAGCCGAAGCCGCCTGATCCAAGGCGATTTCACTACGAAAAAGCGCGCCTCCATACTTTGGGGCGCGTTTTTCTTTGGCACTGACTAGATCGTTTTGCGTTTGATTTGAATCGAAATACGCTGTCTCTCCCTACGGTCGAACGCGCATTTCGATAGTTTTGCCTCAGATAAAACGCAAAACGCTTTAGAAAAACAGAATCCACTGCCGCGCAACCCAGATCTCGGCCGCAAGCAAAAGCGCGAAGAAAAGCTTCGCGGACAGCGACAGCCCCCTGCTCCAAAGCACGACATAAGAACCGACGCATAGCGCGATCGACACCGGCATGACCCAAATCGCGTGATGCGACGTGTCCCAATAACTGACCGGGCTGTGAAAGACCCAATCGCTCAGCGGCCAGAACTGGGGGCGACCGTCCCCCGCATGCAGCCCGAAATCCATCATCAGATGCAATAGTCCGGCCGACGCCGCGACCGTCAGGATCCGCCATCCGCGCCAAAGCCCCAGTGCCAGTGCCAAGCCCCACAGGATGAACGAGTTGTCGATGGCGAAAACCGTCTGCCATTGCGGTGAAAAATACAGCTCGTCGAACACAACATGCGGCGGGATGTTGAGAATATGCAGCGATACCCCTGCCATCAGGTACAGCGACAGGTCCGGCAACAGCGACCCCAGCACCGCCGCCCAAAGAATGCGCCCGTGCGCGGGTCGCGCAAAGGCGGCTGCTCCGATCAAAAGATGCGCAGGCGTGTTCATCTGGGGCTTTCCCTTTGGCACCAAATCAGGTCATTTGCCCCTTAACGTATAGGAGACGCCCATGGTTCGCGCCATCATGATTCAAGGCACCGGCAGCAATGTCGGCAAATCGGTTCTGGTAGCCGGGTTGGCGCGGGCATTCACACGGCGCGGTCTGAGGGTTGCTCCGTTCAAGCCGCAGAACATGTCGAACAACGCCGCTGTGACAGAAAACGGAGGCGAGATCGGGCGCGCGCAAGCCTTGCAGGCGCGCGCGGCCAAGCGCCCGACGCATACGGATATGAACCCGATCCTGCTGAAGCCCGAAACGGACACCGGCGCGCAGATCATCCTGCAAGGCCAGCGCGCGGGAACCATGAAGGCGGGCGACTATCGCAAGGACAAATCCAAACTGCTGGGGGCCGCGTTGGAAAGCTTTGACCGGCTATGCCGCGACGCTGATCTGGTGTTGATCGAAGGCGCTGGCAGCCCGGCTGAGACCAACCTGCGCAAGGGCGACATCGCCAATATGGGCTTTGCCTGCGCCGCCGGAGTTCCCGTGGTGCTGGTGGGCGACATCCATCGAGGCGGCGTGATTGCGCAGATCGTGGGCACTCAGGCTGTGCTGGACGAAGGTGATCTGGCGATGATCCGGGGCTTTGCCGTCAACCGCTTCAAAGGCGATGTATCTCTGTTTGATGAAGGGCGCGATGATATCGCCGCGCGGACCGGCTGGCCCTGCATGGGCGTCGTACCCTGGTTCCAAGACGCCTGGAAACTGCCCGCCGAGGATATGATGGACATCCGCTCTCATACTGGTGGGGCATGCAAGGTTGTGGCGCCTCAGTTGGAGAGGATGGCCAATTTCGACGATCTGGACCCTCTGTCAGCCGAACCCGGCGTCAGTGTCGAGATCATTTCCGCAGGCCGCCCCCTGCCCGGCGACGCCGATCTGGTGCTGTTGCCCGGCAGCAAATCGACCATCGGTGATCTGGCCTATTTCCGCAAACAGGGCTGGGATATCGACCTCTACGCACATGTGCGCCGCGGAGGTCACGTGTTGGGTCTATGTGGCGGATATCAGATGCTGGGCAAAACGATCTCGGACCCCGAGGGTGTGGATGGTCGTCCCGGCACGGTCGACGGGCTCGGGCTGCTGGACGTTCATACGGTCATGGAGGGTAAGAAACACGTCACTCTGACCGAAGCCTGCGCCCTGCCCAATCGCGAACCCGTCAGCGGGTACGAAATCCATATGGGCCGCACCGAAGGGCCCGATTGCGCCCGTGCCTGGCTTGAGGTGCAAGGGCGCCCCGAAGGTGCCGCCAGCGCCAATGGGCGCATTCTGGGCAGCTATCTGCACGGGATTTTCTCATCCGACGCCTTCCGCGCGCAGTATCTGTCGGGTTTGGGCGTCGCCTCTGAAACCGCCTATGAAGATGGCGTCGAACAGGTGCTGGATGATCTCGCGGATCACCTCGAACAGCATATGGATCTGGATCAAGTGCTGGAGCTTGCACAAGCGCCGCATCGGGCCTGAGCGACTATTCCAGCTCTTTGGAGGCCAGTGCGCGGTGAATCTCGCGCCGGACCATCTTGCGGACATTGCGGGTGATGCGTTCCCCCAACGCGCCCTGCAGCTCGGACCGGACAACCTCGGCGATCATCTCACGCAAGGCCTCCTCCTCGGACGCAGACAACCCGATCTCGTCCTCGATCGCTTCCTCAGACGCGTCGTCTTCCACTGGGTCTGCTTTAGGAGTGTCCCCATGCCGAACGAATGTTGCCGGTTCTTCTGTCGCGGCATCCGCCCCGCCTGAGGGCGCATCCACATCCTTGGCATCCTCATCCTCAAAGGAAGGTGCAGGTATCCAATGCAGTGCTTTCGAGGACGTCCCTGAATACGCGTCGTCGCTGTCTCCGTCCGGCTCCCATTGGTCCTCGGTTCGCGCGATGGCGGCCTCAAGGGCTTCAATCTTGGCACTCAGGCTGCCAGATAGGTTTTCCGACGGGGTCTCGTCGCCGACCTCCTCAGCACCATCGTGATTGGCTGCGTCGCCCGGCTGAACAATATCACAAGCCCGCAGAAGCATCGGCTTGGCCGAATCCTCGGCGCTGTATATGGGATCCAGTTTCAGGGGGTCGGATTTCGGCGCGTCACCAACGCGCAGCGCGTCCGTCAGGACCAGACGGCCCGGCTTGCGTGGGGCGGTCGCTGCATCGGCACCCGACACTTTGCGACCGTCCTCGCTCACCAGACGTTTAACCGACGATAGTACATCCTCGATACCTGTGGTCATGACGCTATCCGACATTGTTCTCTACCGCTCTTTTCTTGAGACCAAGTGTAGCCAAACACGTCGGGCGTCACAACCAGTAGTCTATAGGATCAGTCCCGCCGTAACGCTTTGAGAACCCGATCCAGATCCTTGCTTTGCTTGCTGACCTGCGCCGGAGCCTTCTTGACCAGATTGTAGTACAGCGTCGGGTCATAGATCTGCACCGCCAGCCTCAGACGTTCAGCCGTCAAAAGACCCTGTGCCTGCAACAGCTGATAGGCTGCCAGCGACCGTTCTGTGCGCGAAGCGACCTCGGCCAGTTGTGCGTCCAGAAGATCCTGCTGCGCGGTCAGCACATCCAATGTGGTCCGCGCGCCCAGCGTGGCCTCTTCACGAATCCCGTCAAAGGCCACTTGCGAGGCCCGGACCCGCTCGGTCGAGGCGGTCAGGCTGGCCGTGGCCGTTTGGAACCGGACGAAGGCGTCTGTCGCGCCCTGCGTGATGTTCTTTTGCACGTTCAACAGATTGGCCCGCGACGAATCCCGGGTTGCCATGGCCCGGCGCACGGTGGCCGCAAGGCGGCCGCCTGCATAGATCGGCTGATTGAAGTTCAGCGAAACCGTGGCGTCGTTGATGTAGTCATCATTGTCATATCGCTGTGTCACACCCGCATCCGCGTTCAGGCTGACATTGGGCCCAAGGTTGGCCCGTTGCTGCTGCACGATCAAATCCAGCGCCCGCACCTGATGCTGCGCCGACAGGATCGCAGGATGATTGCGCTGTGCAAGGCTGATCGCCTCGGATTGCGAGCGCGGCAGATTCGGAAGCCCCGGCTGCCCGGCTGTACGTCCCGGCAGTTTACCGACAGCATTCACATATTCAGCCTGTGCGGTACTGAGATCCCCCTTGGCATCCGCTAGATCCGCGCGCGAGCTGGCAAGCTGCGCCTCGGAAAGGGCTACGTCGGTCCGCGTCACCTCACCGACTTCGAAGCGGTCGTTCGAAGCGCGCAGTTCCTCGCTCGACAGATCCACGTTGTTCTGCCGAATCTGAACCGTTTCCTCTTGCAGCAGGACGCTCAGATACGCGGTTGCGGCCCGGAAAAGAACTTGCTGCTCGATATCGATCAGCGACTGGCGCGTCGACAGAACCGTTTCCTGTGCGGACTGCTTGCCCAGCACCGATGCCCCGCCATCATACAAAAGCTGGCTGAGCGTCAGACCCGAGAAGAATCGCGACGGGTCGGTGCTTGTTCTGACGGAGTCAGTTCTTGTTCTCGTGTAATCCTGACTGACCTGAACCGTCCAGTTGATGATCGGACGCAGTGCGGAAAGCGCAATTGCCACGTCCTCATCCGCGGCCCGCAACAGGGCTCGGTTCTGTTCCAGCAGACCGCTGGTGTTATACGCTCCGATGAACGCATCTGTCAGATTGTCAGCCCAAACGGCCCGTCCGGGTACAGTACTCAGGGCAATGGCCGCAGTCACTGCAAGCGCTTTGACCAGCTTTCCCGCTGTCTTTCCACGCATACCAAATCCTCTCAAATCGAAATTACGCTGCCTCTCCGGCAGTTTGCGTCTTTATGTTCAACTAATCAAGGTGGCGGAAACAACAGTCAGCGGACTATAGCGAAAATGCACACTCTTTGGAAAAACCGTCCAAAACCAGCGCACTGGCGTTGAAGGCATCCCGCCAACTGACCACCCCACCGGCCTTGCGACCGATGCGAACCGTACCAAGCTGCCCGTCCATAAAAAGACAGGCGATCCGGCCCTGATCCTTCAATTGGTCCAGCACCGTGTCGGGCACCTGCTCGACACCGCCTTGTACCATAATCACGTCATAAGGGCCATGCTCGGCCGCCCCTTCTTCCAAAGGTCCGACATGGATAACAGCATTGTCGACATTTTCTTCGGTCAGGATGACTTGCGCCTCGGAGGCAAGATCTTCGTCGGATTCGACGCCAACCACCAACTGTGCCATCCGCGCGGCGACGGCGGTCGAATAGCCATAGGCCGGCGCGATATCGAGGACCATTTCGTCATTCGAGATGTTCAGCGCATCCAGCATTTTCGCCAGAGTGCGCGGCTCAAGCATGCAGCGACTATTGCCCAAATCTATCAGCCCTTCGACATAGGCCGCTTCGCGCTGTGCTGTCGGCACAAAGCTTTCACGTGGCACTGACAGCATCGCGTCGATGATAGGAAACTTGGTCACATCCGAAGGTCGAACCTGCGTATCAACCATGGTGCGGCGCCGGGCTGCGAAATCTGACATCTGATCTCTCTTTTCAATCCCTTGAATAATTGGCTTGTGCCACATTCGACCTTACTCGACAACGGCCCAGATGCCGCAAACCCACTTCACGATCTCTTCAAACCATCCCGCCACAAATATTGTTTTGCAGCTTAAAATCGGTGCCAATCCTCTGGACGCCCCCGATGAAAGCTGCTAAAACGCCCACCACACCACGGCAAGTATTTGATTTTACTTGAAAAGGCGAGTTGGCGGAGTGGTGACGCAGCGGATTGCAAATCCGTGTACACCGGTTCGATTCCGGTACTCGCCTCCATAAAAGTTAACACCGAAAAACCTAACCATCTGATACTGTTTGATTTCAAATAGTTGCCCGGCTTTCGCACGTTAACTTTCTGCAAAATCCCGCAACATTTCCCGCAACACGTTTCTTGTTGACTTTTTGGGGACTTGTTCCCTCTAAATCCCTGTTTCGCTCCCATTGAAAATGGAGCGGATTTTTGGGTCGCAAACGCTTAGACAACAACAGGTATTTTCATGGCACAGTTTCTTCTTGCGGAAGGTTTTATTGGGGGAATGGCTGTCGAAATAGACGAAGATCGTTTCAATGAAATCCTTCATGCCAAGAATGTCATCAAGCCAATTTGGGACGTAGAAGACACATTTACCCTGTTGGCAAATGCCTTCATCGAGTTTGAAGAAAGCCTGATCAGCGTCGGACTTAGGTATCTTTTCGAGAAGGACATGCAACGAGACGTTGATCACTTCTTCGACGACGCTAGGCAAAATGTGAATCTTAAGCTGATCTCAGTACTTACGGCGTCTAGAGTCTACGAGGAACAATTGCATAGGCGCATGTCTTTGCTTTCTAAACTTGTTGGAAGACAAATAGACCTTCAAAGCAGCTTCAGTTCTGTTTTTGATGGCAGCCTTGAGTACCGAGTTATGTACGAGCTTCGCAATCATGCTTTGCACAACCGTTTGCCTCTGGGAACTCTCGCATTCGGCGACTTTAATCAGTCACCAACGGACAACGTCAGAGATGACACACCGACTCGCCTACGAATTACAACTGACCCTAAGATTTCGGTCGAGGACTTCTGTAGTTCTGACAGACTCAAACGACGCACTAGAGATGAAGTTTGTGCATTGGGCTTTAAGCACTTGGACTTGAAGTTCTTTACACGAGGGTTCATTTCGTGCCTCGCACTTTGTCACGAAGACTTCAGGGCAGCTACCGAGGCTGTCTTGGAAGATGCTTTAAACACGCTCCACTCCGCCGACCATGTGTTACAGATCGCCAAAGGCGACTATCCTAAACACGCCTCCATTATGAGACAAAAAGACGGTCAGAATGAAGATCATTACGTCGACTACTCAAAGAACTCTCGCATATTGGAAATTCGAAAGTTTTGGACTGGTTTAAAGCGGGTTCAAAGAGGCTACGTTTCGTCCGAAGTTAAAGCGTCAGCAAACACTTACCCACAGCAGCACGACAAAATTTGGATCTCTAAATGAGCTGACCAAAATCCCGCAACAAATCCCGCAACATTTCTTGGTTACGAAGAATGCGAGATGGGTTTAAGTATCTGTTTTTATTATCCATTAATTCTGACAGGGTTCGATTTCAAAACAGGTACTCGCCTCCATTTAAAAACAATCACTTACATTACTCCTTGCCGTGTTTGAGGCCCCGCGTTTACAGGGGCGTTTACATTTTTGTGTCTTGAGACAGTGATTTTGCTCGATTGAGCTTGCGCAGAACCGCATGGCTTTCGCCCGGGCTAACCTGCGCATAATGTTCGATTACCTGCGCCGCGTAGCGAACCGACCAACCCATCAGAACTGCGATTTGGCGCAAAGACAGATCGGCATTCAGCAATCTTGTCGCCGCCGTCCCGCGCGTGTCAGACAGTGTCTTCTCTCTGCCGTCGATCCAAGGGGGATCTGAGCTTCGCGCCGCCACTTGGCAATCTGGTTCGATGCCCAACGGGCCGTCAAAGGCCTGCCAAGCTCTGATACCAGCAGCGCATCTTGGCCCTCCGGCGTCTCTGCAATCAGTTGCTCAAGGGCTGAAGCGGCGGGGATATATGCGATCTGGCCGCGCTTATCCCGATCCGACAACGCATCCGGAAGCAGCATCACTTCCGCGAAGCAACCGACACGTAGTCCGATCCCTTAAGAGTAGGCCAGACGGACAGCTTCCCTTGTTCGACAACCTCCAGCCATTCACGCTTTGACCCGATTCTGACAAGGTGAGGAGCGTCATCGTCAAGAATGCCCGTGGCCACGCTTACCACGAGATTGGCGAACCGCTTTTCGAAACACCGGACTATGTTGCCTTTGCCGCCCACATTCCCAAGCCCGATGAAACCCAACTTCATGGGCTTACTATCCGTTTGCGCTTTTGCGCCATGCGACCATGCGCCTGTGTTCCGTTTATGCCGCCTAGCGACGCTAGCAGGTCGCTTTTCAACGTGGCTTTGAGGTCTGGGCTGCAACGCGCTTGACAAGTTGCGGGTGCGTGCCGCATGAGCCATCTGTTGGTGTCTGTGAAAACAGATGAAAAGGGAATGCGTCAGCGGATTTTCCGTCAAACGCAGCCGCCCCCGCGACCGTGACCGGAGAGGGTGCCCAAGCCACTGGCCAAATGCCGGGAAGGCGGGACATCCGACAGAGCGTGCTCTGATATCCGCAAGCCGGGAGACCTGCCAACGCCCGAAGATGTAACCGGACGGGGTGAGCCGGTGTCGGGTCCATGTCGGAAAACGTGGCCCGCATGAAACCCCGTCCCCCACGAAAAGGTTTTGGGGGGATGAGAGACATGACCGAGACCACACCAGTTGACCTGCTGGTTTGCACCACCTGCCGTCGCGGCCTGCCCGTTGAGGATGACGAACAGCGCCCGGGCAGCTTGTTGCACAAGGCGCTGGAAGCGGCGGACCTGCCGGATGGGATCAACCTAAAACCCGTCGAATGCCTTTCGAATTGCGATCAGGGGTGCTCGATCGTTCTGCGTGGCGGGCCGTCTCGTTGGACCTTCGTGTATGAGAACCTGAACGAAACCGATCACGTCGAAACCATCGTTGAAGGTGTGACCAAATATCTGGCGACCGAAGACGGCTTGGTAAAATGGCGCGAACGCCCCGAACATTTCCGCAAAAACTGCGCAGCCCGCATTCCCCCGATTGGAGCCCTGAAATGAGCAACCTCGAAAAACTTCCCGTCACCGTGATCACCGGCTTTCTGGGCTCGGGCAAAACCACGCTGGTGCGCCACCTGATGCAGAACCCGCAGGGCAAGCGGCTGGCCGTGGTGGTCAACGAATTTGGCGATGTCGGCGTTGATGGCGATATCCTGAAGTCCTGCGCGATCCCCGACTGCCCGGCGGAAAACATCATGGAACTGGCGAACGGCTGCATCTGCTGCACTGTGGCTGACGACTTCATCCCTACCATCGAAGCCCTGATGGCGCTGGAGCCGCGCCCAGATCACATCCTGATCGAAACCAGCGGTCTGGCGCTGCCCAAGCCGCTGCTGAAGGCCTTCGACTGGCCCGATATCCGATCCAAGATCACCGTGGACGGCGTGATCGCGCTGGCCGATGCCGAGGCTGTAGCCGCCGGTCGCTTTGCCCCGAATGTCGAAGCCGTGGACGCCCAGCGCCTCGCCGACGATTCAATCGACCATGAAACGCCCCTGTCCGAGGTGTTCGAAGATCAGATCTCCTGCGCCGATATCATCCTGCTGACCAAACCCGATCTGGCCGGCCCCGAAGGCGTGGCCAAAGCCAAAGAGATCATCGCTGCCGAAGCTCCGCGCGCCCTGCCCGTGGTCGAAGTGGCCGAAGGTGCCGTGGACGTGCGCGTCGTGCTGGGGCTGGAAGCCGCTGCCGAGGATGACATGGACGCACGTCCCAGCCATCACGATGGCCACCACGATCACGAGCATGATGATTTCGAAAGCATCATCGTTGATCTGCCGGAACAGTCCGATCCCGCCGATCTGGTCGCCAAGATCGAGCGTCTGGCCAATGAGCTGAACATTCTGCGCGTCAAAGGCTATGCCGCTGTTCAGGGCAAGCCAATGCGCCTGCTGGTGCAGGCCGTGGGTGCCCGTGTGCGTCACCAATACGACCGTCCGTGGGAACCGGGTGAAGAACGCCGCTCACGCATGGTGGTGATTGCCGAACATGACGACATCAAGGAAGCTGCAATCCGCGATATCCTCGTAGGCGTCACCGAGGCCGCCGAGTAAGACCCATGCACGTCGTCTTCCGCGAAAGCCACGGGTTAGAGGAAACCGAAACCCCAACCGATCTGGGCCAGAGCCCGGCGGATCTGGTGGTGCTGTCCTTCTCGGACAGCGACCTTGGCGCTTTCGCGGCGGGCTGGCATCGTGGTGGCGGGCCCGAGGGGCGCATGCCCACGATGCGGTTGGCGAACCTGACGGCGTTGAAGCACCCTCTGTCCGTGGACACCTATGTGGAACAGACGCTTGAGGGCGCCAAGGGCATTCTGATCCGCCTGATTGGCGGCGTGCCTTACTGGGCCTACGGGCTGCAACAGGTTCTGTCGCTGGCGCAGGCCAAGGGAATTGCGCTGGCCGTGCTGCCTGCCGACGGTCGCGAGGACACGCGGCTGGATGACTATTCCACCCTGCCCGTCTCGACCCTGCGCCGCCTGGCGCATCTGTGCGACACGGGTGGCGAGGTCGCGGCACAGGCCGCTCTGGCGCAGATGGCTTTGGCGGCGGGGCTTTACGCTGGTCCGGTGATGGGGGCCAAAACCCTGCCGGAATCTGGCGCGTGGTGTCCTGATCGCGGCGTGATCCCGGTTGAGACTGCCTTTGCGGGCAACGCAAAACGTGTCATCGTCACCTTCTATCGCGCCTACCTGACCTCGGCGGATACGGCCCCTGTCGCCGCCGTGATCCGCAGCTTGCAGGATCGCGGGTTTGAGGCCGTGGGCCTCTTCGCCCCTTCGCTCAAAGCACCTGCCGCCGCTGAATGGCTGCGTGACAGCATCCTCGCTTTAAAACCTTCGGCAATCATCAACGCGACCTCTTTCTCGGGCAAAGGCGCATCGGGTACGTCCCCTTTGGACGCGGCGGGCGTGCCCGTGTTTCAGATGGCCCTCGCCACGTCCCGCCGCAAGGCTTGGGCCGAGGCCGAACGGGGCCTTTCCCCTGCCGATCTTGCCATGCATGTGGTGCTGCCCGAAGTCGATGGGCGCATTTCGGCGGGCATTGCCTCGTTCAAGGAACCGGGCAAACGCGATCCGCATTTGGAATATTCCCGCTTTGCCCACCGGGCCGAGCCTGAGCGGATCGAAGCGATTATCGACCGGGTCACCGGCTGGCTGGACCTGCGCGAAAAGCCCAAAGCAGATCAGGTGCCCGCGCTGGTGCTGTCGACCTATCCCGGCAAGGACTGGCAAATGGCCCATGCGGTTGGCCTCGACGCGCTGGCCTCGGCCGAGGCGATGCTGGCCGACCTGCAAGGCGAGGGCTATGACACTGCGCCGGCAGAGCCGATTGCCGAAACCTTGCTGGACGCGCGCATTTCATGGTCTGGGGAAGACTATCAGGCAGCCCTAGCTGACCTGCCCGAGCAACTGCGCACCGATCTCCAAACCGTCTGGGGCAAGCCCGAAGACGACCCAGTTTTTACCGAGGGAGCGTTCCACTTCACCGCCCTGCGCCGAGGCAACGCGCTGGTGGCTCTGCAGCCCGAACGCGGCACGCCCGAGCTGCGCGATGACGACTATCACGACCTGTCTCGCACTCCGCGCCACAGCTATGTCGCCTTTTATTTGTGGCTCCGCAAAGGGCTGGGCGCAGACGCTTTGATCCATATCGGCGCGCATGGCACGCTGGAATGGTTGCCGGGTAAGTCCGTTGCTCTGTCGGCGAATTGCTGGCCTGAGGCGCTGATCCGCGACCTGCCAGTGATCTACCCCTTCATCGTCAACGACCCCGGCGAGGCGGCGCAGGCCAAGCGTCGGATCGGGGCTGTCACGCTGGGCCATATCCCACCGCCGATGCGGACAAGCGACACTCCGGATCGCATGGTGCGGCTGGAATCGTTGCTGGATGAATTCTCGAACGCGGACGGGCTGGACCCCAAGCGGCGTGACCGGCTGCAGGAAGACATCCGGGATGAGGCGCAGGCCATCGGGCTGGAAAACGATCTGGGTCTCGATCAGGCCACCTGCACCGCCGAGGCAATCACCCGCATCGACCGCTTTGTCTGCGACATCAAAGAAAGCCAGTTCGGCGACGGGCTGCACATCTTTGGCCGCACGCCCGAAGTGGCAGCCAATTTCGATACCGCCCCGTCCGCCCATTCGGAACGGCAAGCATTGTTGGACGCCCTGGCGGGGAAACGAATTGAGGCTGGTCCGTCCGGCTCGCCCTATCGCGGTCGCTCGGACGTGCTGCCCACCGGGCGGAACCTGTTTACCACCGACCCCCGCTCAGTACCGACCCGCGCGGCCTATACCCAAGGTGTCAAACTGGCCGAGGAACTGGTCCGGCGCCACCTTCAGGAAGAAGGCGACTATCCCAAGGGGCTGATCGTCGATTTGTGGGGCTCGGCCACCATGCGCACCGCGGGCGAGGAATTTGCCATGGCGTTGCACCTGCTGGGCGTCAAACCAGTCTGGGATAAAGGGTCTGAGCGGGTCTCGGGGATCGAGGTGCTGCCGATCACCGACCTCAGCCGCCCACGTCTGGACGTAACGCTGCGTGTGTCGGGTCTGTTCCGGGACGTCTTCCCGACCCTTTCGGCGCTTTACGGTCAGGCGATTCGTGCGTTGACGGCGCGGGATGAGGCGACCGACTGGAACCCCTATGCCGGTCAGGCCCCGTCGGCCCGCGTATTCGGCCCCGCCCCCGGCAGCTATGGCGTCAACATGACTCAACTGTCCGAGGTCTATACCGACGAGGCCCGCGCGCAGGCGGGTGAAGCGTGGCTTGAGGCCAGCTCGTTCGCGCTGGAGGGGGAGACTGTCGTTCAGGATAAGGCGGGCATCACCCAGCGCGTGGCCAATGCCGACAGCTTTGTTCATCTGCAGGACCTGACCGAGACCGACCTGCTTTTGGCCAATGACTACGCCACGCATGAGGCCGGTTTTGCCGCCGCCAAGAAGGTCACGGGCGGCGACGTGCAGCTGTATCATCTGGACAATACCAACCCGGACAATCCCCGCGCGCGCACTCTGCCGGAAGAGATCAGCCGCGTCGTCCACGCCCGCGCTGCCAATCCGGACTGGATCGCCGGGATGCAACGGCATGGCTTCCGGGGCGCGGCCGAGATTGCCGCGACGCTAGATCACATGGCCTCGTTTGCGCATCTCGCGGGTACCGTTGCGCCGCATCTGTTCGACCTCTACCACGATGCGACACTGGGCGATGAAGATGTGGATGCCTTTCTGCAGCAGGCCAATCCGCAGGCCCATCAGGCCATGCAGGACCGGTTCCGCGCGTTGCTGGATGCAGGGTTGTGGAATACAAGGCGCAACTCGATCCGGGTGGATCTGGAGGGGCTGGGATGAGCGCGCCCACCCCAAAACCAGTCGTTCAAGGGTGGTGCCCCGGCGCCCACCGACCGATGATGTCTGGGGATGGGTTGGTGGTGCGCGTGCGCCCTCGGCTGGCGCGGTTGACCGCGTCACAGGCACTTGGCCTGTGTGAGCTGGCAGACCATTTCGGCAATGGCACAATCGACCTGACCAACCGCGCAAACCTGCAGTTGCGCGGCGTACAGGAAGGGGAACACCAGGCATTGCTGTCCGAGCTGTCCGCGCTAGGGCTGCTGGACGCAGAGCCGGATATCGAGGTCCGGCGCAACATTCTGGTCTCACTGCTTTATCAGCCGGGCGATCTGACCGCGCGGTTGACGCAGGAATTGATCGACCGCCTGAGCGAGCTGCCCGCGCTACCGGCCAAATTCGGCTTTGCAATCGACACGGGTCCGGAGCGCCTGCTGGCGGCGGATTCGGCCGATATCCGGTTGGAGCGTTCCGCCGAAGGTCTGATCCTTCGCGCAGATGGGGCGCAGACCGGACGTGTCGTCTCCGAGGCCGAGGCCATTGATCACCTGATTGCTCTGGCCACATGGTTTGCCGAGGTCTTCACACCAGACACCCGCCGCATGGCCCGGGCCGTGGCCGCTCTTGGTCTGCCTGCGGAATGGCAGGGCCGCGAGCCCGGACCCATCGGCGCACTGTTGCAACCGGGCGCTTGCGATCTGGGCAGCCTCTATGGCGCAGCCTTCGGGCAATTGCCAGCAAATGAGCTGCACGCGCTGATCCGCGACAGCGGCGCCTCTGCCCTGCGTGTCACCCCGTGGCGGCTGATCCTGCTGGAAGGCGGGGCGGCGATACCTGCACCGGGTTTTGTCACGGATGGCACCGACCCGCTTATGACCACTGACGCCTGCCCCGGCGCTCCGTTCTGCCCGCAGGCGCAGGCCGAAACCCGCGATATCGCGCGCGCGCTGGCCCTGCTTGTCCCCGGCACACTTCATGTGTCTGGGTGTTCCAAAGGGTGCGCCCGGATGGGCCCCGCGGATGTGACTTTAGTCGGCCAGAGCGGACGATTTGATCTTGTCAAACAGGGCCGCGCGGGGGATGAGCCAATCCTGCGCGGGCTAAGCCCCGAAACACTGATGACGATGGACTTCACCTGATGCCCTACACATACGAAACCGACGGCGCGGCGATCTACAAGGAGAGCTTTGCAACCATCCGGTCTGAGGCCGATCTGGCCCGGTTCGACGCCGATGAAGAGCAGGTCGCCGTTCGAATGATCCACGCGGCTGGCATGGTCGGGCTGGAAGAGTTCGTCCATTTCTCATCCGGATTTGTATCCTCTGCACGCACCGCGCTGGAAAACGGCGCGCCGATCCTGTGTGATGCGCGTATGGTCAGCGAAGGCGTGACCCGTTTCCGTCTGCCCGCCGAGAATGAGGTGATTTGCACCCTGCATGACGAGCGCGTGCGCCCCTTAGCCGCTGAGATGAGCAACACACGCTCTGCCGCAGCACTCGAACTGTGGCGCCCGCATCTTGAGGGCGCTGTGGTCGCCATCGGCAACGCGCCGACGGCTCTGTTTCATCTGCTGAACATGCTGGAAGACCCCGACTGCCCGCGCCCCGCCGCCATCATCGGTTGCCCGGTGGGTTTTGTTGGCGCAGTCGAATCCAAAGATGCCCTGTGGGAGGCGCAGCCGGTGCCGTCCTGCATCGTCAAAGGCCGTCTCGGTGGCAGCGCCATCACTGTCGCCGCCATCAACGCCATCGCGAGCCGCGCCGAATGAGCGCTGGCAAGATATATGGCGTTGGCCTCGGCCCCGGTGACCCCGACCTGATGAGCGTGCGGGCCGATCGCCTGCTGCGCAATGCCCGCCACGTGGCGTTTTTCCGCAAGCCGGGCCGCGCTGGTCAGGCCCGCCAGATCGTCAACGGTATGATCCCGGAAGGTGCGGTGGAGTTCCCGATGGAATACCCCGTCACAACCGAGATCCCCCTGAACGATCCGCGCTACAATGAGCTGCTGGCAGCGTTCTACGAGGACTGCGCGCAGCATCTGAAAGCCATTGCTGAGAAGGGCGAAGATGTCGTTGTGCTATGCGAAGGTGACCCGTTTTTCTACGGCTCGTTCATGCATCTCTACACCCGCCTGCGCGATATCGCCCCCGTCGAGGTTGTCCCGGCCATCACCGGTATGTCCGGCGCTTGGACAGCAACAGGCGATCCGATCACATGGGGCGACGATATCCTGACCGTTCTGGCCGCCACCCTGCCCGAAGAGGTTCTGGCCGAGCGTATGGCGCAAACCGACGCGCTGGTCGTGATGAAGATCGGTCGCAATATCGACAAGGTGAAGCGCGCGCTGAAAACCGCCGGGATGTATGATCGCGCGTGGATCGTGGAATACGCACAAATGCCGAACCAGCGCGTCTGCAAACTGTCCGAGAATTGTGAGGGGATCACCCCCTATTTCTCGATCATCCTGGTGCACGGTCAGGGGCGGCGGCCATGAGCGGCTGGGTCAAGATCGCGGGCCTCGGGCCGGGCAATGAAGACCTGGTCACGCCCGAAGTCAACGCCGCACTGGCCGAGGCGACCGATGTGGTCGGCTACATCCCCTATGTCGCGCGCGTGGCCGAACGCCCCGGCCTGACGCTGCATGCCAGCGACAACCGGGTTGAGATCGACCGCTCGCAACATGCGCTGAAGATGGCGGCCGAGGGGAAACGCGTCGTCGTTGTGTCCTCGGGTGATCCGGGTGTCTTTGCGATGGCCGCTGCGGTGTTCGAAGCACTGGAGAACGGCCCCGCCGAGTGGCGCAACATTCAGATCGACGTGCTGCCGGGGATCACGGCGATGCTGGCAGCATCAGCCCGCGCGGGGGCGCCGATGGGGCATGATTTCTGCGCCATCAACCTAAGCGACAACCTCAAGCCTTGGTCCCTGATCGAAAAGCGGCTGCGTCTGGCGGCACAGGCGGACTTTTCGATGGCGTTTTACAATCCGCGCTCGAAATCGCGCCCAGAAGGCTTTGTAAAGACGCTGGAAATCTTGCGCGAGGAATGTGAACCCGAACGCCTGATCCTGTTCGCGCGCGCCGTATCGCGCCCGGACGAAGCGATCCGAATTTCCACTCTGGCCGAGGCCACGCCCGAAATGGCGGATATGCAGACGGTGGTCATTGTCGGATCATCCCGCACCCGCGTGATCGAGCGCGACGGTGCGCCGATTGTCTACACCCCGAGGTTCACCCCGGAATGAGCCAGCCAGTCCAGAACCTGTGCAATCGTCGACAGCTCGGTCCGCTCTGGCAGGACCGGACGGTCGATCATCAGCACTGGCAGGCCCAGCGCCCGCGCCGCGTCCAGCTTGGCCCGCGCGCCCGTGCCGCCTGCGTTCTTGGACACAACCAACTGCGTCCCTTGTCGTTGCATCAACGCGCGGTCGTCAGCCTCGACAAAGGGGCCTCGGGCGACAACCACATCGGCATTCGGCAAGGGCAGCGCGTCGGGCGCATCGACCAGACGCAGCAGATAGTGATGCTGGGGCTGGGCAGAGAAGTCCTCAAGATGCATCCGACCAACGGCAAGGAACACGCGTTGCGCCTCGACGTTCAACGCGTCAACTGCGGCGGGAATATCGCGAACATGTCGCCAGTTATCGCCGGGCTGCGCGCGCCAGGCCGGTCGCGTCAGCGCGGCCAGTGGCGTTTGCGCCTCATGGCAGGCCTCAATCGCGTTTCGGCTCATCTGCGAGGCGAAAGGATGGGTCGCGTCGATCACATGGCTGATCCCGTTGTCGCGGATGTAAGCTGCCAGCCCTTGCACGCCACCAAATCCACCGACCCGAACCGGCAAGGGCTGCGGGCGCGGTTTTTCAACCCGCCCTGCGTAGGAGTATATCGCCGCAAGCCCATGTTCGGAAACGGCTTTGGCCAACGCGTTCGCCTCGGTCGTGCCGCCCAGAATAAGCACATTGGGGATCAGGAGGTTGGTCATGTCTGATACTCCGTGGCTAACCGTTCTGGGCCTGGGTGAAGATGGGCTTGATGGCCTGTCGCCCGCAAACCGTCAAGTGCTGGATCGGGCCGAGGTCATCATGGGCCCGCCTCGCCACCTGTCACTGTTGCCCGAAACACGGGCCGAGCGGATCGAATGGCCGGTGCCGTTCTCCGACGGTCTGCCGATCCTGACCGGGCTTCGGGGCCGTGCGACGGTGGTTCTGGCCTCGGGCGATCCGTTCTGGTTCGGCGCCGGTTCGGTGATTGCACGCAATTTCGAGGCCGCCGAGTGGACCGCACGGCCCGGCCAATCGACCTTTTCGCTGGCCGCCGCTCGTTTGGGGTGGCCGTTGGAAGGCACCCAGACCTTTGGCCTACACGCCGCTCCTCTGACGCGTTTGCGACCCCACCTGTCTCCGGGTCTGCGGGCGATCATCCTGCTGCGCAATGGTGCGGCTGTTGCGGAACTTGCGACCTATTTAACCGAAACGGGATTCGCCGATACCCAACTGCACGTGATGGAGGCCCTGGGAGGCCCGCGTGAACGCGCGCGCTCCGTCTCATTGACCGAGGCGCTTTTGGGCACGTTCGATCACCCGGTCTGTGTCGGGCTGGAGGTTGCGGGCGAAGGGCGCGTTTTCCCCAAGGCGTCCGGTAAACCCGACGAGATTTTCGAGACCGACGGCCAGATTACCAAACGCCCTATCCGTGCGCTCACCCTGTCGGCATTGGCCCCGCAACGTGGTGAGCATCTGTGGGATATTGGCGGCGGTACAGGCTCGATCAGCATTGAATGGCTGATGTGTGATCCAACCCTGACGGCCACAACCATCGAACCACGTGCCGACCGTGCTGAACGCATTCGCCGCAATGCCGACGCTTTGGGGCAGGATCGGTTGAACGTCATTCATGGCACCGCGCCGGATGCGCTGTCGGGTCTGCCTTTACCCGATGTCGTGTTCATCGGAGGTGGCCTAAGTGCGGAATTGCTGACTTGGCTGCGCGATACTTTGCCCGCCGGAACCCGTTTGGTCGCCAACGCTGTGACGCTGGAAAGCGAGGCGCTTTTGGCCCAATGGCATCAGGTTTGTGGCGGGGAACTGCTACGCATTGAACTGGCCCATTCTGCCCCACTCGGGCCGCGCCGGGGCTGGAAATCGGCCTATCCTGTGGTGCAATGGAGCGTGACGCTATGATCGTGGCCGGGATCGGATTTTCATCGGCTGCGACGGCGGACAGCCTGCACATTGCATACCGCGCGGCGGCCTCGGGTCACGACGTTCAGGCGCTTGCAACCGTGGCTGACAAAGAGGGGCATCCGGCCCTGTCCGCGCTGGCTAACAGCCTGTCCTTGCCACTGTATTTCGTTGCCGCCGCCGATCTGGCCGGGCAGCGCACCCTGACATGCTCGAACCGTAGCCGTGCCACCTATGGCACCGGGAGCGTGGCCGAAGCATCCGCATTGGTCGCCGCCGGGAATGGCGCGCGGCTTCTTTCACCCAGACATATCTCGGACGACCGGCTGGCGACATGCGCCATTGCCATCGGAGGACACTCATGACCGTTCATTTCATTGGCGCCGGACCGGGCGCTGCCGATCTGCTGACCCTGCGCGGGCGCGACATCATCGCCTCCTGCCCCGTTTGCCTCTATGCGGGATCTCTGGTGCCTGAAGAGATTCTGGGCCACTGTCCCGAAGGCGCGAAGATCGTCAACACCGCGCCGATGGATCTGGATCAGATCATGGCCGAGATCGACGCGGCCCATCAGGCGGGTCAAGACGTGGCACGCCTGCATTCGGGCGATCTGTCTGTCTGGTCGGCAATGGGTGAACAAATCCGCCGCCTGAAAGAGATGGGCATCCCCGTCAGTGTCACGCCCGGTGTGCCCTCATTCGCAGCGGCTGCGGCTTCCTTGGGCACCGAACTGACACTGCCCGGCCTGGCACAATCCCTAGTTCTGACGCGGACCCCGGGCCGTGCGTCCTCGATGCCCGAAGGCGAAACGTTGGAGAACTTCGCCCGTACCGGCGCGACACTGGCCATTCATTTGTCGATCGGCAACCTGGACAAGGTGATTGCCGATCTGAGCCCCGCCTACGGGGCCGATTGTCCTGTGGCTGTCGTCTACCGGGCCAGTTGGCCGGATGAGCGGATCATCCGTGCGACATTGGCCACCCTTAAAGACGCGCTGGATGAGAGTATTTCGCGCACCGCGCTGATCATGGTTGGCCCCGCGCTGGCTGGGGAAGGGTTCGAGGAAAGCTGCCTGTATTCAAAAGACTACGACCGCCGCTATCGCCCACAAAGCGCGGACAGCCCATGGTCAAGCTGGAGCCCCGAAGATGAATGACGCGATGACGAACCCTCCGGGCATTCTGATCTCGGCCCCTTCTTCGGGAACGGGCAAAACCACGGTGATGCTGGGCCTTTTGCGGGCACTGGCCGAGGATGGTCTGACCGTTCAGCCTTTCAAGAGCGGCCCGGACTATATCGACCCGGCCTTCCACCGCGCGGCGGCGGGGCGGGCGTCGTTCAACCTTGATAGTTGGGCGATGGGCGACGGGTTGCTTGGCGCGATCTCGGATCAGGCCGAAGGGGCAGATATCGTGGTCGCCGAAGGCTCGATGGGCTTGTTTGACGGCGTCGCCAAACCCGGCGAACTGGGCCACGGATCGAGCGCTGAAACCGCGCAACGTATGGGCTGGCCGGTTGTATTGGTGCTGGATGTGGGCGGTCAGGCCCAATCGGCAGCAGCGACCGCGCTGGGGTTCAGAATGTACAACCCCGACCTGCCTTTTGCAGGCGTGATCCTGAACCGCTGCGCTAGCCCTCGGCATGAGCGATTGACGCGATTGGGTATGGAGCGGGCAGGCCTGCCGGTACTGGGCGTGTTGCCCCGCCGCGGAGACCTGACCCTGCCAGAACGCCATCTGGGGCTGGTCCAGGCGGTTGAGCATCCCGATCTGGAAAGCGCCATCGTCGGTTATGCTTCCTTCCTGCGGGAACATGTGGACCTTGAGGCGATCAAGGTGGCGGCTTCCTCAAGCCCCAAGAGGCCATCGTCAGCCGCGCTGCCGCGGCCTCCGGCGCAACGGATCGCGCTGGCACGGGATGCGGCGTTTTCGTTCACCTATCCGCATCTGCTGGAAGGCTGGCGCGCGGCCGGGGCTGAAATCCTGCCGTTTTCGCCCTTGGCCAACGAAGCCCCTACCGATGATGCCGATCTTGTCTGGTTACCAGGTGGGTATCCAGAGCTGCACGCAGGCACTCTGGCCGCCGCGGGCACGTTCCTGGCCGGTTTGCGGAAACACGCGGAAACAAAGCCGGTGCATGGGGAATGCGGCGGCTACATGGCCCTTGGTGAGGTTCTGATCGACAAAGAGGGCGTGCCGCACCAGATGGCCGGATTGCTGGGGCTGCAGACCTCGTACCAGAAGCGCAAGTTCAATCTCGGGTATCGCCGGGCCGAACTGCTGGCGCCGATGCCCGGGTTTGCCCAAGGCGCATCGCTGCGGGGGCATGAGTTCCACTATTCCTCGATCATCGAACAACCTGATGCACCGCTGGCGCGCGTGTTCGATGCCGAAGGGGATGAAGGCCCGCAGACCGGATCACGCCGTGGCAACGTCACGGGTACGTTCTTTCACCTGATCGCCGAGGCCTCGGCATGAGTGGGTTTGTGTCTTTCATCGGGTCTGGTCCGGGAGACCCGGAATTGCTTACCCTGAAGGCCGTGGACCGGATGCAAAAGGCAGACGCCGTGTTGTTCGACGATCTGAGCAGCGGGCCGATTCTGAGCCACGCGCAACCAGATGCCGACCTTGTGGGCGTTGGCAAACGCGCCGGGCGGCCCTCGCCCAAACAGGATCATGTCAGCCGTCTGCTGGTGGAATACGCGCAGACCGGACAGCGCGTCGTTCGGCTGAAATCCGGTGATGGCGGCATGTTCGGACGGCTTGAGGAAGAGATCGTTGCCCTGCGCGCCGCCGGGATCGACTATGAGATCATCCCTGGCATCCCCTCGGCCATCGCGGCCGCTGCCGCTGCCGGTATTCCGCTGACCCGCAGGCTGACGGCCCGGCGGGTGCAATTTGTCACCGGACATGATGTCAGCGGGCAGCTGCCCCCCGATCTGAACCTGACCGCTTTGGCGGATGCTTCGGCAACCACCGTTGTGTTCATGGGCAAACGGACCTTTCCGCTGCTGGTCCAGGCCCTGAATGCCAACGGCCTGCCGCTGGATACGCCCGCCCTGATGGCGGAGTCTGTTTCCACACCAGATCAGAAGCTGCACCGCTCTACCATTGGCGCGCTGGCCGAAACGCTGAAATCCGAGATCGGAACGGCCCCTGCCCTGATCCTTTATGGTCCATTGGCGGAGTTCGAGGATGTATGAGCTGTCCCTGATCGGAATTGGCACCGGAAATCCCGATCACGTGACCCTGCAAGGCGCGCAGGCAATCCGCGAGGCGGATTTGATCCTGATCCCCCGCAAGGGCGAAAACAAAGCCGATCTGGCCGGGCTGCGCGAAGAGATCATCGCCATGGTCACTGAGACCCCTCCGCAAATCGCGTATTTCGATATCCCCAAGCGCCGCTCGGATGACGGATATCTACAAGGTGTGGATGAGTGGCACGATGCCATTGCCCTGCGCTGGCAAGAGGCGATGGCGGCCCATCCTGAGGCCTCGAAGATCGCCCTGTTGATCTGGGGGGATCCCTCGCTTTACGACAGCTCCCTGCGGATTGCCTCTCGGCTGGACCCGCAACCGCGCAAACGCGTGATTCCGGGGATTACCGCGCTACAGGCGCTGACGTCGGCCCATGCCATTCCCATCAACGACATCGGCGCGCCTTATGTGGTGACGACCGGCCGTCGTATTCGCGACGAAGGCTGGCCCTCGGACGCCACCAAGGTTGCCGTGATGCTGGACGGCGAGTGTTCGTTCCAGGCTCTGGACATGGAGGCGTTCGATATCTGGTGGGGCGCCTATGTCGGCATGAAAGAAGAGATCCTGATCCACGGCCCGCTGGATGAGGTGGCCGAGACCATCTTGACCACCCGTACGCAGGCTAGGGCCGATCATGGTTGGATCATGGATATCTACCTGCTGCAAAAACGGTCGCCCTGAAGACGCATACGAAAATGTGAATGCACAGGCAGGTGAAACCTGCTCTAGTTGGGCACCAACAAGACGGAGTCCTTGTGATGAGAGCAATCTGCGCTGCAGTCTACTTGCTGGCCTCGCCTGCCCTGGCGGATCAGGCCCTGCCGGGATGGGCTGTTCATGATACCGTGAAATCCTACGATACGCTGGTGGCCGACACTAAGGCCGCCGTTAAAGAACATGGGCTGATCGTTGTTACTCAGGCCGGGCCGACCAAAGCGGCGGCGGCCCGTGGGATCACCATTCCGGGCAATCGCGTGATCGGCGTGTTCAACAACGACTATGCGGTGCGGGTACTCGAAACCTCGACCGCAGCGATGATCGAGGCTCCGATTCGCCTGTATGTCACCGAAAATGACGACGGCACTGCGAACTTGTCCTACAAAACCCCCAGCTTTGTGTTTGAGCCCTACGCGGATCAGGGCGGTCAGGCCCTGTCCGATATTGCCGCAGAACTGGACCAAAAGTTTCAATCCATCGCGGAAACAGCCGTCAAATAGTCACACTGATGTGAACCCGCTTGCCTCTTGCCGGTGTGTCAGACATTTGCTGTCACATATTTTTTTCTCGGAGCATGACTGATGCAGGACCTCTCTCCCCGTGCGGCGGATCTACTGGCTCAACGATTGTATGAGGCAGGGTGCCGCCACGCGTTCGGCATGCCGGGCGGCGAAGTTCTGACACTGGTGGACGCGCTGGAACGGGCCGGCATCACCTTTCATCTGACCAAACACGAGAACGCAGCCGGGTTCATGGCCGAAGCCGTCCATCACCGCGATGGCGCGCCCGCGATACTGGTTGCAACCCTTGGCCCCGGCGCGATGAACGGGATCAACGTGGTTGCAAACGCGCTGCAAGACCGGGTGCCGATGATCGTGCTGACCGGCTGCGTCGACGCGGATGAGGCGCTGACCTACACGCATCAGGTCATGGATCACAGCCAAGTTTATCGCTCGATCACCAAGGGAACCTTTACCCTGACCGCCGATGGCGCCGATATCATCGCCGACAAAGCGGTGTCGCTTGCCAACCAGCCCCGCCCCGGCCCGGTGCATATCGACGTGCCGATCTCGGTCGCGGATACCCGCATCTCATCGACGAAACGCCGCCGTCTGGCCAAGGTTGCCGCCGTGGCGCCCGAAGGCGATTGCCTGTCCAAAGCCCGTCGCTGGGTGGCCGAGGCCGAGCGTCCGATTGCGATCATCGGGCTGGATGTCCTCTATGACGACTCGCGCAGCGTGGTTCAGGCGTTTCTGGAGCATTTCAGCATCCCCTTCGTTACGACTTACAAGGCGAAGGGCGTGGTGCCCGAAGATCACCCCTTGTGTCTGGGCGGTGCCGGATTGTCCCCGCTGGCCGACAAACACCTTGTCTCGCTGGTGGAACAGGCCGATCTGGTTCTCTGTCTGGGCTATGACCCCATCGAAATGCGCCCCGGCTGGCGTGAGATCTGGGATCCCGAGGAAACGCGCGTGATCGACATCTCGGCCGTGGTCAATGATCACTACATGCATCAGGCCGGACTGAACCTTGTCGCCGATACCGGCGAAACCCTTGAAGCCATCGCCAAAGGCAACCCCGCCCGTGCCACCTGGCCCGCCGGAGAACCCGCGACGGTCAAAGCCGCGTTGGCGGAAGCCTTCCCACAGGATGACGAATGGGGCCCAGCAGGTGTGATCGCCGAAACCCGTGCCGCCCTGCCCGCGAACACTCTGGCAACGGCAGATAGCGGCGCACACCGCATCCTCCTCAGCCAGATGTGGGAGTGTTCAGAACCACGCGGGCTGATCCAGTCCTCGGCCCTTTGTACCATGGGCTGCGCTGTACCAATGGCGATCGGGCTGAAAATGGCGGAACCGAACCGCCCGGTGATCAGCTTTTCGGGCGATGCCGGGTTCCTGATGGTCGCCGGAGAGCTATCGACCGCTGCTGAAATGGGCGGCAACCCGATCTTTCTGGTCTTTGTCGACGCCTCCCTCGCCCTGATCGAGTTGAAACAACGCCAGCGGCAGATGGGCAATAACGGGGTCGATTTCGACCGCCATGACTTTGCCGCTCTGGGTCGCGCGTTCGGAGGCTATGGACACACGGTCCGCAACCGCGCAGAACTGCGTGCAGCACTGGATGAGGCGGTCAAAGCTGACCGCTTCACCGTCATCGCTGCCGAGATCGAGCGTGGAGGATATGATGGCCGAATCTAACGGGCCGCTGAAAGGCGTAAAGGTTCTGGACCTGTCGCGCATTCTGGCCGGACCGACCTGCACCCAGTTGCTGGGCGATCTGGGCGCAAGTATCATCAAGATCGAAAACCCCTCGACCGGTGGGGATGATACGCGGCAATGGGGCCCGCCGTATGTTGAGGATGAAGCGGGCAACCGTTCCGACCTGAGCGCTTATTTCATGTCGGCCAACCGAAACAAGAAATCCGTCGCCATCGACATTGCAACGCCGGAAGGGCAAGCCCAGATCAAACGGTTGGCCTCGCATGCTGATATCCTGATCGAGAATTTCAAGCCCGGCGGGCTGGCGAAATACGGGCTGGATTACAACAGCTTGTCGCAGGATCTTCCCGGCCTCGTCTATTGCTCGATTTCCGGCTACGGGCAGACGGGACCAAACTCCGACAAGCCCGGCTATGACCTGATGGCGCAGGGCTATGGCGGGATCATGTCTCTGACCGGCGACCCCGAAGGCGCGCCGATGAAGGTGGGCGTAGGCATCGCCGATGTGATGTGCGGCATGTACGCAACCGTCGGCATTCTGGCAGCGCTGCGCCATCGCGACCTGACCGGTGAAGGGCAACAGATCGACCTTGCCTTGGTGGATGCGCAGATCTCGTGGTTGATCAATGAGGGCACAAACTACCTGACTTCGGGACAGGTGCCTCAGCGGCGCGGCAATGGGCACCCTAATATCGTGCCCTACGACGTTTACGAAACCGCCGATGGCCACGTGATTTTGGCGGTTGGAAATGACAGCCAGTTCCGCAGATTTTGCGCGTTCATCGGCCATTCCGATCTGGCCGATGACGCCCGCTTTGCCACCAACCCGGCGCGACTAGAGCACCGCGACGCGCTGAACGCAATCCTGCGCCCGGCAATGAAACAGCACCCGACGACGACCGTGATTTCCGAGCTTGAGACCCTCAAGGTACCCGTCGGCCCGGTGCAAACGCTGGATCAGGTGTTTGACACCGATCAGGTCGCCGCGCGGCAGATGAAGATCGCCATGCAGGCCCAACCGGGAGAGGTGAATCTGATCGGCAATCCGCTCAATCTGTCGCGCACGCCTGTAACATATCGGCATGCACCGCCGGTCTTCGGGGCCGATACTGATGACATTTTAGGCGCTGAAAACCCGTTCGAGGAATGAAACACTTGCCTGTTTCGGCAGCAACTTGCTGAAACATGCTCTTGAATCGGCGGTTTTTTTCACTTTTTTCACACACGCGATTTCACCAATTCGAGAGCAGGGTCGATACTGTTACGAGGCCGTCGCAGACTCTGGTAAATCGAACAGTGTCAAATACCGCAACCAGATTGGACCCAAGTATGAAACAAGACGTTTTTGGACAGATGAACACTCTGACCCACCCGGCGGCCGTCGAGGCATGGGACGGTGTTCTGCTTGGGTTCATGGCGCATGCGGCGATTACCCCCCAGCATCTGGGCAAGGTATTGGAGCTCGAGCCCGACTTCGCTCTGGGCCACGCGGTCAAGGGCCTGTTCATGGTTCTACTGGGCCGACGCGAGATGCTACCCGTCGCCGTCGACGCGCTGAGCGCCGCAACCGAAGCGATGAAACGCCAACCCGTCTCGAAGCGCGAGCAATTGTTCGTTGACGCGCTGTCCCTCTATCTGGCGGACCTGCCGTCGCAAGCCGTGCAGAAATTCGAAGAGGTCCTACGCGCCCATCCGACGGATTCCCTGGCAATGAAGCTCAGCCATGCGACCCGGTTTGTGCTGGGCGATGCGGATGGCATGCGGCGCTCGATCGAACGCGTCATGCCCGCTTATGAGCCGGATCATGCGGGCCGCGGATACCTGCTGGGCTGCCATTCCTTCGCACTGGAAGAGACCGGATCCTACGAAAAGGCCGAGATTGCCGGTCGTCAGGCACTGTGGATGGTGTCCGACGACGCCTGGGGTCTGCACGCGGTCGCCCATGTTCACGAGATGACGGGCAATGCTCAACTCGGCCTGGATTGGCTGGCGGGGCGTGAGGACGCGTGGGCCCATTGCAACAACTTCCGCTATCACGTTTGGTGGCACAAGGCGCTGATGCATCTGGATCTGGGTCAGGTCGATCAGGTCGTCGACCTCTATGACCGGCATATCCGCAAGGACAAGACTGACGATTATCGCGATATCTCGAACGCAACCTCGCTGCTGTCCCGGATGGAGCTTGAAGGCATTGATGTCGGCGACCGGTGGGAGGAGCTGGCCGATCTCAGCGCCGCCCGGACCGAAGATGGCTGCCTGATTTTCGCCGACCTGCATTATCTGCTGGCGCTGACCGGCGACAACCGCTCGGACGCGACGGCCAAGATGCTGCAGCGCATCCAGAAAGACGCGCAGCGCAATCAGGGCGACACGCCGATCCGCATGTCTGACCCGGGCATTGCCGCCGCCAAAGGGCTTGAGGCCTTTGGTGACGGTCTCTACGGCGCAGCGTTTGATTTCCTATCGACCGCGCGCGCTGGCATGCAGATGGCCGGTGGTAGTCACGCGCAACGTGATGTATTCGAGCGCATCACAATTGATTCCGGCCTGCGCGCCGGGCGTCTGGATGCGGTCGAGCGTATTCTGGATGACCGCCGCGCCAAACGCGCTGGAAGCGAGGACAATTACGCATTCGCGCGCCGCGCCCTGATCAGCGCGGCCCGCGACAACGGCGACGCACAAAGCGTCCCGGCTGAATAACAAAAAGACCAAGAAGGACAGAAAACGTATGGCGACTGTTTCGCCCGCTTCTGATTTTGCGCCTGTTGCGGCCTCGGCCGCGGCACCGGCTGCGCGTGTGCGCGACCCGCGACTGGATTTCTATCGCGGCATTGCAATGTTCATCATCCTGATCGCCCATATCCCGAACGATCCTTGGGCCAGATGGATCCCGGCCCGTTTCGGGTTCTCGGACGCGACCGAGATCTTCGTGTTCTGTTCAGGCATGGCCTCGGCCATTGCATTCGGCGGTGCCTTCTTGCGCAAAGGCTGGTGGATGGGGACGGCCCGCGTGGCGTTTCGCATCTGGCAGGTCTACTGGGCGCATATCTGCCTGTTCTTCTTTGTCGCCATGAGCATGGCCGCGCTGGACAATTCCGGTTTGTTTGAAAAAAGCTATGTTTCATCGCTGAACCTGCAGCATTTCTTCAACGACCCGCTGCCGCAGATGGTCGGGATTTTCACCCTGACCTATGTGCCCAACTACTTCGACATCCTGCCGATGTATCTGGTCGTTCTGGCGATGATGCCGCTCTACATGGCCCTCTACCGCGTCAACTTCTGGCTGATGGCGGCTGTATCGGTCGCTATCTGGCTTGTCGCACAGACCGGAGCGCTGGCCCTTCCGGCCGAGCCTTGGTCGAGCCGTCAATGGTTCTTCAACCCGTTCGGTTGGCAGCTGCTGTTCTTCACAGGATTCGCCTTCATGCGCGGCTGGATTCCGGCGCCTCCGGTGTCGAAAACCCTGATCTGGGCTGCGATTGCGTTTCTGGTTCTGTCCGCGCCGATCGGATCGTGGAAGGTTTTCCTGTGGGTTCAGTCCGCAGCCCCCGGTCTGGCCGAGCAAATCCGCGAGCTTTGGCCTTTGACGAAAGAACTGCGTGGAAAAACCGAATTCGGCCTGTTCCGCTACATCCACTTCCTGTCGCTGGCTTATCTGGGCTGGGTCGCCGCAGGTGAGCACGGGCACCGTCTGATCGCCACCGGGCACTCTCTGGGCGCGCGCATCTGGCAGATGGTTCTGAAACTGATCACCAAGGTCGGGCAGCAATCGCTGGCGGTCTTTGTCTTTTCGATGGCTGCAGCCCGCCTGATCGGGGTCGCGCTGGATCAGACTGGACGGGATGTTGCCAGTGTCTTTGTCGCCAACATGATTGGCTTTGCCATGATCATCGGGGTGGCCTATCTGGCCGCCTGGTTCAAATCTCAGCCATGGAAAACAAAGAAATGAATCTGACTCGTCGCGCATTTCTGGCCTCGACCTCCGCGCTGTTTCTGGCGCCGGCCACCTTTGCCTCGGGGTCAGAGGTTCCGTTCGACCGCGATCACGTGATCGAACTGGCCCGTGAACTGGCCAGCCGCCCCTTTGCCGAGCGCGAGATGGTGCCGCAGGAATGGCAGGACCTGACCTATACGCAATACCGCTCGATCCGGTTCCGGCTGGATCGCGCGCTTTGGTACGAGACCGAGACCCCCTTCAACGTCGATTTCTTCACCCCCGGCCTGTATTTCCCGCGCACGGTCAAGGTTTCGACCGTCGAGAACGGGATGGCCAAGCCGGTCGCTTTCGACCTTGAGATGTTCGATAAGGCCGAAGAGGTCCCGACCCTTCCCATTGATGAAACGCTTGGGTTCTCGGGCTTGCGCCTGCGCACGGAAATGCACCGCCCGGGAAAAACCGATGAGTTCTGCGTCTGGCAGGGGGCCAGCTATTTCCGCGCCATTGGTCTGCACGAGGTCTACGGCCTGTCCGCGCGCGGTCTGGCCCTGAAAACCGGCGACCCGGATGGCGAGGAATTCCCCGAATTCATCCGCTTCTGGCTGGAACGTCCTGAGCCCGGTCAGCGCAACATGGTCGTCCACGCCCTGATGGACAGCCCCAGCGTGACCGGTGCCTACCGCTTTGACGTCACCGCTGGTGCCGATTGCATCATGGATATCGAGGCCACGCTCTTCCCCCGCGAAGAACTGCCACATGTAGGTATCGCGCCCGGCACCTCGATGTTCCTGTTCGATCAGACCAATCACAGCCGGTTCGACGATTTCCGCCCCGCTGTCCATGACAGCGACGGGCTGCTGATCCGCAACGGCGCGGGTGAGGTGATCTGGCGTCCGCTGGCAAACCCGACCCGCCTGCAAATCTCATCCTTCGTGGACATGAACCCTCAGGGCTTTGGCCTGATGCAGCGCAAACGCGAGTTCTCGGACTATGCGGATCTTGAGGCGAACTATCACAAACGACCCAGCCTGTGGGTTGAACCCGGCTCTGATTGGGGCAAGGGCACGGTGACGCTGGTCGAGATCCCCGCCGATCAGGAGATCTATGACAATATCGTCGCTTACTGGCGTCCCGCCGAGCCCTACGCCGCTGGCAGCCAGGTCGATCTGAGCTATCGCCTGATCTGGGGCGAGGAACCACAGCGCACACCGATGCCACGAGTCATCAACACGGCCATGGGTGAGAACACCTTTGGCGAAGGCCGTCTGGCCGTGATCGATTTTGAGCCCAGCCCGCTGTTCGACGATCTGGAGGCGGTCAGCATTTTCGCCAATTCTCCCCACGCGGAAACCTCGGACGGTGTGTTGCAGCGCAACCCCGATACCGGCGGCCTCCGGCTGGCGTTTTCGTTCCAGCCGGGTGAGCGCGACCATGTCGAGCTGCGCGCGCAGCTTCTGGTCGGCAAGCAACCCGCCTCCGAAGTCTGGCTATACCGTTGGACCGCATGAGCCGCGACCTACATATCATGCCGCCCGAGGCTCCGCTGGCGATGCCCGCGCAGGATTTCCGTGCAGGATTCCGGGATGCACAGGTCCCTACGGGTACCCGCCCGTCGGCCGGGTTCTGGCGCGCGCTGGCGTTTTCGCCCGCAATGGCAGCCACATTGGGTTTGCTATGGGTCATGAGCGACTGGTTCGGCTCAGAAGGCATCAACCTTGTCGAAGCCATCCTGCTGGCCCTGATCTCGTTCAACTTCTTCTGGATCTCCTTCACGGTCTGCACCGTGTTGCTGGGCATGATCTCTCTGTCCCGGCAGGAGCGACCCGTCAGACAAGACCGCGCGCAACCGCTGCGGGTTGCCCTGCTGATGCCCACCTATAATGAGGTCCCGTGGTTCGTGCTGGGCAACGCCCGCACCATGCTGGAAGAGCTGCGCGCCCGAGGGGGGCAGCATGAATACGCGATGTTCATTCTTTCGGACACGCGCGACCCGGATATCGCCGCGCAAGAGCAAGCCAGTATTGAGGCGCTGCGCACCACGCTGGCCCCCGACCTGAAACTCTACTACCGCCGTCGCGAACAGAATACCGACCGCAAGGTTGGCAATATCGCCGATTGGGTCAGCCGCTGGGGCGCCGAGTGGGATGCGATGCTGGTGCTGGATGCCGATAGCCTGATGACGGGTCGCGCGATTGCCCGGCTGACGGATTCTCTGGCGCGTGATCCAAGCGCGGGCTTGATTCAAAGCTACCCGCAGCTGATTGGCGCTCAGTCGGTCTTTGCCCGGATGCAGCAATTCGCCAATGGCGTCTACGGTATCGCATTCGCCGAAGGTCTGGCCCGCTGGTGTGGGCAAGAGGGCAACTATTGGGGCCACAACGCCATCATCCGCACCAAGGCCTTTGCTACCTGTGCCGGACTGCCCAAGCTGCGCGCGTTCAACGGGCAGGAAAAGCTGATTATGAGCCACGACTTTGTCGAGGCCGGTCTGCTGCGCCGCGCGGGTTGGGCTGTGCGGTTCCTACCGCGCATTCGCGGTTCTTACGAGGAGACACCCCCCACCCTCATCGATCACGCCATGCGGGACCGCCGCTGGTGTCAGGGGAACCTGCAGCATCTGAAACTGCTGGGCTCGCGCGGGTTCCGGTCCGTTTCGCGGTTTCACATGTTCCACGGGGCGGTCGGATACCTGATGTCGCCGCTGTGGTTTGCCCTGCTGCTGATGTGGGCGCTGATCGGCCAGGGTGAGGACGCCTCGGTCCTGTATTATTTCAGCCCCGACAACCCGCTGTTCCCACAATGGCCGGAGATGTCCGAGACCCGCCATGTGCTGATCATTCTGGTCATGTACGCGATGCTGCTGGCCCCCAAGGTTCTGGGCGTGGCCGCCCTACCCCTCAGCGGAGTGCGCTATTCCGATTTCGGCGGCTGGCGGCGGTTCTTCACCTCGTTCCTTTTCGAGGTCATCCTGTCGATTCTCTACGCGCCGATCCTGATGGTGCAGCAGATGATCGCCGTGTTCCGCACCGCTTTGGGCATCCAGAAAGGCTGGTCCCCGCAGGCCCGCGACGGTGGCAGCTATTCCTTGCGCACGCTGATCCTGTGCCACGCGCTGGAAACCATCAGTGGCGTAGCACTTAGCGTTGGTATTCTGGCCGGGCTGGTCTCGGTCTGGCTGGCCCCGATTGCGATCAGCCTTGCGCTGGCAATCCCGCTTTCGGCGCTCAGCGGTGTGTCGGCTGGTACCGCCCGCCGTATGGTCGGAATGCGCGAGGATTTTGCCGAACCCGCCATCACCCGTTCGGCCCGTCGTCATCGCAATGAGTTGAAGCGCCTGATCGAGGGCAAGGGCAGCATGACCCCGGCGGAATAATCAACCGCCGGGCAACCCTTCGTACCAATCCAGCATCATATCCGCCCACCCGTTGGGCACGGTATGACCGCCGGGGAACAGCGCGAATTCCAGCGCGCTGCCCTCGGCACATCCCATCCAGTTGCGCCGCATGAACTGGCCCGTGGTCGAGAACCCGCTGGGCTTGGTATCAACACAGCCATTTGCCTCGCGCCAGATCTCAAGCCCGGCAAAGATATCGCCTTGATGGAAACGACCACCGCCCAGCAAACGCCCTTCGAGCGGAACGACATTGTCGGTCCAGCCATGGGTGTGAAACATGCGGATCGGCCCAGCGCAGGATTCGGGATGCGGTCGCCAGAAGCCACCTGAGACCGGGACATAGGCCGAGAAGGTCTCGGGCGCGTCGCAGGCGAGGTAGTTCACCATGAAGCCGCCGGCGGAAAACCCTCCTAGAACAACGCGTTCTCCGTCAATGCCAAACCGTTCAGCCGCGTCATCCACCGCTTCGCTGAGAAAGGCCGTTTCGTCACGCTCACCAAAGCCGGGATAGAAGTTCCAGCTTTGAATGCCACCCCGGTCCGCCCGTTCCAATCCCTCGGGTGCCATCACGGCATAACCGCGCGCCAGCAGCGGCTCGACCATATTGCGATTGTTCATGGTACCTTTGCCGCTGCCCCCGTAGCCATGCAGAAACACAACCAGAGGCGGGTTTTCTGCTTCTGGCAGCTCGATGTGATACGCGCCCGAGGTGATCTCGCAGGTGCCCTGATCCGGGCCACAATCGGCCAGGGCCGGTTGCGCCGCTGCGGCCAGACAGAAAGACAGCCAGTATTTGTGTTTCATCACGCCCCCTCAACAAAGGTTTCTACCGGCAGACCGGCCCTTACCCAGCCCGGCCCGGCGGCCGAACCCAACATGCCCTCGGGCACGTCAATGATATTGATAAACCCGGCTGTGGTCAGTTGATTGCTCAACCGTGCCGAACGGACCCCGCGCGCGCAGATCAGCGCCACCGGGGCCGACATGTCACCACCTGTCAGTTTTACCAAAGCCGGAATAAAATCCTCGCGCCGCATATCTAATGGCTGCGCCCCCTGCCCGACACCTGTGGCCTTCCATTCCCGAGGAGTGCGGATATCCACCAGCAACACGTCCCCGGCGACGGCTTTCTGATGCGCCTGGGTCACCTCCAACTGGCCGCCTGCATAGTCCTGCGGGATCAGACGGTATTCGCGAATGGCAAATCCTGCTGCAATTGCGCCTGCCCCGCCCATCAAAACCCACCGTCGCGTTCGGCTTTTCCCCTCTGCCATATGGCGTTCTCCTGCACTCATGGCTTGGTTCTATCACAAGGCTTGCAACCGTGCGCCGGGGAATTCCTGCAGCAGGATCAAGTTCGCGTCATTGTCACGCAGAAAGATAGGTTCGATAGACACCTTTTAACTGCCCTCAAAACCTTGCAATTTTTGGGCATTCAATAAATTATCCTATAAAATCTGTCATTTTGACCGCCCAGACCGGAGTATCGTACTTGTCCCTATTCCTCATCGCGGCCCTTCCCTTCCTCGGAGCTGTTTTCCCAGCCCTCCTGATACGGGCGGGACGAAATGCAGCCGCTTCGGCCGCAGGGTTGACCACTTTTCTGGCCCTGATGGGATTGCTGATCCATATCCCCAGCGTGATGCGCGGCGATGTCGTGACGGCGCGGTTCGACTGGATACCGGGGCTGGGGCTGAACGCGAATTTCATGCTGGACGGGCTTGGTTTTCTGTTTGCCCTGCTGATCTTAGGCATCGGCCTGCTGATCATCCTTTATGCTCGCTTCTACCTGTCGCGCGAGGACCCGATGGGGCAGTTCTACACCTATCTGCTGCTGTTTCAGGGCGCGATGGTTGGGATTGTTCTGTCCGATAACATCCTGCTTTTGCTCATTTTCTGGGAGTTGACCTCGCTCAGCTCATTCCTGTTGATCGGTTATTGGAAACACCTGCCCGAAGGCCGACAAGGCGCGCGCATGGCACTGGCCGTCACCGGAGGCGGTGGCTTGGCGATGATTGCTGGGATGCTGATTCTGGGGAATATCGTCGGGTCCTTTGACCTCAGCGTGATTTTGCAGAACAAGGAGCTGATCCAGGCCTCGCCCCACTATCTGCCCGCACTGATCCTGATCCTGCTGGGCTGTTTCACCAAGTCGGCGCAGTTTCCGTTCCACTTCTGGCTGCCGCACGCCATGGCGGCACCCACACCGGTTTCAGCCTATCTGCACTCGGCCACGATGGTTAAGGCCGGGTTGTTCCTGATGGCGCGGATGTGGCCGGTTCTGGCCGGCACCGATGCGTGGTTCTATATCGTCGCAACCACCGGTCTGGTGACCATGTTGCTGGGCGCCGTGATCGCGCTGTTCAAGGACGATCTGAAAGCTTTGCTGGCGTTCTCGACCGTTTCGCATCTGGGCCTGATCACCATGCTTCTGGGCTTTGGCACCAAGTTTGCAGCCGTCGCCGCAGTGTTTCACATCATCAACCACGCGACGTTCAAGGCCGCGCTGTTCATGACCGCCGGGATCGTCGATCACGAGACCGGAACGCGCGATGTCAAACGGTTGGGCGGCTTGCGCCATCTGATGCCGATCACCTTTACCATCGGCACTATCGCGGCCCTGTCCATGGCCGGACTGCCGCCGCTGAACGGCTTTTTGTCGAAAGAGATGATGCTGGAGGAAACCGTTCACACCACATGGCTGAATTCGCACTATCTTGTGCCGGGTCTGGCCCTGCTGGCGGCGCTGTTTTCGGCGGCTTATTCCTTCCGCTTTGTCAGCCACGTCTTCCTTGGACCACAGCGCGAGGATTACCCGGCCCATCCGCATGACCCTCCGGTCGGGCTGTGGCTGGCACCTGCTTTCCTGATCGTATTGGTGGTAGTGATCGGGCTCTATTCGGCCGCCGTCGTCGGCCCGCTGGTTGCTGTGGTGTCCAGCGCCGTGATCGGCGGTGAGAAGCTGCCCTATTATTCGCTGAAACTGTGGCACGGTTTCACGCCTGCGCTGTATATGTCTGCAGTGGCTACAGTTGGTGGTCTGTTCCTGCTGTCGCAACACAAACGGGCCGAGCAATTCTGGAACGCCCTGCCCCGCCCCGAGGCCAAGGCGATTTTCGAGGCCGTGATCCATGCCTTAACCCGTGTAAGCCGCTGGATCACGGATGAGCTGCATAACGGTGTTCTCAGCCGTTATGCGATCATCTTCGTCGCCTTTACAGTCGGGCTTGGGTACTACGCCTATTCCACCGGGACGATCGGCATTGAAACCCGCGTGCCACTGCCTGCGCAGATCATTCCGATCGTCGGCTGGATCTGTCTGGTGGGCGCAACGCTGGGCATCATGTGGTTCCACCGCAACCGCCTGTTGTCGCTGGTTCTGATCGGCGTCGTCGGGCTGATCGTGTCGATAGCGTTCAACTACCTCTCGGCCCCGGATCTGGCACTGACCCAGATCTCGGTCGAGGTGGTGACGATGATCCTGTTGCTGCTGTCGCTGAACTTCCTGCCCACCGAGACCCCATGGGACAGCACCGCCGCGCGGCGCTGGCGGGATGCCGCGATCTCGGTCGTGGCCGGGCTTGGAACCGGGGCGCTGGTCTATGCGATCATGCTGCGCGATTTCGCCTTTCCGACGATTTCCGAATTCCACCTCGCCAACTCGTACAAGGGTGGTGGCGGCACCAACGTGGTGAACGTCATCCTTGTGGATTTCCGGGGCTTTGATACCTTTGGCGAGATCATCGTTCTGGGCATTGCCGCGCTGATCATCTTTGCCCTGACCGAAGCGGTCCTGAGCAGCAATGTCCGAGGCTACCTACTGAACCGCAAGCCGCACTGGCCGCAATCGGGCGACTCGCATCCGCTGATGATGGTTGTGGTGACCCGCGTGATGATGCCGATTGCCCTGATGGTGGGTGCCTACATCTTCTTCCGTGGCCACAACCAGCCCGGAGGCGGCTTTATCGCCGGCCTGATCGTCGCCATCGCCTATCTGATGCAATACATGGCCAGTGGCTACACCTGGGCGATCGAACGGCAGAGGTTCTACTATCACGGCACCATCGGCTGGGGCGTGCTGATCGCCGCCGCCACCGGTCTAGGTGCTTGGTTCAATGAACGCCCCTTCCTGACCAGCGATTTCGGCTACATCAACTGGCCACCGCTGGAAGAATTCGAATGGGCCACCGCCATGTTGTTCGACACCGGAGTATTCCTCGCTGTTCTGGGCGCGGTGATGCTGGCGCTGGATAGCCTGTCCCGCTTTGCGTGGCAGCCGGGTATGGCGCAGGAGTTCCCGATGGATATCAACCCGCTGCGGGATGCTCCGCCGGAAGAAGAACAAGAGAAGGAGCAGGCCTGATGGAAGCGCTCGTTGCCTCTGCCGTAGGTATTCTGACCGCCGCCGGGATTTTCCTGATCCTGCGTCGCCGAACATTCCCGGTCATTCTTGGCCTGTCTCTGATCACCTATGCGGTGAACGTCTTTCTGTTTGCAACCGGACGTCTGGCGCTGAACGCGCCAGCCGTTCTGAACAAATACGAAGACGTGCCCTATACCGATCCGCTGCCGCAGGCGCTGGTGCTGACGGCCATCGTGATCTCGTTCGGAATGACGGCGGTGATCGTGATGATCTCGCTCTCGGCCTATCTGTCCTCGAAGGATGACCATATCGACATGAGCCCGCATGACAGCGTGGACGCGCCGGGAGAAGACGCATGAACCATTGGATCGTTGCGCCGATCGTTCTTCCTGCGATCCTGGCCCCATTCATCATCATGGTCCTGCGCTATCACCTCGACCTGCAGCGCATCTTCTCGGTCGCGGGGGTTGTTGCCCTGCTGGGTATTGCCCTGACCATCACCGCACAGGCGGCAGGAGGCGACATTCAGGTTTATGAGCTGGGCAACTGGCCTGCCCCCTTCGGTATTGTCATGGTGCTGGACCGGCTTTCAGCCATGATGGTTCTGCTGACCGCCCTGCTGGCCCTGCCTATTGTGCTCTACGCCATCGGCTCGGGCTGGGACGAACGGGGCAAGCATTTCCACGCCCTGTTCCACTTCCAGCTTATGGGCGTATGCGGGGCCTTCCTGACCGGAGACGCCTTCAACCTGTTCGTGTTCTTCGAGGTCCTGCTGATCGCCTCCTACGGTCTGATGACCCATGGCGGCGGAGCGGTCAGGCTGAAGGCCGGCGTGCAATACGTGGCCTACAACCTGTTGGGATCGACGCTGTTTCTGTTTGCGCTGGGGACGCTCTATGGTGTGACCGGTACGCTCAACATGGCCGATATCGCCCTGCGCGTGGCCGAGATACCGCCCGAAGATACCGCACTATTGCGGGTTGGCGCTGTGTTGCTGTTATTGGTGTTCTGTATCAAGGCCGCCGTTCTGCCCTTGCATTTCTGGCTACCGGCCAGCTACGCCAACGCCCCCCTCCCGGTGGCGGCCCTGTTTGCGATCATGACCAAGGTTGGGGCGTATTCGATCATCCGGATGTACACGCTGGCCTTCGGCCCCGAGGTTGAAGCAACGCAAGGGCTGGTTGGCGATTGGTTGCAACCTGCCGCGCTGGTAACGCTTGCCGTCGGGGCCATCGGCATCCTCGGCTCGCAACATATCGCGCGGATGGTGGCTTTTTGTGCCATTGCCTCGATGGGGACGTTGCTGATCGCCATTTCGCTGTTCACACCGGATGCGAGTGCAGCCGCGCTTTACTATGTGTTCCACTCGACGCTTGCGACGGCGCTGTTGTTCCTTGTCGCCGATCTGGTGATGGAACGCCGGGGCGGCGCGATTAAACCCACGGCGCCCATGGCGCAGACCGGATTGATCTCAGCGCTGTTCTTTGTGGGGGCGATTGCAATGGCCGGGATGCCTCCGCTATCCGGTTTTGTCGGCAAGCTTCTGGTACTGGACGCAGCCCGCGATGCCCCTGACGCGACCTCGGTCTGGGCGGTGATCCTGATCGGGTCCTTTGTCACCATCGTTGGTCTGGCACGGGCCGGCACGTTGGTCTTCTGGAAAAGCCACGACGCGGAACATGCCCCTGTCGCTGACGAGGAAGACACCCCCCCGACGCCGTCCCCGGAACCGAACGCCGGTCTGGCATTCACCGCTGTCTTCGGTCTGGTCGGCGGCCTGATCCTGCTGACCTTGTTCGCAGGCCCCGCACTGGACTACACCAGCAAAACCGCCGAGCAACTGTTCACACCCGAAGACTACATCTCGGCCGTATTGGGAGAGGCAGAATGATCAAGCTGCTACGCCGCATTTTCCCGCACCCTCATCTGAGCTTTCTTCTGACAGTAGTCTGGGTTCTGCTTGCCAATAACGGGTCCTTGAACTCGCTCGTTTTTGGTCTGCTGTTGGGGATCATCATTCCCTTCATCACCCAACCCTACTGGCCCGACCGACCCAAACTGCGCAACTGGCCCATGGTAGCGGAGTATATGCTGGTGGTCCTATGGGACATTGTGGTGGCCAATATCACCGTCGCCCGGATCATCCTGTTCAAACGTGACGACGCCCGACAGCCCAACTGGATCTGTATCCCGCTTGAACTGCGCACGCCCGAGGCGATCACCGTTCTGGCCGGAACAATCACCATGACGCCTGGTACGGTCAGCTGTGATCTGTCAGCGCAGGGGCACAACCTGCTGGTCCATTGCCTCGATGCACCTGACCCCGAGGCCGTGCGCGATCAGATCAAACAGCGCTACGAACGCCGCCTGAAGGAGATTTTCGAATGATTGACTATGCGATCTACTTCGCCTTCGCCTGCTTCGGGGCCGCCATCATGATGTGCCTGTGGCGGATCATCACCGCCGATGGCGTCGGCACCCGCGTTCTGGCGCTGGACACGATGGTGATCAACACCATCGCGCTGATGATCCTGTACGGGCTGGATCAAGGCACCGAGATATTCTTCGAGGCCGCCATGATCATCGCCATGCTGGGTTTCGTTTCAACCGTGGCCTATGCGCGCTTCATGCTGCGCGGCAACATTATCGAGTGAGGGCGACATGACATTTCTCGTCGAATTGCTGATTGCCGCTTTCCTGATCATGTCGGGTATCTTCGGGTTCGTTGGGTCGTTTGGGATGATCAAGCTGAAGGACCCGATGTCGCGCCTGCACGCGCCGACCAAAGCGACAACGCTGGGTGTGGGGGGCGTTCTGCTGGCCTCGATCGCGCATTCCGTGCTGCTTGAGGGCAAACTGTCTTTGCATGAGCTACTGATCACGCTGTTTTTGTTCCTGACAGCCCCGATCACGGCCCTGTTCATTGCCAAATGGCACATTCATCGTCATGAAAAGCCGCAGGATCTGCCGGATGCGGGCGAGGATGAGCTTTGGGCCACCCACGCGGTCGAGCAGGTCGAAGACGTCCCTGATCACAGCACGAACTGACCCTGATGCATAATCCTCCGCTGCCCCTGACCCGTGATCTGGTTTTGATTGGCGGAGGTCACACCCACGCTCTGCTCTTGCGCAAATGGGGGATGAACCCCCTGCCCGGCGCGCGCGTGACGGTGATCAACCCCGGCCCGACTGCGCCCTATTCCGGGATGCTGCCCGGTTTTGTTGCGGGCCACTATTCCCGCTCTGATCTGGACATTGATCTGGTCCGGTTGGCCCGTTTCGCGGGCGCGCGAGTCATTCTGGGCGCGGTTGAGGGGATCGACACTGACCAGCGCCACGTGCGTGTGCCGGGGCGACCTCCGGTGGCGTTCGATATCGCTTCGGTCAATGTCGGGATCACCTCAAACATGCCCGCCCTGCCCGGTTTTGCGGATCATGCCGTTCCTGCCAAACCCTTGGGGCCTTTCGCTGCACGCTGGTCGGATTATCTGGACGGCACCGGCCCAGCCTCGGTGGCCGTGATCGGCGGAGGCGTTGCGGGGGTCGAACTGGCGATGGCCATGGCCCACGCACTGAAATCCAAAGCGCGCCCGGCGCAGGTCACGCTGATCGACAATGCCTCGGCCCTGACTGCGACCGGTCCAAAAGCCGCTGCAACGATCCGCAAGGCGATGGAGGGCCTCGGGGTCGTGGTTCTCGAAGGTGCGCCTATCAAACAGATCGCCGCTGATCATGTCGCGCTTGACGATGGCCGCCAAATACCCGCCGAGTTCGTGACCGGCGCTGCCGGGGCGAGACCCTATGACTGGATCCAGCAAACCGGGCTGGACCTGCACGACGGTTTCATCCGCGTGAACGGCCATCTGCAATCCAGCGACCCCGCCATCTTTGCCGCCGGAGACTGCGCGCACCTGACCGAGAACCCGCGCCCCAAAGCGGGCGTCTACGCGGTGCGCGAGGCGCCGGTGCTGTTCAACAATCTACGCGCAGCGCTGGGGGCTGGGACCATGCGGCGCTATGAGCCGCAGAAGGACTATCTGAAGCTGATCTCATTGGGCGGGAAATCCGCATTGGCCGAACGTCTGGGTACATCTTTCAGCGGCGCTTTGATGTGGCGCTGGAAGGACCATATCGACCAGAGCTTCATGAACAAGTTCCGCGAACTGCCTGCCATGGCGGCCCCACCCCTCCCGCGCGCGCACGCCGCCGGGATGACCGAAACGCTTGGTGACAAACCCATGTGCGGCGGCTGCGGGGCGAAGCTCGGTCGCGGCGCGCTGCGCAGCGTTCTGACGGCACTGCCAGAACCATTGCGCCAAGACGCGACGGCGCTGCCCGGAGACGACGCCGCACTACTCACAACCGGGAATGTGCGGCAGGTCATGACCACAGACCATCTGCGCAGTGTCACCGATGATCCCGTCCTGATGACCCGTATCGCCGCCGTCCACGCGCTGGGAGACATTTGGGCGATGGGGGCCGCGCCGCAGGCTACAACAGCCACTCTGATCCTGCCCCGCATGTCCTCTGACCTGCAGGAACGGACGCTTTCCGAGATCATGCAAACCGCCAGCGACGTCATGCGAGACGCAGGGGCTGAGATCGTCGGCGGCCACAGCTCAATGGGCGATGAGATGACGATTGGCTTCACGGTGACCGGACTGTGCGCGAAAGACCCGATCACTCTGGCGGGTGGCAGGTCCGGTGATGTGCTGATCCTGACCAAACCCATCGGCAGCGGCGTTCTTATGGCTGCTGAAATGGCCGGACGGGCCGAGGGCGCAACGGTCGCGCAAGCCTATGAGATGATGACCCAACCGCAAGGCGCGGCGTCCCGCATTCTGGCAGAGGCCCACGCGATGACCGACATTACGGGGTTTGGCTTGGCCGGGCATCTGAAAGGGCTGTGCGAGGCATCAAATTGCGGCGCGGTGCTTGATCTTGAGGTCGTCCCGGTGATGCCCGGAGCCATCGAGCTGAGCGACGCCGGTATCCAATCGACGCTTTTTGCAGACAACCGCTCTATCGCGCCTGAGCTACCGATGGACGGCAAGGCGGCGCTGTTGTTCGACCCGCAAACAGCGGGCGGGTTACTGGCTGCCGTTGCCCCCGAGAGCGCTGACGAAATGTTAGAGGATCTGCGAGCGGCGGGTTACCCGGCTGCGCGAATCGGGCATTTGACCGACATTCCGGGGTTGAAGCTTCAAAGCTGATCCAGTGTTTTTTTGATGCAATCCGCCGCGCCCTTCAGGCCATTGTCATCCAACTGCGCGATCTCAATCCGCGCCAAAGTCTTGGCCGGATGCTGAAGTTGGGATTTGGCATAGGCCGGATCATAGTGCTGCTCCATCAGCGCACGCGTCAAAGCCTGTTTGTCGCCGGACGACATAAGGCTCAACCACCCGTCCACGACCTCATGCCCGCGATGAGATCGCAGTGGAGACAAGCGATCCCGAAGACGCTCGGTATCCGACAGGATGTCGTCATAGGCCTGCGTCAGGTAAGCCGACCGAGCGGACAAAGGCGCGTCGATACGAATGCGCGGCGCAGCGCACATCGCGGTCCAGACGCTGGGCGGCAGAATGCGATCACCTATTTTCGAAGACTCCGCTTCGACCACAACCGGGCGAGACGGGTCCAGGGCGCAAAGGGCCGCTGACAAAGCAGATTCGAAAGCCTTTTGACTGGGCTGCCCACCTGGCCTTTCGCCCAGTAACGAGCCGCGATGATTGGCAAGCCCCTCCAGATCAACCACTTGCACGCCGCGTTGATCCAGATGGCGCAACAGCTCGGTCTTGGCGGTGCCAGTGTAGCCGTCCAGCGCGATCAGTTGGAAGGGTAACGGCTGGTCGTACAGGTAAGCCTTCACCAGCCGGCGATAGGTCCGATACCCTCCATCGACGACATCCGCTTGCCAGCCAATCTGTTGCAACGTCCATGTAAAAGAACCCGAGCGTTGCCCGCCGCGCCAGCAATAGACCAAGGGCCGCCAGTTCCCCTCATGATGGCTGAGGCGGTGTTCGATATGGTTGGCTGAATTCCGAAACACCAGCGCCGCCCCGAGTTTTCGCGCCAGAAAGGGGCTTTGCTGTTTGTAGATCGTGCCGACCCGCGCGCGTTCTTCATTGTCCAGAACCGGTAGATTGATCGCCCCCGGCAGGTGGTCTTCAGCGAACTCTGCCGGGCTACGGACGTCGATGACCTCATCAAACCCATGCGCATAGAGCTGCGGTAAATCTTTGAATTTCAGTGCCATACCAAGCGCTCGCCTTTTAGTCGCAAGTAAAGGGAACCCATCCGCAGTTAGTCCTCGATGAGTTCGATCAGATCCGAGCCTGACGCCCGGTTGGAGTTTACGGCGGGGTCGACACGATGAAACGCCAGCAGATCCTCGGCGCCCGGTTGCATCAACCGCGCGGCACCTTTGCCCGCCTCACCCAACCACAGGGGCCAATCGTCGGTTTCCAAGATCAAAGGCATCCGGTGGTGAATGGCCGACAGGTTATGGTTCGCCGGGGTCGTCACGATGGCACAGGTGGATTGCCGCGCCTCTTCCGGCCCCCAATCCTGCCAGACACCTGCAAAGGCGATGGGCGCGCCGTCCTTGCGGTGGATGTACCACGGCAAGCGCGTCCCTTGTTGGGACTTGGTCCATTCATAGAACCCTGTCGCCACGATCAGGCAGCGCCGCGATCGGCAAGCGTCGCGGAAAGCGGGTTTCTCGGCCAGAGTCTCGGCCCGTGCGTTGATCAACAAGGGGCCTGCATTCTCGGCCTTGTACCAATGGGGCAAAAAGCCCCAGCGCAGCGCATCCAGCTGACGGCCAGAGTCTCCTGCCCGCACCACATGCACCTGATTGGTCGGGCAGACGTTATAGTTGGGCACCTCGGGCAAGGCATTGGCAGGGCGCGCGGCAAACAGCTGCGCCATCGCGTCATTGGGCAAAGTGATTGCAAACCGTCCGCACATCAGTCCGTCGTCCAATCCCGGATCGTTGCCGGATGCGATTTCAGTCAAAAGAGAAAGCCGCACCCAAACGGGCACGGCTTTTCAGAACTTACTTCTGCTTGATGCGACCATCCAGATAAGGTTGGTACGGCGCATTTTCGGCCAGATATTCCGCCGTCACATCCGCCAAATCCGGGCCGAAATCATAAGCATTCTTGTCGTCTCCTTCGAAGACGCTGTAACCGTCACCACCGTTGCGCACGTAGTTATTGGTCACAACCAGATACGTGGCTGAGGGATCAATCGGCACGAAACCGTCACCTTCGGCGACCATCACCTCGGTGATGCGCCCTTCGTTCGGGGCGGCTGAGGCATCCCATGTGAAGGTCAGGCCTGCGACCTGCGGGAACCGGCCCTTGACCTCTTCGACCTGGCTGACGCCATTTTCCAGCGCGTCGATCACGCCCTGCCCGTTGATCTCAAAGGTCGACAGGGTGTTCTGGAACGGCAGAACCGTCAGCACTTCGCCCATGGTGACCTCGCCTTCGTCGATCGAGGCACGCAGACCACCTGCATTCGCAATCGCGATCCGAGCACCCTGATCCGCAACGCGGGCCAGCATGGCATCTGCAACCAGATTGCCCATCTCGCATTCCTGCACACGGCAGACATCACGCGAGCCTTCGATGGTTGCAGCTGAGCTGGCGACAACGCGGCCCTTCATCTCTTCAATCGGGGCGCCCATTTCGGCAACACGGGCCGCGATGCCCTCGTCCGGTGTGACCGAGGCATCCAACAGAATCGGCTCACCGTCTGCCGAAATCAGATCGCCGTCATCATCAAAGGTCAGGGTGATTTCGCCCAGATATTTCGAATAGGCATAGGCCTGAACCACCGGAACATCGCCCACCATCACCGGGTATGCACCCGCCGCATCCTCATCCGTGTTGGACAGCAATGTGTGCGAGTGCCCTCCGACAACCAGATCAAGGCCGGGAACCTGTTCGGCTATCCGCAGGTCCTGAGACAGCCCAACGTGGTTCAGCGCGATGATGATGTCCACACCTTCGGCTTCCAAAGCGGCCACATCCGCCTTCAGGCTTTCGACCTCATCCTGAAAGACGACGTCCTTGCCCGGGCTGGACGTGTCCACCGTATCCGTGGCAAGGGCCGAAATGATGCCGATCTTCTGGCCGCCCACCTCAAGCACCACATGGTTTTGTACCTTGTCCTTCAGCTCGGTCGAAGACGACAGGTCCAGATTGCCCGAGATGACGGGAAAGCTGACCGCATCAATGAAGGCGGCCAGACCTTCGGGGCCGTCATCGAATTCGTGGTTGCCGACGGCCATCACGTCATAGCCGATCGCTTCCATGAACTCGGCTTCGGCGGCACCTTTGTAGGTCGTGTAGAACAACGAGCCCTGAAACGGATCGCCCGCGTCCAGCAACAGCACATTCTCATCCGCCAGTTCAGCGCGCTTGGCGTCGACAGCTGTTTTCAGACGCGCCACACCGCCAAAGCACTTACCTTCGGCCTCATCTTCGGCATCGCAGGTGGAATCGTATTTGTTGATCGACTCGATCCGGCTGTGAATGTCGTTGGTGTGCAGAATGGTCAGCTTGTATTCAGCGGCGGCGATACCTGCGCTCAGGCCCAGGAACGCGACCGACGTCAAAAGACGGGTTACCATTTTGAAACTCCCTGTCATTGTTTGCGGGGATCGTGCGCTGATGCGAAGGAAGAGTCAAAGGGGGAAATCCGGCTTGATTCCACGGGCGATGCGGGGCATCAGACCCTCATGCTGATCTACAAAATATTCCGGGCCGAGGAATGGGCCGCGTTGCAGGAGAATGGCGCAACTGATGGTGCGCCAATTGATATCGCTGACGGATTCGTCCACTTTTCGACAGCTGAACAGGCGGCGGAAACTGCAGCCAAACATTTTGCCGGCGTCGAAGGTCTGACACTGCTTGGCTGCGACGCCGACGCCATGGGCGACGAGCTGAAATGGGAAGTGTCGCGCGGTGGGGCCTTGTTTCCACATCTCTACCGCCAAATCCGGCTCAGCGATGTGGTCTGGGCTCGCCCCCTGCCCTTTGACGGCCAAACCCACCAGTTCCCGAGCGAGGTGGTATGACCGTCTATATTGATCCCGACCGCGAACAGTTCGAAGCCTTCAAGGTGTTGGATCGGGATCAACCTATCGAGATGCTGAACCTTGTCAGGTTTCGCGCCAAGGCCGACTACCCGGCGGGCCATGCTTTGGCAGATCAGGATCTGACGGGCGCCGACGCCTATCGCCACTATGGGGCTGAGACAGCCCCGATTGTCGCCAGGATCGGCGCGTCGATCCTGTGGCGTGGGGCGTTTGAGACCACATTGATCGGACCGCAAGACGAGGTCTGGGATGAAGTGTTCATCGCCCGCTATCCCACTGCCCACGCGTTTCTTGAGATGGTAACAGACCCAACCTACCGGTCTGCGGTGGTCCACCGTCAGGCCGCCGTCGCAACCTCTCGCCTGATCCGCTGTGGTACCGCGCAAGGAGGCGCGTCTTTCGGATGAAACTGACCGAGAAACTGGGCCTCGCCGCCCTGCACCGCATGGACCCTGAAACAGCCCATGGTCTGTCGATCAAGGCCCTGCAGGCCGGTCTGGCCCCGACGCCCGGACCGGTGACGTCATCGCGCCTGCGGACCAAGCTGGCCGCGCTGCACCTGCCCAACCCGATAGGCCTCGCCGCCGGGTTCGACAAGAACGGAGAGGTTCTGGCCCCTCTGTCCCGCGCAGGTTTCGGGTTCATCGAGGTCGGAGCGGTGACCCCGCGCCCGCAACCCGGCAACCCGAAACCCCGCCTGTTCCGCCTGACCGAGGACAAAGCCGCCATCAACCGCTTTGGCTTCAACAATGAAGGTATGGAGGTGATGGCCCAACGGCTGGCCAACCGCCCCAATGATGCGGTGATCGGCCTGAACCTCGGTGCCAACAAGGATAGCGATGACAGGCCTGGCGACTTTGCCAAAGTGCTGGCCCATTGCGCCGCGCATCTGGATTTCGCGACGGTCAATGTCTCCTCCCCCAACACCGAAAAGCTGCGCGATCTTCAGGGTAAGGCGGCCCTTGGCGCGTTGTTGAGTGGTGTGATCGAAACGCGGGACGCTCTGCCGCGCCCCCTGCCCATTTTCCTGAAAATCGCGCCTGACTTGACCGAGGATGAATTGCAGGACATCGCCGAAGTGGCCTCGGAAACGGGTGTGGATGCGGTCATCGCCACCAACACGACTCTGTCTCGCGACGGGCTGCTTAGCGCGCACAAGGACGAAAAAGGCGGCCTGTCCGGTGCGCCTCTGTTTGAGAAGTCCACACGCGTTCTGGCCCGGTTGAGCAAGCTGACCGACGGAAAAATCCCTCTGATCGGGGTTGGCGGTGTCAGCTCGGCAGAACAGGCTTACGCCAAGATCTGCGCAGGCGCGTCGGCGGTGCAGTTCTACACCGCTATGGTCTATGGCGGCCTATCCTTGGCCGCCGATATCGCGCAGGGTCTGGATACGCTTCTGGCCCGCGATGGGTTTGACACAGTCGCTCAGGCTGTGGGTAGCAAGCGGGAGGATTGGCTGTGATCGAATATTGGCACAACCCGCGTTGTTCAAAATCCCGCATGGGATTGGCGTTGCTGGAAGAGCGCGGTGCCGAAATCGAGGTTCGCAAGTACCTAGAGAACGCCCCCTCGGTCGATGAATTGCGGGCCGCGCAATCCCTGCTGGGCGTGCCCGCCATCAAGATGATGCGCACGGGCGAGAAGCGGTTCAAGGAGTTGGGCCTTTCAAAGGACGCGCCGGATGCAGAGCTGATCCAAGCCATGGCGGACAACCCGATCCTGATCGAACGTCCTCTGGCCATCTCGGGCGGTAAAGCTGCAATTGGCCGTCCGCCTGAAAATCTGCTCACCCTGCTCTAAGCCACCTGAGCCTCAAGCTTTGGATAGCGCCAGCCCATCGTCACGCCGCGCACAAGGTTCAGAACCATCAGCGCGGCCCACAGGCCATGGTTGCCGAATGCAGGCACCAGAATGAACAAAGCGACCACATAGATCGCCACCGATTGCAGCATCGCATTGCGCATGTCGCGGGTCCATGTGGCCCCGATATAGATACCATCGAACATCCAGCTTGCGACACCGATGATCGGGGCCAAGGCCGCCCAGAACAGGAACGCGCGGCCAGCCTCGCGCACGTCGGGAGAGGTGGACATTAGATCAATCAGCGCCGGGCCTGCAAAGAAGAACACGGCGCTGAGAAGTACCGCACCACCAACACCCCACTGTGACGCCATGACCGAGGCGCGCCGCACCTGGTATCGGTCCCGTGCCCCAACCGCACCCCCGACCAACGCCTCGGCGGAAAAGGCGAAACCGTCCAGCGCGAAGGCGGTGATTTCAAGGAATTGCAGAAGCACCTGGTTGGCCGCCAGATTGACGTCTCCCAAATCCGACCCGACGAACAGGAAGGTGGTGAACGAGCCAGTCAGCAGTACCGAGCGGATCATGATATCGCCGTTCACCTGCACCATCCGTCGCAGCCGGGTGGCGTCGAAAATGCGCGGCCAGTCGCGCCAGATTTGCCCGGCGAACCCGTCCCGGCACAGCCACAGACCCAGCGCCAACCCTGTCCATTCTGCGATCAGGGTCGCAATCGCCACGCCTTCGACGCCCCAGCCCAGCCCCAGAACGAACCACAGGTCCAGCACGATGTTCAGACCGTTCATCCAGACCTGCAGCAGAAACACGCCCCGTGTCCGCTCAACCGCGATCAGCCAGCCTGTGATCGCGTATAAGGCAATGGTGGCGGGTGCCCCCCAGATTCTAACCTCAAGGTATGAGCGCGCGAGTGTTTCAACCTCGGGGCTGGCCGGGGATAGCCAGAACGCACCGCTGAAGATCGCGACCTGGGCAAGGACAAACACAAGGCCCGCCGCCCCGCCGAGCATCAAACCGCGAATTAACAAGGCGCGCATCTCGGCGCTCTCTCCGGCCCCGCGCGCCTGCGCAGCAAGGCCCGTTGTGCCCATGCGAAGAAAGCCGAAGATCCAGTAGATCGCGGACAGGATCACCGCACCCATGCCCACCGCGCCAATCGGAGCAGCCGCCCCCATCTGCCCGACAACGCCTGTATCCACCGCGCCAAGGATCGGCACAGTCGCGTTCGACAACACAATGGGAACCGCGATTTTCAGCACCCTTTTGTGAGTTATGGGTGCCGAGGCATCCTGCATTCTCAGCCCTTGTCGCGGGGTGGTTGTGGCATCAGGAAATGCCCTGTTGCCTGCGCGAACAGCTTGGCATGGTTGTCTTGCCACGCCTCAACCCGAACCGAGGCGTAACGCCGTCCGGCCCGGTTCACAAAGGCGCGCGCATAGGCATCGCGCGGCAGGCCCGAGCGCAAATAGTCGACCGTAAAGTCGATGGTTTTGGGAAAGCGAATCGTTTCATCCGTGACAATGGCCTCGGCATCAATTTCGCCGCTCTCGATGTCCGAGAACATGTGCTCCCAGCTTAGCGTTATCACGGCCGTGACCTCAAGAAACGCCGCTGTCACGCCGCCATGAAGGGCCGGGAGCAACGGGTTGCCGATCAGTTTCTCGTCAAAATTCAGCACGCCCGTCAGTTCATCCCCGCGTCGGTCGAAGCTGATATTGAGGAACCGGATATAGGGCACGCCATCGACCAGAGCGTGCAAGGCGGCATCGCGCCGTTGCTTGACCACCTGCATGGGTTCGGGACGGGAACGGGCCATATTATTTCCCCTCAACCGTGAAAGACCCCGTGGCGGTCGCCACTGGAAGGTCAAGATCGTCGTCCATCGCCGTTGCCCGCACAAAGGCCACATTTCGGGTGATGTGATAGCAATTGGCCCGTACGGTGATGTTCTGCCCCGGCGTGGCCGCGCGCATATAGTCGATACGCAGATCAATCGTCGCCGTCCCACCTGGCGAGGACGGGTGACTCATCACTGCGGCTCCGCAACAGGTATCCAGAATCGTTGAAATCGCGCCGCCGTGAATCACACCGGTGCGCGGGTCTCCGATCAAATCGTCGTTATAGGGCATGGTGATTTCCGCTTCACCCTCTCCGATCTGGATAAGCTGCAGGCGCAATGCGCGCGCATGGGGGATGGCCTCGATAAACTGGCGGGCTAGCTTTGCTTTGTCGACCATGATCATATCCTGTTGTCTTGCCCCTTTATGAGCCGCCATCCGATCAAAGGGCAAGCCCACCTGTTGCGCTTGTTCGCATGACGTCCTAGGTTGCAGCCAAGGAGACCCCGAATGTCCGACAACCGTTTGTCATTCAAAGAGATGTGCGCCGAGTTCGACGTGACCCCACGCACTCTGCGTTACTACGAGTATATCGAGCTGCTTCAGCCCGATCGAGAAGGGCGATCCCGTTTCTACGGCCCCAAGGAATGCGCCCGGATGACCCTGATCATGCGCGGCAGAAAATTCGGATTTCCGCTGGAAGAGATTCGTCAGTGGCTGCTGATCTACGAAGATCAAGGCAACGAAGCGCAGATGGCAACTTTCGTGGAAATGGCAGATCGCCAGTTGGAAGAGCTGCGCCAGCAGCGCGCGCAGCTGGACGAAGCAATGGATGCCCTCAAGCAGCTGCGGGACCAGACCGCGAAATCCATCAAGTAGAACACCCTGCCCGTCTGGGTTCTGGCGAGACCAGGCAATGCCCCTTGGAATCGCGCCCTCGGACCAATCTGAGGGCGAATTTCGCTTGCCCCAAGGGAAAGAAAATTTCGCAAAACCCGTCATTACGCGACTGGAAGTTACGTCAACTTAGAAATGACGCAGCGTCTGGATTACGTAAACGTCACCTACATGTTGTAAAGCGTCCAGCAACTGCGCAACTCTATCCGGACGACGCCAGTGACGAGAGTATGACGAATGACCGAAGATCTGATGACCATCCGTGAAATGTGCGAGACCTATGATGTCACGCCCCGCACCTTGCGGTTCTACGAGGCGAAAGAACTTCTGTTTCCGATCCGTGAGGGTCAGAAGCGTCTGTTCACCAAACGCGACCGCGCGCGACTAAAGCTGATTCTGCGCGGCAAGCGGTTTGGTTTCAGCCTCGAGGAAATTCGCCAGCTTCTGGACCTGTATCACGTCGGCGACCAGCAAGTGACCCAGATGTCGCGCACCTATGAAATCGCGTGTGAACGTCTGGCCGACATGGAATCGCGCCGTGAAGAGCTGACACAGGCCATCGACGACCTGAAAGAGCAGTTGCGCTGGGGCGAGAAAGTCATTGCCTCGATGAAGACCGAAAAGAAGGCCGCCGAGTAACCTCGTCAGCCTGCCACCCGGACATATGAATTAAGGGAGCTTCACATGCCCGTCTACAATGCGCCAACCAAAGACATGCAGTTCATCTTGCATGATGTCCTGAAAATCTCGGAGTCTGACATTCCGGGTTACAACGAACTTGAGGCCGAATTCACCGGTGCCGTTCTGGAAGAAGCCGGCAAGGTTGCCACCAATGTTCTTCACCCGTTGAATGTTGTCGGCGACACCGAAGGGTGTCGTTTGGAAAATGGTGTGGTTTACACGCCCACAGGCTTCAAAGATGCCTTCGAGCAGATGAAAGAAGGCGGCTGGACTGGCCTCGACATGCCGGAAGAGTATGGCGGCCAGAACATGCCCTATGTGATCGGCACGGCCGTGGGCGAGATGTTCTCGGGTTCCAACCAGGCGTTCACCATGTATCAGGGCCTGACCCACGGTGCAGCCTCGGCCATTCTGGCGCATGGCACCGATGAGCAGAAGAACACCTATCTGCCCAACATGGTCAGCTGTGAATGGACCGGCACCATGAACCTGACGGAACCGCATTGCGGCACCGATCTGGGCCTGATGCGCACCAAGGCGGAACCGCAGGGCGACGGCAGCTATAAAATCTCGGGCCAGAAGATCTTTATCTCGGCCGGTGATCACGACATGGCTGACAATATCATCCATCTGGTTTTGGCCAAAATCCCCGGTGGCCCCGAGGGCATCAAAGGCGTGTCGCTGTTCATCGTGCCCAAGTTCATCGTGAACGAAGATGGCACCCCGGGTGAGCGCAACGGTGTTTCGGTCGGCAAGATTGAAGAGAAGATGGGCATCCACGGCAACTCGACCTGCGTCATGAACTATGACGAGGCCACCGGTTGGCTGCTGGGCGACGAACACAAAGGCATGCGCGCCATGTTCACCATGATGAACGAAGCGCGTCTGGGTGTGGGCATGCAAGGCCTGTCGCAGGCCGAAGCTGCGTATCAAAACGCTGTTGAATACGCCAAGGATCGCCTGCAGGGCCGCGACGTAACAGGTGTGAAGAACCCGGACGGCCCCGCCGATCCGCTGATCGTTCATCCTGACATTCGCCGCAATCTGATGGATCAGAAAAGCTTCACCGAGGGCGCGCGCGCGTTCATCCTGTGGGGCGCGACCATGATCGATAAGGCGCATCGTTCAGGTGACAAGGACGCCGATGGGCTGATCTCGCTGCTGACACCGGTCATCAAGGGCTTCCTGACGGACGAAGGCTATGACATGACCGTTCAGGCGCAGCAGGTCTATGGCGGTCACGGCTACATCGAAGAATGGGGCATGTCGCAATACACCCGCGATGCCCGTATCGCCATGATCTACGAAGGTGCAAACGGCGTTCAGGCGCTGGACCTTGTGGGGCGCAAACTGGCACAGGACGGCGGCAAGCACGTCATGGCGTTCTTCGAAATGGTCAAAACCTTCTGCAAGGAAAACGCGGGCCAGAACGAAGCCTATGACAAAGCCTTCATCGAACCGCTGAAAGCAGCGTCCAAGGATCTGCAGGCCGCTGGCATGTACTTCATGCAGGAAGGCATGAAGAACCCGAACAACGCTCTGTCCGGGTCTTATGACTTCATGCATATGTTCGGTCATGTCTGCCTGGGCCTGATGTGGGCGCAGATGGCGAAGGCCGCGCAAGACGCGCTGGACGGTGGGGCCTCGGACAAAGAGTTCTACGAGACCAAGATCAACACTGGCCGTTTCTACATGGCCCGCCGCCTGCCCGCGACTGCTATGCATCTTTCCCGCATTCAGACCGGTGCAGATACAGTGATGGTTCTGGACGCAGCGAGCTTCTGATCAAAGTCTGGGCTCGGGCGACACCGCCCGGGCCCTACTATTCGGAGGAGACAGAATGCCCAAACGCTTTCGCCTGACCCGCCGTTTCCCGGTCGCCATGACCGAGGACGGCTATCGCAAACTCCGCGGCTTCGCCCGCGAGTCCGGGTTGGATGAAGGCGAAGCGCTGTCTTTTCTGTTCGAGAACTTCAACAGCGTCATTGACGAAGACAACCTGACCCATCGGTTGCGCCTCTTCAATTCCGAGTTGGAAGCACGCAAGCGCTAGGCACCATGGCCGAAAAGCTTGGGATGACAATGCAAAAAACGCCACGGGAGGGGCGACCGCATGACCATAAAACTGCACTGCTTCGGTGAAAGTGGAAATTCTTACAAGGCCGCTCTGGCGCTGGAAATGTCCGGCCTTGAGTGGAAGCCGGTTTTTGTCGATTTCTTCAAAGGTGTTACCCGCAGCCCCGAGTTCCGCTCGGACGTCAACGCAATGGGCGAAGCGCCCTTCCTGATCGACGGTGATTTCAAAACCTCCCAATCTGGTGCAATCCAGGCTTATGTCACCGAAAAATCCGGCAAGTTCGGCGGCAAGACGCGGGAAGAGAATTACGAGATCCTTCGCTGGGTCCTGTGGGACAACCACAAGCTCAGCTCGATGGCTGGCATGACGCGGTTTCTGATGAACTTCCTGCCGGAAGAACATCGCAATGCCGATGTGATTGCCTTCAACCAAGGCCGTCTGAAAGCGGCCTATGATGTTCTGAATACCCACCTTGAGGGCCGCGACTGGATTGTTGGGGATGGCGTGACCAACGCTGATCTCAGCTGCTGCGGATACCTCTACTATCCCGAACCATTCGGCTTTGACCGCGCCGACTGGCCCAATATCGACGCCTGGCTGCAACGCCTGTCCGAGCAGCCCGGCTGGAAACACCCCTATGACCTGATGCCCGGCAACCCGTCGGATCGAGCTTAAGGAGAAGACCCATGACCGAAGCTTACATTTATGACGCCCTGCGCACCCCGCGCGGCAAGGGCCGTAAGGATGGCAGCCTGCACGAGGTAACCTCAGTGCGCCTGTCCGCCTTGACCCTGAACGCAATCAAGGAACGCAACAACCTCGAAGGCCACGCCGTTGAGGATGTGATCTGGGGCAACGTCACGCAGGTGATGGAACAAGGAGGCTGTCTGGCGCGCTCGGCGGTTCTGGCCTCTGACCTCGACCAGTCGATCCCCGGTCTGGCGATCAACCGGTTCTGTGCCTCGGGCATGGAAGCCGTGAACCTGGCCGCAAACCAGGTCAAAGGCGGCGCGGGCGAAGCCTACATCGCCGGCGGCGTTGAGATGATGGGCCGCGTGGCCATGGGCAGTGACGGCGCGGCAATTGCCGTAGACCCGACGCTGGCAATGGACACTTATTTCGTGCCGCAGGGCATCTCGGCCGATATTATCGCGACAGAATATGGTTTCAGCCGCGACGATGCCGACGCACTGGCCGTGGAATCTCAGAAACGCGCGGCTGCAGCCTGGGAAGACAACCGGTTTGAAAAGTCGGTCATCACCATCAAGGATCAGAACGGCCTGACCATTCTGGACCGCGATGAATACATGCGCCCCAGCACCGACATGCAGAGCCTCGGCGCCCTGAACCCGTCCTTCCAGATGATGGGTGAGCAGATGCCGGGCTTCGACAAGGTGGCGATGATCAAATATCCGCATCTTGAGCGGATCAACCACATCCACCACGCGGGCAACAGCTCGGGCATCGTGGACGGATCGGCCGCGGTACTGATCGGCAACAAGGAATTTGGTGAAAAGTACGGCCTCAAGCCGCGTGCCCGCATCAAAGCGACCGCGAAGATCGGCACCGACCCGACCATCATGCTGACCGGTCCGGTTCCCGTGACCGAGAAGATCCTTGCCGACAACGGCATGAAGATCAGCGATCTGGACCTGTTCGAAGTGAACGAAGCCTTCGCTTCGGTCGTGCTGCGCTTCCAGCAGGCGTTCGATGTCGATCCGGCCTTGGTAAACGTCAACGGCGGCTCGATCGCGATGGGTCACCCGCTGGGCGCAACTGGCGCGATGATCATCGGCACACTGCTGGATGAGCTTGAGCGTCAGGACAAGGAAACCGGTCTGGCGACGCTCTGCATTGCGTCCGGCATGGGTGCAGCAACCATTATCGAGCGGGTCTGATGCCCAAGCTGGATCTCTCTCAGATCCCGTTCAAGGGTGGCTCGTCTTATCCGGGCAAGCTGGCCGAGGCGACTGCGGGTCGTTTCGTTCAGAGGATCGGGGATGCGGGCGGCCTGACCCAATACGGGGTCAACATCGTGCGGTTGGAACCTGCGGGGATGTCCTCGTTGCGCCACTACCACATACAACAGGACGAGTTTGCCATCATGCTCAGCGGCACATGCGTGCTGATCGAAGACGATGGTGAGCATGAGATGCTGCCTGGTGACTGCGCCGCTTGGCCAGCCGGTGAGGCCAACGGCCATCACCTTGTGAACAAGACCGATGCGCCCGCGACCTTTCTGGTGGTGGGCACACGGACCCCGACCGAGACCGGCTACTACAGCGACATAGACATGATGGTGAAGGATGATGAGAACGGATTCTCTTTCACCCGGAAAGACGGCAGCCCGCTGACGGCTGACCAGATTGGAGATGACAATGACTGATTTCACTCTGACCAAAGACGCAGACGGCGTCGCCATTGTGACCTGGGATGCCCAGGGCAAATCCATGAACGTGCTGACCCGCGAGGCCTTTCAGGAGGTCAGCCAGCTGATCGATCAGGCCCTGAACGATGATGAGATCAAAGGGATCGTCATCACCTCGGGCAAAGAGGGCTCGTTTGCAGGCGGCATGGATCTGAATACCCTCGCCACCATCCGTCAGGAGGCCGGTGATGAACCGGCGCAGGCGCTGTTCGACTTCGTCATGGGCGGCCACCACATTCTGCGCAAGATGGAACTGGCGGGTATGGACCCGAAGACCAAGAAAGGCGGTAAGCCGATTGCCTGCGCGATCAACGGCACATGCGCCGGGATCGGGACCGAGATCGCTTTGGCCTGTCATCACCGTGTCATGACCTCGAATGCCAAGGCCAAAATCGGCCTGCCCGAGATTCTGCTGGGCATCTTCCCCGGCGGCGGCGGCACCATGCGCTATAGCCGTATGGTTGGTGCGATGGCGGCGGCTCCGGTCCTGCTGGAAGGCAAGATGATGGACCCGGCAAAGGCCAAGGGCGCGCAGTTGATCGACGCAGTGGCGGATGATCCGGTTGCAGCCGCCAAGGAATGGGTTCTGAACGCCAAGGATGCCGATCTGGTCAAACCGTGGGACGCGAAGGGCTATAAAATGCCCGGCGGCGCGCCCTATCATCCCGCTGGTTTCATGACCTTTGTCGGCGCAAGCGCGATGGTACACGGCAAGACCCAAGGCGCCTTCCCGGCGGCCAAAGCGCTGCTGAGCTCAATCTACGAAGGTGCGCTGGTCGACTTTGACACCGCCCTGAAGATCGAGGCGCGCTGGTTCACCAACGTCCTGATGAACCCCTCGTCCTCGGCCATGATCCGGTCGCTATTCCTGAACAAGGAAGCGTTGGAGAAAGGCGCGGTTCGCCCCAAAGATGTGGCCGATCAACGCGTCAAAAAGGTCGGCGTTCTTGGCGCTGGCATGATGGGTGCAGGTATCGCGCTGGTCTCGGCGCAGGCCGGGATGGAGGTTGTTCTGGTCGACCGTGATCAGGCTGCTGCCGACAAGGGCAAGGCCTATTCCGAAAGCTATATGGACAAAGGCATCAAGCGCGGCAAAGTCACGGCTGAAAAGAAAGAGGCCCTGCTGGCCCGTATCACCGCGACCCCTGATCTGGAGCATCTGAAAGGCTGCGACCTGATCATCGAAGCCGTGTTCGAAGACATTGGCGTCAAGGCCGAGATGACCAAGAAGGTCGAGGCGATCATCCCCGAGGACTGCATCTTTGCCTCGAACACATCGACATTGCCGATCACCGATCTGGCGAAGGCCTCCGTGCGGCCCGAGCAGTTTATCGGCATCCACTTCTTCTCACCGGTTGAGAAGATGTTCCTGGTCGAGATCATCAAGGGCAAGGAAACTGGTGATCGCGCCGTCGCCAAGGCGCTGGACTATGTGCGCCAGATCCGGAAGACGCCGATTGTGGTCAATGATGCGCGCTTCTTCTACGCCAACCGCTGCATCATCCCCTACATCAACGAAGGTGCGCGCATGATCACCGAGGGCGTCAGCCCGATCCTGATCGACAACGCGGCGCGTCAGCTGGGCTTCCCGGTGGGGCCGATCCAGCTGACCGACGAGACCTCGATTGATCTGGGTGCCAAGATTGCACGCGCGACCAAGGCGGCCATGGGCAATGCCTATCCCGAAAGCTCCTCGGACGATCTGATCTTCTGGATGGAGGAGCAGGGCCGTCTGGGTCGCAAGGCCAATGCAGGCTTTTTCGACTATGACGAAAAGGGCAAGCGCGTCGAGTACTGGAAGGGTCTGCAAGACAAATACCCTCTGGCCGCCGAGCAGCCTGACCTGATCGAAGTGCAGGAACGTCTGATGTTCGCACAGGTTCTGGAAGCGGTCCGTGCGCTGGAAGAAGGCGTTCTGGAAGACATCCGCGAAGGTGACGTGGGCGCGATCCTGGGTTGGGGCTTTGCGCCTTGGTCTGGTGGTCCGCTCAGCTGGCTGGATATCATCGGCACGCCCTACGCGGCCGAGCGTTGCGATCAACTGGCCGAGGCCTATGGCGAGCGTTTCGCCTGCCCGCCGCTGCTGCGTGAAATGGCCGAAAAAGGTCAGAGCTTCTATGGCCGGTTCAACCCGGACGCCAAAGCCGCGTAAAACAACGACGCAGGCGCAACTCCCCTTGCGCCTGCGTCTTCCTTACTGAACAGCCGGAGCGGTTTGCCATTCAGGCCGGAGAAACAGAACCGGCGCGTTTGGTCGGCCCGGTCGTCCGGGCCTGCGAATACCCGCCGCGGGGCGGATCGGGAAAATCGGATCGGTCGGGATCGGCGCAGGCAAAGCACCCAATGGATTTGCAAGGGCCGAAATCTCACCACTTACGGAAAGCGCATCGACCAGTGCGGTCGCGGCATCTTCGTCGGCCACCGTGTATTGTTTTCCCTGACCAGACGTGCGGCTGAAACGACCCGAAGGGCAATAGGCCTGCAAACCGCCCTCGATATAGATCACCTCGTCGCGATCGAAGAACAGGGTTGTGACCTCGAACGACGATCCCGGAGACTGCGAAGACAACCGACAGGCCCCATCCAGAACCCGCGCAGGCACCACGGCAACGCCCTGATCCGTCAGGTCCAGTTTGCCGCGATCCAGCGCGACGCCCTGTTCCGGCATCAACCAGACCGCCCGTCCGTTATACGCCGCCCGCGCAGGCACAAAGATAGGCAGATAGGCTGATCGCCTCTCGCTTGCTGGGATATTGACCCAACTGGTCGAGACCCTGCGCACCTCTTTGAAGCCATGATCCAGTGTTCGAACCAGATCACCGGCGGCGATACGTTCGATCAGCTTCCATCCACTGGTTGTCGCGATTTTGGTTCCGTGCAGGAACCCGCCCCTACGCGATGACACTGCGTCCAGCGCAATTGGCAGATCAACATCGTCATCATACTCGGAAACATCCGAAAAACTCATTACTTCCAACACGTGCCGAACCCCCTTTTGGCACAAATACTCACATCTCAAGAGATAGCAGAAACAGCGGCTATCCGTCTTAGTTTGGCCGCATTTACGCCCAATTTGAGCTGAAATGAGGAAATCTTCGCAACAGACAGCAATACCAGAGCAGATTTATTGCCTTATCGGAAACTATGGACCGGACGTCGTGTCAAAATTATAGCCGAATCTCTGGATGTCTTCTGCACAGGCATCCGCCACGGATTGGGCCGACCTGTCGGAAAAATACCCACGATAATCTGCCCGTCGGTCCGAGGCGTTCACAAGGGGCAATTGAACCTCAAACCCCAGATGATGAAACAGAGGCAGCGCGTCCTGTTCGAACCGTTCCAGTCGGATGAACAGCTGGCACTGTTCGACCCCATCCGCGCGGGTCATATAGCGCCGCGCCGGGTGGTCCTGAAACGAGCGACGAATGGTTGGGTGGAGAACAAACGCCTCAAACGCCAATTGCTGCGACAGGGTGACGGCCTCATGCGCGAAGCTCTGAGATTGCAGCCAGTGATAGTAGCTGACCATGCGGTCCCACGGATTGCGGACCAGCGTGAAGGCAAACATCCCCTCAAGCGCGCCCTCCGGCAACACCCCGTCGATATCCGCAAGCGTCGCGTGTTTGTGCAGCCTCCCCCGCGCGGTCAATTCCTTGGCGCGCCGCCGCCGTTTCAGGGCCTTGGGTGTGTCTCCGATCAGGATGTCATCCTTCATGGCCCGCTGTTCCAGTGCCAACGCCAGTGAGGTCCCTCCCGTCTTGGGCATATGTACGAACACATAGCGACGGCCACGAGAGATGATCATGCAACCTCCGGCTCAGGGGCCGCGCGCCTGGCCCTCCAGCCCAGAACCGCGCCGGCTGTTGCGATCAGGCCGATGCCAATGATCTGAATCACTCCGATCGTCTGTCCAAGGGCAACCCAGGCGAAAAGGGGACCGAAGATCATGACCGAATATTCGAACACGGCAACGAATGAGGGCTCTCCGACCTGATAGGCCTTGATCATCATGAAAACGGCCACAGTGGACCCGACCGCCTGCACCGCGACCCACGGCAAGGCTGCGCGCATATCGAGGACCAGACCACGGGTCACAAAACCCTCGGGACCATCAGGTCCGGACGCGGGAAAGGCCGTGAAAACGATCAGGCCGATGGCCCCGGCAACGCCCAGAACCAGCATGTTGTTGCCCAAAAGGGCGACCGTGCTTTCGTCCGAGCAATAGGTCCGCGTGACGATCACGCTGAGCGCGTAGAAGAATCCTCCGACAACCGGCAAAAAGGTCCTGACATCGAACTCGGTCGGGTTGGGTTGCAACACGCACAGGATGCCCACAAACCCCAGTAGAACCGCGCCGATGCGCCATGGTCCGATGACTTGTTTCAGCCCCAGCGCCGAGATCAACAGCACGAACATCGGTGAGGTGAACAGCCCGGCCAAGGCCTGCGCAATCGGCATCAACGCCAACGAGGCGAAATAGAACAGCATGCCCGTCGCGATCAGAACACTGCGCAGCAGGACAAACCGCAGCCGTTTTGGCCGCAGACTTCCCAAACCCAACAGCGACAGCCCGATGATCAGAGGCAACATCAGAACGGCACGGCTGAGATGGAACTGCCACAGCCCGATGGTTTCGGCCAGCAGGATCACCACGTTGTCGATCACGCCAAGAATGGCCATTGCAGTGACCATCAGCACCGAAGCCAAAAAGGGGAGCGTTTCTTTGCCTGGTTGCATGTTCTGCCTCGGGTTAGATGCGCGCAACAGCGCTTGTGCCATCCAGCATATTTCTGAAAGCCTGCGCAACAGGTTTGCGCCCCGCGATTTCCACATGCTATGCTTTGGCAAAAGAAAAACACGAGCAGCCCAATCCAAATGACGGCCCTGAAACAATATCAGCGGATCGAAGCCACCGGTCTGTGGCGCTCCTCGCCCGATGAACAGCGGCGCGAGGTTGTGGTCTCAATCGGTGAGGCGACCCTGACGATCTCAGATTTCAATGACCGGGCGCTGACGCACTGGTCTCTGGCCGCGTTGGAGCGTCAAAATCCGGGCAGTTTCCCTGCGATTTTCAACCCCGACGGCGACCCGGACGAAACGCTGGAACTGGCCGAAAGCGAAAAGACCATGCTTGAGGCTATCGACCGGCTGCAACGCGCCATCGACCGCGCGCGCCCGCATCCCGGCCGGTTGCGCTGGTTCAGCGTTGCCGGCGTTGTCGCCGCTGTTCTCGCCGTTTTGCTGCTGTGGTTGCCGGGGGCGCTGCAAAACCACGTGGTCTCGGTCGTGCCCGAGGTCAAACGGCAGGACATCGGCGACGAGATTCTGCAACGAATCGAGCGGGTTTCGGGGCGGGCCTGTGCCTCACGCGATGCGCAGGCCTCCTTGGATCGTCTGGCCAGGCGCACGGGCGTGCGACAGATCATCATCCTTCCCGCCGGGGTGCAAGACAGCCTCAGCCTGCCGGGCGGGACGGTCTTGTTGAACCGGGCTTTGGTCGAGGATCATGAAGATCCTGCCGTAGCCGCTGGCTTCATCATCGCCGAGCGCGCCCGTATCGCGGCTCAAGACCCGTTGGGTGATATTCTGGACCGAACCGGAACCGCATCGGCCTTTCGCCTGCTGACGACCGGAGGCCTGACGCCCGAAATCGTCGACAGCTATACCGAACAAGTTCTGTCGGAACCCCGTCCGTCTCTGACAGATGAGGCGCTGCTGGCGGTTTTTGCTCAGGCCGCCCTGCCCTCGACCCCATATGCCTATGCGCGGGACGTGACAGGGGAAACGGTTCTGGGCCTGATCGAGGCCGACCCAATGGCCGGACGCACGCTGGAACAGGTGTTGCCGGACCGCGATTGGGTCCAGCTTCAAAACATCTGCAGCGAGTGATCGGGCTTATTTGGTGCCGAACATACGGTCTCCGGCATCGCCGAGGCCGGGCATGATATAGCCTTTCGAGTTCAGCTCACGATCCAGCGCGGCAGTGACGATATGCACGTCCGGGTGGGCCTCTTTCATGCGGGCAACCCCTTCTGGTGCCGCCAGCAGGCAGAGGAACAGGATCTCGGTCGCGCCCGCCTCTTTCAGCAGATCAATCGCCGCGGCCGAGCTGTTGCCGGTGGCCAGCATCGGGTCTACGGCAATGACTAATCGGTCTTTCAGTCCCTCGGGCGCTTTGAAATAATACTGAACGGGTTTCAGCGTTTCTTCGTCGCGGTACAGCCCAACAAACCCCACACGGGCCGAGGGGATCAGTTCCAGCACCCCGTCCAGCATCCCGTTCCCGGCGCGCAGGATCGAGACCAGCGCCAGCTTCTTGCCAGCCAGAATGGGCGCGTCCATCTCCTCCATCGGAGTTTCGATATGGCGAGTGGTCAGCTTAAGCTCGCGCGTCACCTCATAAGCCAGCAACAGGGTGATTTCCCGCAGCAGCTGGCGGAATTCGGCGGTCGAGGTCCCCTTGTCCCGCATGAGCGTCAGTTTGTGCTGCACCAGCGGGTGGTCAACGACGGTCAGGTGTTCGCTCATGTGTTCTCCAGTCTTTTCTTGACCCGCGCACGGGTGTCTTCATCGCAAAAGGCGGCGTTCAGAGCCGTTTCATTCAGGGCCGCAAAGTCTTCGGCACCCCAATCAAAGGCTGCCTGCAACATCTCATATTCACGCCGCATTGTGGTATGGAAAAATGGCGGGTCATCCGTGGAAACGGTGACTTTCACCCCGGCGTCGCGCAATCGCGCAATCGGATGCGTGGCGAAATCAGGGTAGAGACCCAGAACCACGTTTGATCCCGGACAGACCTCAAGCGTGACATCCCGATCGACCACTTCATGCACCAGATCGGGGTCTTCAATGGCGCGCACGCCGTGGCCTATGCGTTCAACACCCAGGTCACGGACCGCGTCGCGCACGCTTTCTGGACCACCGAACTCACCTGCATGGGTGGTCAGGCGCAAACCGGATTCGCGGGCGCAATCGAAGGCCCATTTGAAATCGCCCTGAGTGCCGATGGATTCATTTCCGCCCATGCCGAAACCGGTGATCCAATCGCCTGCGGTTTCCGCGGCGCACCGGGCGCTGATCTTGGCCTGATCCGGGCCGAAATGTCGAACGCAAGTGACCACGCCGCGCAGAGTGATGTCGAACTTGCGCTCGGCCTCATCTGCGGCATCCTGAATGGCGCTCAGATAGTCGCGCCACGCTTGTAGATCGCCACCCCCACAGAAATCAGGGCTGAGAAAGGTCTCGGAATACACCACCCCATTGGCAGCGCTTTCCTCAAGGATCGCCAGGGTCAGGCGTCGGAAATCCTCGGGCGATTTCAGGACTTCGCACGCGGCCTCATAGACGCTGAGGAAATGGGCAAAGTCGCGGAAATCATAGCCACCATCGGGTTTGAAGATGCCGCTCAGATCGATGCGTTTTTCATGCGCCAACTGCCGGATGAATGCGGGCGGTGCAGCGCCCTCATGGTGCAGGTGCAATTCGATTTTCGGAAGGTCTGCGACACTCATAGAAAGCTCTTTCCCGGCCCCTGCGCCGGCACGTTCAGGTGATGGGCGATGCTGGCGGCAACATCGGCGAAATGGATTTGGCCAAGCTGGCCTGAACCTCGCCCGGCTACCAAAACCGGCACTTGTTCGCGGGTGTGGTCGGTGCCGATCCAACTGGGGTCATTGCCGTGATCCGCCGTCAATACCAGCATGTCATCCGGGCGCAGCTTAGGCAGGATGGCTCCGATTTCCCGGTCGAACCATTCCAACGCACGAGCATAGCCGCTAATGTCGCGACGATGACCATAGAGGCTGTCGAACTCGACAAAATTGGCAAAACTCAGGCTGCCATCCTCGGCCTGATCGACCAGGTCGGATAGATGCGCCATCAATTCGGCGTCCGAGCCTTTACGCAGCGTGTCGATGCCCTGCATCGAGAAGATGTCTCCGATCTTGCCAACGGCGTGCACGGGGCGGCCTGCGTCCTGAACCCAGTTCGTCAGCACGGGCGCGGGCGGCAAGATGGCAAAATCCTTGCGGTTCGTTGTACGGGTGAACCCCTCGTCAGACGAGCCGACGAAGGGCCGCGCGATGACACGGCCCACCTTCATCTTGTGCAGATGCGGCGCAAGCGCTTTGCACATGTCCAAAAGACGGTCCAGACCAAAGCTCTCCTCATGCGCGGCGATCTGGAACACGCTGTCGGCGGACGTGTAGCAGATCGGCCAGCCGGTGCGCATATGCTCGGCCCCAAGCTCGGCAATGATGGAGGTGCCCGAGGCGTGGCAATTGCCCAAAATACCCTCGGTCCCCGCAGCTTGCGCTGCTGCTTGGCTCAGATCGGTTGGAAATGCGGGCTGTGTGTCGGGAAAATAGTGCCAGTCCCACGGCACGGGCAGCCCCGCCAGTTCCCAATGGCCCGAAGGCGTATCCTTGCCCGGCGACAGTTCCCGTGCGCATCCCCACAGGCCAGTTGGTTGAGCCGCCAGCCCCGGCGTAGCATCGCCCGAGGCCAGACGCGTTGCTGCACCCAGACCCAGCGCATCCAGATGAGGCAGTGTCAGCGGGCCGCTGCGCCCGTCCTCAGCCAGCCCCTCGGCGCAGGCTTGCGCGATGTGGGCCAGTGTGTTGGCCCCGGTGTCAGGCACCTCGCCGTTGAAGAACGCGCCTGCATCAGGTGCCCCGCCGATACCGACGGAGTCCATCACGACGAGAAAGGCGCGGCTCATGCCGTGATCCTTTCATGAACCAGATCGGGCACGGCAACCGGGGCATCGCCGATTGTGATCGCCGCCAATACGCAGTGGGTCGCCTGACCTGCCGCGTCCTCGCGCGCCGCGTGAACAGCGGCCAAAGGCGCGCCTTTGGTGACCCGCTCGCCCAGCCGTACCATGTTTGACAGGCCTACCGCCGGGTCGATCACATCGCTTTCCACCTGACGTCCACCGCCAAGAGCGACCACGGCAAGCCCCAAAGCCTCACCGTCAATGGCCGTGATGTATCCATCACGCGGAGATGGAACCTCGGTGATCACGCTGGCTTCGGGCAGGAACCGCGACCACGTATCAACAAATTGCACTGGCCCTCCGACAGCGGCCATCATGCGACCAAACCGTTCAGCGGCGCGGCCGTCCCGGATGATCTCGGCGATTTTGGCACGGCCTTGATCCACTGTTTCAGAGATACCCGCATCCACCAGCAACACCCCGCCCAACTCGGCAGAGATTTCGGCCAGAGGAGACGTCCCCCCTTCGGTCAGGACCTTCATGACCTCGGCCACCTCCAACGCGTTGCCCAGCGCCGAGGCCAGAGGTTGGTTCATATCGGTAATAACGGCCGAGGTTCGACACCCTGCTGCATTCGCAGTTGCGGTCAGCGCCTGAGCCAGTTCGCGCGCGTCTTCCATAGTTTTCATGAACGCGCCACTGCCGGTTTTGACATCCAGCACCAGCGCATCAGGACTTGCCGCCAGTTTCTTGGACAGGATCGAGGCCGTGATCAGATCGAGGCTTTCCACCGTCGCCGTCACATCCCGCACCGCATAGAGACGCTTGTCCGCAGGCGCGATCTGCCCCGTCGCGCCGACAATCGCAGCCCCGGTGTCGCGCAATACCTGCGCCAGACGCTCTTGCCCGATCTGAGTAGTGACGCCCGGAATCGCCTCAAGCTTGTCCAGCGTCCCGCCCGTGTGGCCCAACCCACGGCCCGAGATCATGGGCACATAGGCCCCACATTCGGCCAGAGCCGGAGCCAGAATCAGGCTGACGCAATCGCCTACACCGCCTGTAGAGTGTTTGTCGATCACCGGGCCATCCAAATCCCAGCGTAGCACGTCACCACTGTCTCGCATCGCGACAGTCAGGTCGGCACGACCCTGCGCGCCCAGCCCGCCCATGCAGACGGCCATCGCAAAGGCCCCGGCCTGCGCGTCACTGACGCTGCCATCGGCCAGACCTTGGGCAAACCACGCAAGCTCTGACCCGGTGGGCACTTCGCTGCGGCGCAGTTTGACGATGATCGAACGGGCATCCATGCGATCAGCTGTCCTGCATATGCGAGGCGTCAAATGCGCCGGGCAAAAGCTGTCCGATCGTGGTTTCCAACTCGGCGCCGTCGGTTGTCGCCAAGGTGACCTTTACCTCCCGCGCACCGAACTCGGCCAGTTTCTGACGGCAGCCACCACAAGGCGGCACGGGCTGCGGGCTTTGGGCAACGACATAGACCTCGGCCAGCTCGGTTTCACCCGAGGCGACCATGGCGGCAATTGCGCCTGCCTCGGCACAGGTGCCCTCGGGATAGGCCACGTTCTCTACGTTGCATCCAACATAGAGCGTCCCCGACCCCGACAGGATCGCCGCGCCGACCTTGAAATTCGAATAGGGTGCATGGGCGTTTTCGCGGACCTTCAAGGCAGCATCTTTAAGCGACATGGCGATTCCCCATTTTTGATCAGTTGGTCAGAAATTTAGACCCTACCGGAAAACGAGGGGCGAATAGAAGCCCCGCCGCGCATTTATTCCAGCACCGTCTTGAACACCCCCGGCAAGGTCACTTCGAGCAGTTCGACATCGTCAGAGGGCTGCGACAAGCGCGTGCGCATCCCCGGTGGTATCACAAAGGCATCCCCCTGCTCCAGTTGATAGGGGTCACGGCCTTCGCCTTCCAGAGTGACCTCTCCGGTCATGACAAAGGTGAAATGGATGTCGGTGTCGTGGCTGGCCCAAACCGGTTCGCCCTGCCCGCGCCGGATGACCTGAACACCGGCAACGCCTTTGGTGTTCTCGGCAATCGTAGTATCGCGGCAGATATAACCCGGCAGTCGGAACGGCACCCAATCCGCATCTTTCGCCTGATTGTAGACAAAGCGTTGCCCCTGCCATTCCCGGTCGGGACGTAGATGCGGCGTCGGCAGTTCCATCTCGTGGTCAATCTCGGTGACATGTTCAGCTGGCACGCCGATCTCGATCACCTGCACATTGTCCGAGGCTTCCAGAACGCGGTGGCGGATTTCCGGCGGTTGAATAAAGCAATCCCCTGCGGTCAGGCGCAACTTGTCGCCCTGGTCCTCGTAGACGACATCGACCCAGCCATGGATGCAGAAGATCAGCTGGAACCCGACCTTGTGGAAATGCACCATATCCGGCACAGGGCCGCCATCTGGGATGCGGATATGGCTGGCAATGATGGACCCGCCCAAACGATCCGGCACAAGATCGCGATAGTGCATCCCGGCCCGTCCGATGATCCACGGTGCCTGATCCTTGAGCCTGCGCACCACAAAGGAATGCACCGTTTCAGGCATCACCAGTGGGGGGTCGACGTCCTCGATTTCGATACGCGTGCCATTCGGTGCAACCAGAACCCGGTCGCCATTGGCAAAACCCTCGGGGTTTTCGGTCAGAATACGTAGGGTGCCGGGGGCCTCAGGCGCGTCCTTTTCGACACGGACCCTTAGGCCATGGCCGGAAAACACGGCAACCCGGGGATCGTCAGCAGGATAGATCATGTCCATCTGCATCCCCAACACCTTGGTATAAAACGGAATATCGTCGCGCAATTCCTGCGTCGGCAAACGGATTTCAGCGCGGGTGTTCGCCGCGTGCGCTGTCTGGGTCATGCAAGCTCTCGTCAGTCGGTTCCTTCGGCCATCCGATCAGAACCGACGCCAGAATGCCAACCGAAAAATACATCTCGAGCGTTTCTTCCAGAACAAAAAGCCGCGCCTTCATGACCAAAGACATCGTAGCCTGATACAGGCCCAAGATTTCTTCGAGCCCCTGCGCCACAACTGCGGCCAATCCGGCCAGCACGAAGATCGCAAGGAAAGGCGCCTGAACCCTGACCGCCCGCCACGCGTTGGGAATGCCATGCCATAGTACGCCCCCAAGAACGACGACCGCCAGGGCGACACGCACCAGTGTCATATCCAACAGACCATCCAATCCGTTCAGCACCGCAAAAGGCAAGCTGCCTTCGGCGTAGATCTCCGCCTCAAGCTCACGCTCGGCCAGCAGCAGGCACCCGACGCCGATGTAGAGTTGCGTAAGGCCCCGGTACTTTACCAAGGCGACAACCCCGGCGGTAAACAGCCCTGCGGCCGAGATCGTCTCGATCAGCCCGCCTTCCTGGTTAAAAGCCGCAGCCTGCAAAGGAAACATAGCGACGACCACCAAAACCAAAGCGGCGGCACCCAATGCCATCCAAAACCAGAACCGATCCGTTCCAAACCGAAACCGCGATGGGGTGAACACCTCGGAGGATGAGATTTTTAGGTCATTGGACATTTTTGGGTCCTGGATCAGATCGCGCGAATTGCCGGTATGTAAATATTTTGTGACGATTAATCAAGCAAAGGGCCCTTTGCGGCCAGCCTTCGCCTAATTCCTGACGCAGCGTAGCCAAGCCCGAAGAAATAGTTTAAGGCTAAATCAAATTTTGCAGGGGAGCTTTACCGCCGATGTCTGACACACCCAGCTTGCGGCAGGCCGCGCTTGACTATCACGCCCATCCCAAGCCCGGGAAGCTTGAAATCAAGGCCACAAAACCCATGGCAAACGGTCGCGATCTGGCCCGCGCCTATTCGCCGGGCGTGGCCGAGGCCAGTCTTGAAATCAAGGCCGACCCCGCGAACGCAGAGCATTATACCGCACGCGGCAATCTTGTGGCCGTGGTGTCAAACGGAACGGCTGTTCTGGGTCTGGGCAATATCGGTGCGCTGGCCTCGAAGCCGGTGATGGAGGGCAAGGCCGTCCTGTTCAAGAAATTCGCCGGGATCGATTGCTTTGATATCGAGGTCGACCAACCCGACCCCGAAAAACTGGCAGATGTCGTCTGCGCGCTGGAACCGACCTTTGGCGCGATCAACCTTGAGGACATCAAAGCCCCCGATTGTTTCATCGTCGAAAAGCTGTGTCGCGAGCGCATGAACATCCCCGTTTTTCACGACGATCAGCACGGAACTGCCATTGTTGTCGGGGCCGCCGCCCGCAACGCACTGCACGTCGCCGGCAAAAAGTTCGAGGACATTAAAATCGTTTCGACCGGTGGTGGAGCGGCCGGGATCGCCTGCCTCAACATGCTGGTCAAACTTGGCGTCAAACGCGAGAATATCTGGCTGTGCGATATCCACGGACTGGTTTACGAGGGTCGCGCCGAGGACATGAACCCGCACAAGGATCAGTTCGCGCAGAAATCCGACCTTCGCACCCTGGACGATGTGATTGACGGTGCCGATTTGTTTCTGGGCCTGAGCGGACCGAATGTTCTGACGCCCGAGATGGTCGAGAAAATGGCTGACCGCCCGATCATCTTCGCTCTGGCCAACCCAACGCCCGAGATCCTGCCCCAAGCCGCGCGTGAGGTCGCTCCGGATGCGATCATCGCAACCGGACGTAGCGATTTTCCCAATCAGGTCAATAACGTGCTGTGTTTCCCGTTCATCTTCCGGGGCGCGCTGGATGTCGGCGCAACCGAGATCAATGACGAGATGCAGATCGCCTGTGTCGAAGGTATTGCCGAACTGGCCCGCGTCACCACCAGCGCCGAAGCCGCCGCTGCCTACAAGGGTGAACAGCTGACCTTTGGCCCGGACTACCTGATCCCTAAACCCTTTGATCCCCGCCTCGTGGGAATCGTTTCTTCGGCGGTCGCCAAAGCCGCAATGGACAGCGGCGTTGCGAAACGTCCGATCGACGATCTTGAGGTCTATAAGGAAAAGCTGAACCAGACCGTCTTCAAGTCTGCCCTGCTGATGCGCCCCGTGTTTGAGGCCGCTGCAGCCTCAAGCCGTCGGATCGTCTTCGCCGAAGGTGAGGATGAACGTGTATTGCGCGCCGCGCAGGCCATCCTTGAGGAGACAACCGAAACTCCGATCCTGATCGGCCGCCCCGAAGTAATCGAGGCCCGTTGTGAGCGTCTGGGTCTGGTCGTCCGTCCCGGCAAGGATCTGCAGATCGTGAACCCGGAAAACGATCCGCGCTACTACGACTATTGGAACTCGTACCACCAGATCATGCAGCGCCGGGGCGTCACCCCTGATCTGGCCAAGGCGATCATGCGTACGAATACCACAGCCATCGGCGCTATCATGGTACAGCGTGGCGAGGCCGACAGCATGATCTGCGGCACGTTTGGCGAATATCGCTGGCACCTGAATTATGTCGAACAGGTTCTGGGCACCCCCGACCTGCACCCGCACGGTGCTTTGTCGCTGATGATCCTGGAAGACGGCCCGCTGTTCATCGCCGACACCCACGTTCGACAATTGCCCAATCCGGCGGAACTGGCCGAAATCACGCTGGGCGCAGCCCGCCACGTGCGGCGTTTCGGGCTTGAGCCCAAGATTGCCTTCTGCTCGCAGTCGCAATTCGGCAACCAGGCCGAAGGCTCGGGCAAGCGACTGCGAGAGGCAATGGCGATTCTGGACAGCGAACCGCGCGATTTCACCTATGAAGGCGAGATGAATCTGGACACGGCCCTCAGCCCCGAACTACGCGAGCGTATTTTCCCGGCCTCACGTCTTGAGGGTGCCGCGAATGTCCTGATCTTCGCGCATGCAGATGCTGCAAGCGGCGTGCGAAATATTTTGAAGATGAAAGCCGACGGAATTGAAGTTGGCCCGATCCTGATGGGGATGGGCAACAAAGCACATATCGTGACCCCTTCAATCACTTCGAGGGGGCTGCTGAACATGGCTGCAATCGCAGGCACACCTGTGGCCCACTACGGCTAGTTCAAAGTGTCCAACGCCAGGCACCTATAGTGTGTCTGGCTGACCGACTCGGCCTGTTACCTTTGCACTCGCGAGTTTGCAGATTTGCAAAAATTCAAAGCCAGTCAGCAAAATTCCATATTACAAAACAGTTTGCAAAAGTTTGCAGACGATTTTCACCCATCCTGCAAATATTTTGCGATAAACTGACGCGCCGTCACTCGCGCCGCTTGCCCGCTGCCCTTTCGCTGCCTAACAACAATCTCAGTGATTTTGGGAGGAGGGCCTGATGGCATATCAAGACGTTTACGATGGCTGGAAAAACGACCCCGAGGCGTTCTGGATGGACGCCGCCAAAGGCATTGATTGGGTCTCGGCCCCCAGCAAAGCCCTTTTTGCCGACAATGCCCCTCTGTATGAATGGTTCAGCGATGCGCAGGTCAACACCTGCTGGAACGCCGTTGATCGTCACGTTGAAAACGGGCGTGGGGAACAGACAGCCATCATCTACGACAGCCCGATCACCCAAACCAAACGCGAAATCTCGTATGTCGAGCTGCGGAACCGGGTGGCGACGTTGGCCGGTGCGCTGCGCGCAAAAGGCATTGAAAAGGGCGACCGCGTCATCATCTACATGCCGATGATCCCCGAAGCGCTCGAGGCGATGCTGGCCTGTGCCCGTCTGGGTGCCGTGCATTCAGTGGTGTTCGGCGGCTTTGCCAGCAACGAACTGGCTGTACGGATCGACGACGCCAAGCCCAAAGCCATCATCGCCGCCTCCTGCGGGTTGGAGCCCGGCCGCGTGGTTCACTATAAACCTCTGCTGGACGGTGCCATCGACCTGGCCAGCCACAAGCCCGACTTCTGCGTCATCTTCCAGCGCGAACAAGAAGTGGCCCAGCTGATCGAAGGACGCGATTTCAACTGGCATGGCTTTCAATACGGTGTCGAGCCTGCCGAATGTGTGCCGGTCGCAGGCAATCATCCGGCCTATATCCTCTATACCTCGGGCACCACGGGGGCGCCCAAGGGCGTTGTGCGTCCGACCGCCGGGCATCTGGTCGCGCTGAACTGGTCGATGAAGAACATCTACAATGTCGATCCGGGCGATGTGTTCTGGGCGGCTTCGGATGTGGGTTGGGTCGTTGGGCACTCGTACATCTGTTACGCCCCGCTGATCCATGGCAACACCACCATCGTGTTCGAAGGCAAACCTGTCGGCACCCCCGACGCTGGCACCTTCTGGCGGGTGATCTCCGAGCATAACGTGCGCAGTTTCTTCACCGCCCCCACCGCGATCCGCGCCGTCAAGCGTGAAGACCCCAAGGGCGATCTGATTGGCGAATACGACCTGTCCGGTCTGCGCGCCATGTATCTCGCAGGTGAACGCGCCGACCCCGATACGATCACCTGGGCGCAGGATGCGCTGAACGTTCCGATCATCGACCACTGGTGGCAGACTGAGACCGGTTGGGCCATTGCAGGCAACCCGCTGGGGATCGAGGAACTGCCCATCAAACTGGGATCTCCGGCCAAGCCGATGCCAGGCTATGACGTTCAGATCCTCGACGAAGGCGGCCATCCGCTGAAACCGGGCGAGCTGGGCGCGATTGCGGTTAAGCTGCCACTGCCTCCGGGTACTTTGCCGACGCTGTGGAACGCTGAAGAGCGGTTCAAAAGCTCGTATCTGAACCAATTCCCCGGCTACTATGAGACCGGCGATGCGGGCATGATCGACGAGGACGGTTACCTTTATATCATGGCGCGCACCGATGACGTGATCAACGTCGCGGGCCACCGACTGTCAACCGGCGGGATGGAAGAAGTTCTGGCCGCCCATCCCGACGTGGCCGAGTGCGCGGTGATCGGTGTGTCGGACCAGTTGAAAGGCCAGATGCCGGTGGGCTTCCTGTGCCTGAATACCGGTGCCGACCGCGACCATACCGAGGTGTCGAACGAAGTCGTCAAGATGGTCCGAGACAAAATCGGCCCTGTGGCTGCCTTTAAGCTGGCTGTGGTGGTGGACCGCCTGCCCAAGACCCGCTCGGGCAAGATCCTGCGGGGCACCATGGTGTCGATTGCCGATGGCAAAGAATACAAGATGCCCGCGACCATCGACGACCCCGCCATCCTGGGCGAAATCAAGGACGCGTTGCAGACGATTGGCTACGCTCAGTAACCCGCCGCCACCTCTTGCAACCTGAAACAGGCCCCTTACTGTCTTGCCAAGACAGTGAGGGCCCATGACTCAAAGCAAAATCTGGCAACTCAGCGCCACTGAGCTGACCACCCTGACCCGCAACGGTGACCTGAGTGCAGAGGACGCCGTTGCCTCCTCCATCTCTCGCATGAACGCCGTCAATCCCGACCTGAATGCTGTGGTCGAGGATCTGAGCCAGCAGGCCTTGCAACGCTCGCGCGCCTTAGATCAGGCGCGGGCAGCTGGGGCACCGACCGGGCCGCTGCATGGGGTGCCGGTCACCATCAAGATCAATGTCGATCAAAAGGGCCACGCCACGACTAACGGGGTTGTAGCGCTCAAAGATGTCATCGCCCCCGATGACGCGCCGGTTGTGTCAAATCTTCAAAACGCAGGCGCCATCGTGATCGGCCGGACCAACACGCCCGAGTTTTCCTTCCGCGCCGACACCGACAATCCGCTTTACGGGCGCACGCATAACCCCTGGGGTCGGCATATCTCGGCCGGAGGGTCGTCGGGCGGCGCGGGTGCGGCCGTCATGGCCGGGATTGGCGCTTTGGCGCATGGAAATGACATTGGCGGAAGCCTCAGGTTTCCGGCTGCCGCCAACGGGGCGGTGACCGTCAAACCCGGCCTTGGTCGCGTCCCCGCCTGGAACCCCAGCCAAACGGCCGAGCGTGGAATACTCGCCCAATCCATGTCCGTTCAAGGCCTGATCACCCGGTCCGCAGCCGACCTGTCCCTGTCGATGCCCAGCCTGATCGCCCCAGACCCCCGAGACCCGTTTCATGTACCCCTGCCATGGCGGGGTGAGGCTTTGGACACTCCGATCAAAGTGGCCTTTACCAAGAAAACATTCGGGTACGCCCTTCACCCAGAGGTCGAAAAGGCGCTGGACACTGCGCGCGATGCGCTGGTTGATGCGGGCTATCAGGTGGTCGAGATTGATCCCCCTGATGTATTCGAATGCGGCCGCATCGGATACCGCACATTGATGGGCGAGGTGCTGACCCTTCTGAAATCCGATATCCAGGCGGTCGGTTCCCAAACCATCCGCGATATCTTTGACGTCTATTTTCAGGAATTCCCACCCATTGTCGAAACCGAGCTGCTGCAAATGCTCGCCAAACGCAGCCACTATGCCCGCGAATGGTCCCTCTTCCTTGAAGATTACCCTCTGGTCCTGTCCCCCTTCCTGCCTCAACCCTTTTTCAAGCCGGACCGCGACACCGAAGGGGCCGAAGGCGTGCATGAGGTTCTGGGCTGCGCAGTCTATTCCTATGCGATGAATTTCCTTGGCCTGCCCGCCGCCTGCGTGCCGGCGCGACTGGCAAATCTACCAAGTGGCCCGCAGCCCATCAATGTTCAGATCGCCGCGCAGCGCTGGCGTGAAGATCTGGCAGTCAATGCAGCGGCAGCAATCGAGGCGCGAGTCGGGCAGATGTGCAAACCCCTTTGGGAACAAATGTCCCACTCCGGCTGATCCCCAAAAAAATTGACCCCGGGTTTTTGTGCCCGGGGTCCACTTGCTTAAATATGCCCAGATTTCAAATAACGAGCGTGGCACCACCCACCCTCGCCAGCGCAAAAAATGCGCAAGTATGTCGAAAACGCCATTCGGTGGCCACTCACTCCCACCTAAGCGTGTTCTCCAGGCAAGATCACATTACCTATTGCATGCTCACTCGCATGTGAACTTGTTCACACAAGGAAAAACTATTTTTCAAAACTGACGAAATTCTAAGTGAATTGTTCAGAAATCAGGCGCTCTTCAAGGCCATGTCCGGGGTCGAAAAGAATGCGATGGGTGATTTCGGATTCCGAGCAGATTTCGACCCAATCGATGTCCGGAAAGGAGATCGAATCGGCGTCAGCCATCACCGGGCGTTTCTCGGCATCCAGCACGTCTATGCGAACTTTCGCGGTTTTGGGCAGCAAGGCCCCGCGCCACCGACGGGGCCGAAACGCGGCAATCGCAGTCAGGGCAAGCACATCCGCCCCGATCGGCAGAATCGGGCCGTGGGCCGAGTAATTGTATGCTGTCGATCCTGCAGGCGTAGACAGAAGCGCGCCATCACAGACGAGCTCTCCCATCCTTTCGCGGCCATCCACGCTGATCTTCAGACGCGCCGCTTGCGGACCTGCGCGCAACAGTGACACCTCATTGATCGCCAGCGCCTCATGCAGTTTCCCGGATTGATCCATAGCGCGCATGGCCAGAGGATTGATGACCTCCTCCTCGGCGTCATCGAGACGTTCCAAAAGATCAGTGTCAGAATATGTGTTCATCAAGAACCCGATGGTTCCGCGGTTCATCCCGTATACCGGCGCATCGAGGTGTTGCATGTTCTTGAGCGTGCGCAGCATGAACCCATCGCCACCCAGCGCCACCACCACATCCGCATCACGCGGCGCGGCGTTTCCGTATTTGGCAACAAGGACCTCGCGGGCTGATTGCGCGACCACAGCCTCGCTTGCGAGAAAAGCGATTCTCTTTTTCATTTTTTCCGGTTTCCGGTGCTGCACATTTGGTTCCGAAACAAACATACCTTTCCCCAATAGGCCAGAGTTGACGCCCACGCGGTGCAATTCGTCGCTTTAACGCTGTTGCCTTGGTTAGGTTTCCGATAGGAAATCCGCAAGCAATACCCCAGACATGTGGAGCTATCATGAACGCCAATCTCCGTGACACCGGTTTTTTCACTCAGTCCCTGTCCGACCGTGACCCTGAGCTTTTCGGCTCGATCACGTCCGAGCTGGGCCGTCAGCGCGACGAGATCGAGCTGATCGCGTCGGAAAACATCGTCTCTGCCGCCGTGATGGAGGCGCAGGGCTCGGTGATGACCAACAAATATGCCGAAGGCTATCCCGGCCGCCGTTACTATGGCGGCTGCCAGTTCGTCGACATCGCCGAAAACCTGGCCATCGACCGTGCGAAAGAGCTGTTTGGTTGCGGTTTCGCCAACGTGCAGCCGAACTCGGGCAGCCAGGCCAACCAGGGTGTGTTCCAGGCGCTGATCCAGCCCGGTGACACCATTCTGGGCATGAGCCTCGACGCCGGTGGTCACCTGACCCACGGTGCCCGCCCGAACCAGTCGGGCAAGTGGTTCAACGCGGTGCAATACGGCGTCCGCAAAGAAGACAACATGCTCGATTACGATCAGGTCGAGGCGCTGGCGAAAGAGCATAACCCCAAGCTGATCATCGCAGGCGGCTCGGCCATCCCGCGTCAGAT